>NZ_JBHVVM010000011.1:0-228195 GCF_042883525.1 Streptomyces sp. NPDC058195
GTGGCTGGGGGTTCTGGCTTCTACGCAGCCGGGGGCCCCCCGCGGGGTGCGGCCCCGGGTGGCCCCCGGGGGGGGGCCCCGCCGCTTTTCCTCCCCACGAGGCGAAGTGCGGGCGTCTGCGGGCTTCTTCGGGCGAATAAATAAGAGGAATGATCGGAAACGGCACATGAAGAGTCACCGAACGTCCTTATAGTGAAGCCGCGTTGATCGGCCGACCACCGCAGACCGAGCGAAGCCTTCGTTGCAGGAGATTCCGTACGATGACGACGCCCGCATCCGCGGTGCCCGAGCGCCACTCCGACGTCCCGACGCCCGCCGAGGGACGCTGCCCGATGGGCGGCGACCTGTCCCGCGTGCCCCTGAGCGGGCCCGGATTCCACACCGAACCGCACACCGTCTACCGCTCCATGCGCAGCCGGTACGGTCCCGTCGTACCCGTGGAGCTGCCCGGCGCGGTTCCCGCCTGGCTGGTCATCGGCTACCGCGAACTCCACCAGGTCACCAGCGACGGCGAGCTGTTCCCCAGGGACGTCGGGCTGTGGAACCAGTGGGGGAGCATCCCCGAGGACTGGCCGCTGCTGCCCATGGTCGGCCGCCCGATGCCGTCCATCTACTTCACCGCCGGTGCCGAGCACCGGCGCCACGCCGCGATGGTCGGCCAGGCGCTGGAGGAGGTCGAGCACTTCGAACTCCGCAGGGTCTGCGAAGAGCTGGCGGACCGTCTCGTCGACGGCTTCTGCCAGCGCGGCACCGCCGACCTGATCGCCGACTTCGCCGTCCCGCTCCCGGTGCTCGTCCTCGCCCGGCTGCTCGGCTTCCCCGACGAGGACGGCCCCCTGATCGCCGGGGTGCTCAGGGACCTGGCCGACGGCGGCCCCGGCGCCCAGCAGGCCCATCTCCGGTTCGGCGAGCACATGCGCCGGCTGCTGGAGGCCCGGCGGGCCGCGCCCGGCACCGACGTGACCTCACGCATGCTCGCGTACGCCGGAGAGTTCACCGACGAGGAGTACGTGCTCGACCTGATGGCCATCACGGCCGCGGGGCACCTCACCACGGCCGACTGGATCGGCAACTCGCTGAGACTGATGATGACCGACGACCAGTTCGCGGTCGCGCTCACCGGGGGCCGGCACAGCGTCGCCGAGGCCATGAACGAAGTGCTCTGGGAGGAGGGACCGACCCAGATCCTCGCCGGGCGCTGGGCCGCCCGCGACACCCGGCTCGCCGACCGGAACATCCGCGCCGGTGACATGCTGCTGCTGGGCCTGGGTGCGGCCAACGCCGATCCGCACATCCGCCAGCACCTCGCCACCGCCCACGGCCCGTCCGGCCACAGCGGCAACAGCGCCCACCTCGCCTTCAGCCACGGCGAATACCGCTGCCCCTTCCCCGCACAGGAGATCGCCGAGATCATCGCCCGCACCGGCATCGAAGTGCTGCTGGACCGGCTTCCCGACCTGGGACTCTCCGTACCCGTACCGGAACTGGTACGGCGGCAGTCCGCCTTTCTGCGCGGGATGACCGCGCTGCCCGTGAGCTTCGCCCCCGTACGCCCGACAGGAGACCCGTTGTGAACTGCCCGCACGCCGCCGCCAACGGGGCCGTCGTCATCGACCCCCTCGTCCAGGACCTCGACGGCGAGACGGCCCGGCTGCGCGACGCGGGCCCGCTCGCCAGGATCGAACTCCTCGGCGTACCGGCCCTCGCCGTCACCCAGCACGCCCTCGCCCGCCAACTGCTCGTCGACCCGCGCCTGGTGAAGGACCTCGACGCCTGGGGGCTCTGGCAGCGCGGCGAGGTCACCCACGCCTGGCCCCTGATCGGCATGATCGACGCCGGACGGTCCATGTTCACCGTGGACGGCGCCGAGCACCGGCGCCTGCGCACCAAGATCTCCCAGGCGCTCACCCCACGTCGGCTGGAGGAGATCCGCCCGAGCATCGAGAAGTTCACCGAGGAGCTCCTCGACGCCCTCGCCGAGCAGGCCGCGCGGAGCGAGGACGGCGTGGTCGACCTCAAGTCCGTGTTCGCCCAGCCGCTGCCGATGCGGGTCGTCGGCATGCTCATGGGCGTCGACGAGGCCGAACACCCGATGCTGCTGCGCCGCTACAAGGCGTTCTTCTCGATGCTCACCCCGCAGGAGGAACGGCTCGCGCTCCTCGCCGACCTGGACGTCTTCTACGCCGCACTCGTACGGGAGCGGACCGCGCACCCCGCCGACGACCTCACCAGTGCGCTGATCCTCGCCGAGGAGGGCGGCGAACCGCTCACCGAGGAGGAGGTCGTGGGCAACCTCAAGGCGATGGTCGCCGCCGGGCACGAGACCACCATCGGACTGATCCTCAACGCCGTACGCGCCCTGCTCACCCACCCCGGACAACTGCGCGGGGTCCTCGACGGGGAGATCCCGTGGGAGACCGTGATCGAGGAGACCCTGCGCTGGGACACGCCCACCACACACCTGCTGATGCGATTCGCCACCGAGGACATCCAGGTCGGCGACGCCACGATCCCCCGGGGCGAGGGAGTGGTCATCTCCTACCGGGCGATCGGCCGCGACACCGGGCAGCACGGCGCGGACGCCGACTCCTTCGACACCGGCCGGCCGGCCCCGATCCGCCACATGACCTTCGGCCACGGCCCCCACATCTGCCCCGGTGCCGCGCTCTCCCGGGTCGAGGCCCAGATCGCCCTGCCCGCGCTGTTCCGCCGCTTCCCCGCCCTGCGCGCCGCCGTACCGGACGAGGACCTCACGAAGCTGCCGGTCATGACGCAGAACGACATGGCCGCCTTCCCCGTCCTGCTGAACGGCTGAGCCCCCGCGGTCAGCCCAGCGCGTTCGCCAGCGCGCTGTCCGCCGCGGCGCTCGACTCCTGCCACAGGGTGGTGACCGGCTCCCAGACATGGACGCCCCGGGGCATGCCCACGGCCGCCGCGCCGAAGGTCACCCCGTAGTGGGAGGGGTCCGCCGCGACGGACAGGCTGTCGACCACACGGCCCTCGGTGGCCGCCGGGTCCGCGGTGCGCACGGCGGCGTAGGCCCGCTCACCGGCGGACAGCGTGTAAGGCGCGCTCCCGGACGGCGGTACGGGACCGGCGGAGCCGTCCAGCCCCCGGAAGGTGATGGTGGGGATGCGGTCCACCACGCAGGTGCGGCCGCCGTTGTTGGTGACGCTGATCCGGGCGACGTTCCGCTGCCCGCCGGGCGCGGCACGCACGTCGAGGTTCTTCTCCTGGCAGGTCGCGGGGGCGGCAGCGGCGGGCGAGGACCCGGCTGTGGCCGCCGCCGCGGTGCCGGTCAGGGCCAGGGCTGCCGCGGCGCAGAGCGCGGGCGTGAGGGCGGAGCGGAGGCGCATGGTGGTTCTCCCCTTCGATCGGCGTGCATCGACATCCGCCGACGTGCGCCGACGGCCTGCTCGTGCGGTCCGCCGACCGGCGCGGCCGACATGGACAGTGTGAACCGTACGACCCGGTCTCCGCGAGAGAACGGGCTCCTCGCTCAGCGGTCCCGGCCACCTCGCCACGGCGTCTCCCGCCCCGCTCGTTTCCCCGCGTGCCCGGCGTCTCCCGCCCCGCTCGCATCCCCGCGCGCCCGGCGGGTGCGCTCAGCCGTCAATCGGGTCCTCTCCGCCACCACATCGACAGGGCATGGACCTCGCTTCCCCGCGCGCGCCCGTCGGGGCGTCCGCTACCGCCTGCGGACCGTCGCCATGACCTCCCGGTCGGGCTGGAGCGTCAACGACGGCACCGGGCTGACGACACCCGGGTCCACCACCAGCTCGAAGCGGCGCGCCAGCACGGCCAGCACCAGCACCGCCTCGACCATCGCGAACCGGGTGCCCAGACAGACCCGCGGGCCGCCGCCGAACGGGAACCAGGCGTACTCCGGGACGTCGTCGCCGGTCTCGGGATCCCAGCGCTCGGGGCGGAACTCCTCGGGCTCGGGGAACCACCGTGCGTCGCGGTGCGTCACCCACTGGCTGCTCCACACCCGCGTGCCCCGCGGCATCGGCACGCCGCCGATCCGCGCCCCCTCTTTCGCGACCCCCGTGACCAGCCAGATCGTCGGATACAGGCGCAGTGTCTCCTTGACCACGGACTGCGTGTACGTCAGCTGTGCGTAGTCCTCGAAACCGGGCTCCCGGTCGCCGAGCACCCGGTCCAGCTCCTCGGCCAGCGCGGCACGCACCCGGGGCTCGCGCGCCAGCAGGTACCAGGCCCACACCAGGGTGGAGCTGGTCGTCTCGTGCCCGCCTATGTACAGCGTGACCGTCTCGTCACGGATCTCCTGGTCGGTGAGGCGGGCCCCCGCCCCGTCGACCGCGGTCAGCAGCCTGCTCAGCAGGTCGGGGCGCTCGTCCCCGCCGTCGCGGTGGCGGGCGACGACCCGGGCCACCTCGGCGTCGATGACCGCGGCGGCCTTCTTGATCCTGGCCCGGCCGGGCGTCGGCACCCAGTCCGGCAGGATGGCGCCGAGCCCGGCGAACTCCTTGCCGATCTCCAGCTGCGCCACGTCCATCGCCCGGCCCATCGCCTCCGCGTCGGCCGCCGTGTCCACCCCGAAGATGGTGCGCACCGCGATCCGCTGGGTCAGCGCCGCCATCTCCCGCTTGACGTCGACCCGGTCACCGTCCGACCAGCTGTCCGCCAGCTCCACCGCGCTGCCCGCCATCGTCGACGCGTACGACCGCACCTGCCTGGGCCGCACCGAGGGCTGTACCAGGGAGCGCTTGCGCCGCCAGTCCGTACCACGGGCGACCACCACGCCGTTGCCCATCACCGTGCGGAAGGCGATGCCCAGGGCGGGCTGGTCGAAGGTGCGTTCCGTCTCGGTGAGCAGCTCGCCCACGCACTCCGGATCGGCGATGAACACACAGCGGTTCGGGCCGAACCGCCAGCTCACCATCGTCCCGTACGAGCGCAGCCGCCCGAAGAAGGCGAGCGGGTCCTTCCCGAACTGCGGCAGGCTGCCGAGGAACGGCAGCCCCTTCGGGCCCGGCACGATCCGGTGGCTGCGCGGCCGGGCATCGACGGCCGGGCCGGTCTCCGTGGACATGGAGGTCTCCGCTCCCTCATGGCGCACCCGAACCGGTGCGCGGCGACTGGGCTCAGTCGTACCGCCCGCCGTCTGGATATGCCATCGGCCCTATGCGGTACGTGAGTTGACGAGCCTATCCACCCGTCGCCCGCCTGGGGACGGGGCGGGCGGCGGGTGGCGGAGAAAGGGCGGTCCGTGACCGCCGGACGGTGGGGGAGCGGAGCCGTCCGGCGGTCACGGAACCGCGGGTCAGGCGTGCGGCGGTACGTGGGACGGGCGCCCGCGCCCGCGCGTGAGGGAGTAGCCGAAGACGCCCGCGAGCGCTCCGAGGATGCCACCGCCGACCGTCCACAGCCAGCGGTCGGTCCACCAGCCGGAGGCCCAGCCGTCCTCGGGTTCACCGCCGAGCGCGACCGTCCGCGTGGAGCCGTCGCCGTCGCCGTCGCCATCGCCGTCGTCCGCCGAACCGTCCGTGGTCTGCGCCACCGAGGACACGCCGGGCACCAGCGGCTTCGACAGCGTGCCGTCCACATCGGCGGAGCCGCCCCTGTCGGACGACGTGACCTCCACCTCGGTCCGCACCGGCAGACCGAGGTCCGCCGACGGCAGGTCCACGACCGTCAGCCGGACGTAGTAGCTGCCCGGCAGCGGGTCGTCGGCCCACGGCTCGGACCAGGCGCGGACGGTCCGCAGCACGCACTTCAGCTCGACCGTCCGGGCGTCGGCCACGGCCTTGCCGGTCTGCCGCCCGTACATGCAGGCCTGACGGCGCCGCAGCCCGTCGTACACGTCCACCTGCCAGGTCGACGTGCCGTGCCGGGCGGCGTTCTGCGGCAGGGTGATCGTCGCGTCGACGGTGGCGCGCTCGCCCGCGTCGGCGGGGAACACCCAGTACAGGTAGTCACCCGTGGACGCCTCGGCGGTGGCACGCTGGCCCGGCTGGAGGGCGGTCGCCGTACGGAAGGTGGTCCCGGCCTCGGTGGGGCCGGAGCCGTCACCGGAGGCGCCGGGGCTCGGGCTCGCCGACGGGTCGTCGGCCAGCGCCGCACCCGCGGGGGTGAGCAGGGCGAGCCCGGTGAGCAGGGCGCCCGCGAGCAGTCGGTTCGTTCTGGTCATCAGTTGGTCCTCCAGACGGCGACGCGCCAGCGCGAGATCCAGCCGAAGACCAGACCGGCCAGCAGTCCGGTCAGCACGAGCACGGCCAGCAGCCACCAGCCGCGGCCGAGGCCGAAGGCGGCGGGGTCGGAGGCGTTGTCCGGGCCGTCCACCACGTCGATGGTCAGCTCGACCGGCAGACCGGGCTGGGTCTTCACGGAGGCGGGGGCGGAGAAGGAGCTGCCGACCTGGAGGCACACCGTCTCGGCGGCGGGCTTGTCGCTGTCCGTGCCCTCCAGTTCGGGCTTCGGGTAGCGCAGACCGGAGGAGATCGCGTCGGTACGGCCGGTGCCGGACTCCGAGCCCCGTACGATCTCACGGCCGTGCACGGTCAGCGCCCGCATCAGTACGCCGTAGTCGTTGTTCACGGCGCGGTCGGCGAAGACGCTGACCGAGGCGCGCAGCTCCTGACCGGGCAGTACATCCACCCGGTACCAGCGGTGCTGACCGAAGGTCTCGCGGTCGGTGTAGAGGCCGGGCTTGAGCTGCGGCGCGTCGGTGCAGCTGTCCGCGCCCTCGGTCGCCACCGGGGTGATGACGGGCTCGGCCGCACGGTCGACCAACTGCTTGACACGGCCGGAGAGTTCATCGGTGTGCTGGACCGCGGTGTAGGTGCCGCCGGTGGCCTCGGCGATGCAGGTCAGCTGCTCGCGGATCTTGGTGTTGGGCACCAGGCCCAGGGTGTCGATGACCAGGTGGATGCCGCGGGCCGCGATGTCGCGGGCCACCTCGCACGGGTCGAGCGGACCGCAGGTGTCCTCCCCGTCGGTGATGAGGACGATCCGCCGGGTGGAGTCGCCGCCCTTGAGGTCGTCGGCGGCGCCGAGCAGGGCCGGGCCGATCGGGGTCCAGCCGGTGGGTGCCAGGGTGGCGACGGCGGTCTTGGCCTCGGTGCGGTCGAGCGGGCCGACCGGGTAGAGCTGCCTGGTGTCCTTGCAGCCGACCTTGCGGTCGTCGCCCGGGTAGTTGGCGCCGAGCGTGCGGATGCCGAGCTCCACCTGCTCCGGCACCGCGTCCAGGACCTCGTTGAACGCCTGCTTCGCGGCGGTCATCCGGGACTGGCCGTCGATGTCGCGGGTGCGCATGGAGCCGCTGACATCGAGCACCAGCTCGACCTTGGGGGATGCTGGGGCGGGGGCTTCGTCGGCGGCGGCGGGGAGCGCCGAACCGAGCCCGGCGGTCAGGGTGGCGAGCAGAATGCCCACCCTGACCGTCAGCCTTTTTCTTATGATCATCGCCGGATACTAGTGAAGATCGCTTCGCATTCCCAAACCGGTCCGGACCCGTCCGTGGGTCCGTCAGGAACCGCCCAGCAGAGGGACGAACGCCCGGTCCAGCACCGAACAGATCCGCTCCCATGCGGCCGAGTCCCTTGGCAGCGGCGGAAGTTGGTCATCGCCGCCGGTGCCCCAGCCGGTGGCGATCGACACCGGGTCACCTCCGTCGGCCGCGGCGGCGGCCAGCGCGGCGGCACCCACCGCCACCGGCTCGTCGCCGCCGGGCACGATCACCGGACGCCCGGAGAGCCGCCGCACCGTGTCCACCCAGACGCGCCCCCGCGCCCCGCCGCCGATCAGCCGGAGCGGGCGGGCGGCCACCGAGGGGTCTGCCGGGTCGAGCCCGCAGGCCCGCGCCAGCTCGTCCTGGGCACGCAGTACGGTGACGACGGCGCCCTCGTAGGCGGCGCCGAGCAGCTGCTGGGGCGTGGTGTCGTGACGGAGCCCGGTGAGCAGCCCGGAGGCGGTGGGCAGATCGGGGGTGCGTTCGCCGTCGAGGTAGGGGAGGAGCACCGCCTCGCCGCCGGGGACCGCGTCGTCGCGGTCCAGGCCGAGCAGGGCGGCGACCCTGTCGACGGCGAGCGTGCAGTTCAGCGTGCAGGCCAGCGGGAGGTAGGTGCCGTCCGTCGCGGCGAAGCCGGAGAGGGCCGGTGAGGCGGGCCGGGTCCGGGAGGCGGCGAAGACGGTGCCCGAGGTGCCGAGGCTGAGCACGGGGTGGTCCAGCAGCCCGGCCGCGCCCAGGCCGAGACCGACGGCCGCGCCCATGTTGTCCCCGGTGCCCGCGGCCACGGCGGTCCCGGCGTTCAGGCCCAGTGCTCCGGCCGCTTCGGCGGTCAGCGCACCGGCACGGACCGCGCCGGTCCTTGCCACCCGTGGCAGCAGCGCGGCGTCCAGCCCGAGGAGTTCCAGGAGCGCGGGATCGTAGCCGCCGCTCGCCGTGGAGTACCAGCCGGTGCCCGAGGCGTCGCCGGGGTCGGTGACGGCGGTGCCCGCGAGCCGCTCGGTCAGGAAGTCGTGGGGCAGGCGCACCGCGGCGGCCGAGGCGGCGGTGTCCGGCTCGTGCTGCCGAAGCCATCGCCACTTGGACGCGGTGACGGCGGCCACCGGCACCGAGCCGGTCCGCGCGGTCCAGGCGGCCGGGCCGCCGAGTTCCGCGGTGAGCGCGGCGGCCTGCGGGGCGGAGCGGGTGTCGTTCCACAGCATCGCGGGGCGCAGCGGGCGGCCCGAGGCGTCGAGCACGACCAGCCCGTGCTGCTGCCCGGCGACCGCGATCCCGGCCACCGACCGGGCCTCGGCGCCGGACTCGGCCAGCCCGGCGCGGACGGCGGTGCGCAGAGCCGCCCACCACTGCTCCGGATCGCTCTCCCGGGCGCCCGCCTCCCCCGCGACGGTGTGCGGCGCCCGGCCGACGGCGAGCGTCCGGCCGCTGCCGGCGTCGACGACGACGGCCTTGGTGGACTGGGTGGAACTGTCCACGCCGATGACGACGGTACGCGGCGGCATGGGCTCCTCTTTCCTGTGCGGTCCGGGACACGGTATTCGATCGCGCGCGGAACAAATTACGGGAGCGGGGGAACGCCGAACAGCCCCCGGGCCTTAGGGCTGTCCCGCAATCCCTGGCGGGACAGCCCTCTGGGGGTTACGTGACGGAGCTGCCCTGTGCATCATTAGTCATGGCACTGAACAAATATGGGCCGGGCGCCTTGGCGACTCCCCGGCCCGACCGCAGCGAAGGCGGCCAGGCGATGACGGAACGCTTCACGCCCACCCCCGAGGACCGGTTCACCTTCGGGCTCTGGACGGTGGGCTGGCAGGGACGCGACCCGTTCGGCGACGCGACCCGCGCGCCGGTCGACCCGGCCGAATCCGTACGACGGCTCGCGGAGCTGGGCGCGTACGGTGTGACCTTCCACGACGACGACCTGATCCCGTTCGGCGCGACGCAGAGCGAGCGCGAAGGGACCGTGAAGCGGTTCCGGCAGGCCCTGGACGCGGCCGGCCTGGTCGTCCCCATGGCCACCACCAACCTCTTCACCCACCCGGTGTTCAAGGACGGCGCGTTCACCGCCAACGACCGCGACGTACGCCGCTACGCGCTGCGCAAGACCCTGTGCAACATCGACCTCGCCGTCGAACTGGGCGCCACCACCTACGTCGCCTGGGGCGGCCGCGAGGGCGCCGAGTCCGGCGCCGCCAAGGACGTACGGGTCGCTCTCGACCGGATGAAGGAGGCCTTCGACCTGCTCGGGGCGTACGTCACCGAGCAGGGATACGACCTGAGGTTCGCCATCGAGCCCAAGCCGAACGAGCCGCGCGGCGACATCCTGCTGCCCACCGTCGGCCACGCCCTCGCCTTCATCGAACGCCTGGAGCGCCCCGGGCTGTTCGGCGTCAACCCGGAGACCGGGCACGAGCAGATGGCCGGACTGAACTTCCCGCACGGCGTCGCACAGGCGCTGTGGGCGGGCAAGCTCTTCCACATCGATCTGAACGGCCAGACCGGCATCAAGTACGACCAGGACCTGAGGTTCGGCGCGGGTGATCTGCGCCAGGCGTTCTGGCTCGTCGACCTGCTGGAGACGGCCGGTTACGCGGGCCCGCGCCACTTCGACTTCAAGCCGCCGCGCACCGAGGACCGTGACGGTGTCTGGGCGTCGGCCGCGGGCTGCATGCGCAACTACCTGATCCTCAAGGAGCGGGCCGCCGCCTTCCGCGCCGATCCGGCCGTCCGCGAGGCGCTGCGCGTCTCCCGGCTCGACGAGCTGGCCCGCCCCACCGCCGGGGACGGGCTGCGCGGACTGCTGGCCGACCGCTCGGCCTTCGAGGAGTTCGACGTGGACGCGGCGGCACAACGGGGCATGGCGTTCGAGGCCCTGGACCAGCTGGCGATGGACCATCTGCTCGGCGTCGCCTGAGGCTCGTCGCCCGGGTCAGCCCGGCCGGTCCACCGCGTACGCCACCGGGTCGGCCAGTACCTCCGTCAGCACCAGGGCGGCGGCGCCCCGTGCCGCGTCCCCCGCGCCGGACGACGGGCGCAGCCGCCCGCTCCCCGGCGACCAGAGCCCCGAGACCACGCGGCCGGTCAGTTCCACGTCGGCGGGCGGCGCCAGCCACGGCATCAGGTTCCGGTAGATCCCGCCGAGCACCACCGCGTCCGGATCCAGCAGATTCACCGCTCCCGACAGCACCCGGCCCAGCATCCGGCCCGCCTCCGCGAGCGCGGCCACCGCTGGCCCGTCCCCGGCGCGGGCCCGCCGCTCCAGCTCGGCCACCCCGGCCCCGCCCCCGCCGTCCTCGATCCCGGCGGCCCGCAGGAGCGCCGTCTGACCCGCGTACCGCTCCAGGCAGCCACGCGAACCGCACCGGCACCGCGGGCCCTCCGGGTCCACCACCGCGTGCCCGATCTCCCCGGCGAACCCGTGCGCCCCGCGCCACAGCTCACCGTCGACGACCAGGGCTCCGCCGACACCGATCTCCCCGGTCAGGTAGAGGAAGCTGCCGACCGGCCCGAGCCCGCCGAACCACAGCTCGGCCAGCGCCGCCAGATTGGCCTCGTTCTCCGCCCGCACCCGCAGCGCCGGACGGCCGGGACGCGCGGCGGCCAGCGCGGCCGCGAACAGCTCGTCGGCGGGCACCCCGTTCCACCCCAGATTGGGCGCCTGGCGCACCGTGCCCCCGGACACCAGACCGGGCAGCGCGAGTGTCACCGCCACCGGGGACAACTCCTGCTCGCGCGCGGACTCCAGGGTGCGCGCCGCGATGGCGGCCGCCCGCGCCAGGACCTCCCCGGGCGGCACGCCCCGGTTGTCGAGGTGTTCGGTGAGCCGTACCCGTCCGGTGCCCGCCAGATCGACGACGCACACCGACACGTAGTCGATGTTGACCTCCACGCCGAGCCCGGCGGGTCCGGTGCGGGCCACCCTGAGCGGGGTGCCGGGGCGGCCCGCCTGGCCGCTGAAGGTCTTGCCCGATTCGGTGAGGAATCCGATCCGGAGCAACTGCTCGGCCAGCGAGGACACCGCGGCCCGGGTCAGCCCGACCCGGGCGGCGACCGCGGCCCGGGTCGCCCCGCCGCCGGACTCGTCGCGGACGGCCCGCAGAACCAGGCTGAGATTGCTCCGGCGTACGGTGTCCTTGTCGGCCTTGGGCCCCAGCGGGGTGGCGTTCCTCTTCATCTCGGGCCGAGCCTATGCGATCGCCGGTGCGGGCGGCCCGGTGTGCCAAAGCCCCCGTCCCGGCGGGGTACAGGGGCTTTGGCCAAGCGGTGCTCAGGCCTTCGCGCCGCGCTCCTTCAGCATGTCGGCCATCAGCGCGATCTCGGACTCCTGGCCGCGCACCATGCCCGCCGCCAGGCCGCGGATCGCCGCGGTGTCCGCCGAGTTGGCGGCCGCCTGGGCCATCTCCGCACCGGCCCGGTGATGCGTGGTCATCAGCTTCAGGAACAGCACCTCGGCGGCCTCGCCCTTCGCCGCGCGCAGCGCGTCGAGTTCGGTGTCGGTCGCCATGCCGGGCATCAGCGAACCGTCGCCCCGCGGTTCGAAGGTGTGCCCCATCCACTGCATCGGCGGGGCGCTGGACGACTTCGCCCGCCCCCACAGCTCCAGCCAGCCCAGCATCATGCCGCGCTGGTTGGCCTGCGTGTTGATGATGTCGTACGCGAGCCGCCGCACCGCCACGTCGGACGTGCGGTCCCGGACGATGAACGACATCTCGACCGCCTGCTGGTGGTGGACCGACATGTCGCGGGCGAACCCGGCATCGACGGAACGGTCCGCGGGCGCGGACGCCGAGGCGGGTGCGCCGGGGCCCGCGGACGACGAGGGCCGTACGAGCATGAGCACGACCAGGCCCAGGGCCAGCAGCAGCACCGCGCCGCCGGCCAGCACCATCGGGCGCGAGGAGAGGGCGGAGGAGCGGGGCTCGGGCGATGTCACTGGGCGATCCCTCCCGTGCAGGCCGCGCCGGGCTCAGGGGTCTGCGCGCCCTGCACGTACTTGGTGAAGAACTGCTCGACCCGGGAGTCGGCGGAGTCCTTCACCGTCACCTGCGTGCCCCAGGCGCTGAGCATCAGCGGAGCGGCCTGGTCCTCGACCGGGCTCATCAGCGAGTAGGGCGTCGACTCGACGCGCTCGCGGAGCTTGTCGAGGTCGGCCTTCTTCGCCTTGCTGGTGTACGTGACCCAGACCGCGCCGTGTTCGAGGGAGTGGACCGCGTTCTCCTTCGGTATCGCCTTGCTGTAGACATCGGCGTCGCAGTTCATCCAGACCGGGTTGTGATCGCCGCCGACCGGCGGGTTCATCGGGTAGTCGACCTTCTTCTCGACATGGTTCTGGGTGAGCTTGTCCCAGGTCCGCTCGCCCGTCACCGGCGAGGACTTGGCCTGGGTATCGGCCTTGTCCTTGTCGTCGGCGGCGGACATCAGATACGCGCCGCCCGCGACGAGCGCGCCGACCACGACGACGGACGCGGTGATGGTGATGATGCGGTTGCGCCGGTCGCGGGCCCGCTCCTTGCGGCGGGCTTCCTCCAGCTTCGCGCGGCGGGCGGCGGAGTTCTGCTGCTTGGCGTTGGCCATGGGTGTCCTTGGGTTCGGCGGAGGAAAGGGAGAAGAGAGACAGGGCATGCGTGATCCGTCCCCGAGGAGCCCGGGGAACGGGGCCCTGCTCCTAGATCCTCTGAACCTGCAGACGGAACCGGTCGACGTCGTGCACGGCGTCGTTGGACGGGCCGCGGATGACGGCCGCGCCGGTGAGCGGGGCGACCGGGGCGGTGGCGATCGCGCAGGGCAGGGCCATCGGCGCGCTCGGGGTGGGCAGGATGACCGGGGTCGCGTGCTCGGAGCTGCCGTGGCAGGAGCTGCCCGCCCCCCGGTCCTCGGGGGCATGGGCCACCACGATCCGGACCGGTTCCAGGTGGACGGTGGTGAGGGCCTGACTGGCGGTCGTCTGGTGGGTGGCGCGACCGTGCGCGCCCGGGGCGGCGATCGAACAGCACGAGACCATGGCGAGCAGCACGAACAGCCAGCCGAGCACGGCCGAGGCACGGATGCCCCGGGTGCGTCGGCGCGTGCGCTCGCTCAGCCCTTCCATCCCGTCATCCTACTGGTGTGTGAAGTTTCAATGAGAGGTGGTTGCGGCGACTGGACGGGCTCCGGCCCGCATCCGTTCCGCAGGGCCCGGGGCGCCACTCCATACCGGCCCGACGGACGGGTACGAGCGCGCGCGTACGCCGGAACGGGCACGGGTCCTGGATGTGGCGATCGCGCTGGTGAGCGCCCGCGCCGCGTGCTGTTCCGGCGATGTCGGGCCGCACGGCACCCCTCCGCGGCACAGGGGTCTGCCTGCCGGGGCGAGCGGTTCACGGAACTCGCGGAACGCGCTCACGCGGACGGCCGCGCGCGCCGGAGACCCGACCGGACGCCCGGCGGGCCGGGCAGGGAGCCGGCGCCGCGCGGCCGGGCCGAAGACGGTGACCACGCCGCCCGGTTCGCCCTCGTCCGGCCGCGGTGCGGGACGAGCCGGGTGGGCGAGGCCCGGCCAGCTGTCCTAGCCATCGCTCCCGGGCACCGGTACGCACACCGGATCACGGCCGGGAGCCGCTGACCGCGGCCACGGGCCGAGAGGGACGACGAGGACGGTCACCCGCTTCGCGCGCACGCCGGTCCGGACCTGGTGCCGGGTGAGGGAACAGGGCCGGGGCCGGGGCCGTGCCGGGAGCCGGCACCGGCACGGCCCCGGCCCTGTACGCGCCGATCGGCCGGCGCCGGAGTTCAGCCCCGCTCGACGTCCACCTCGGTGAGCCGCCCGTACCGCTCCGGGTCGGTGCGGCGGATGCGCAGGGCCACCGCGGCACCCGCCGCCAGGGCGACCGGCAGCGGTACCAGCAGCGCCGCGTTGACCGCGCCGGTGCGCCCGGTCAGCAGGTCGAAGTGGAGCACCGCGAGCACCGACAGCACCGTCAGCCCCACCGATGCGATCAGCGGAGCGGCCCCGACCCGCCAGCGGGACATGCCCTGCCGGTCGCGCCGGAAGAAGAAGCAGACGGCGAGGGCGGCCAGGGCCTGCATGATCATGATGCCGAGGACGCCGGTGCTGTTGGTCCACAGGAAGATCTCGCCGTACGGATCGGCGCCGGCCAGCGCCCCGCCCCCGACGATCACCAGGCCCACGGCGGTCTGGACGAGGACCGCGGCCACCGGCGACCCCTGGCGGTCCGACACCCGGCCCAGGCGGCGCGGCAGCAGACCCTCCCGGCCCAGGGCGTAGAGGTAGCGGGCCGCCGCGTTGTGGAAGGCCAGCGTCGCGGCGAAGGCGCTGACCACGATCAGCACGTGCATCGAGTCGGCGAGCCAGGGACCGGCGAACCGCTCCGCCACGTGGAACGTCAGCTGCGGGCCGTCCGAGGAGCGGGCCGCCGACACCGACTCCTCCGTGCCGAGCCCGCCCATCAGGATCCAGACCCCGACCGCGTAGAACAGTGCCAGGAACCCGATGGCGACGAAGGTGGCGCGGGGCACCGTACGGGCCGGGTCGCGGGCCTCCTCGGCGTAGATCGCGGTCGCCTCGAAACCGGTGAACGCGCCGATGACCAGGACGAACATCCCCGCCATGCCGTCCGAGGAGGCCAGCACCGACGGGTCGAAGGAGGTGAGGTCCAGGGCGGCGGTTCCCCGGTCCGCCAGCACTCCGATATCCATGACCAGAAGCACCAGCACCTCCAGCACCAGGGCCACCCCCAGCACCTTCGCGCTGAGCGTGACGCGCAGCCAGCCCAGCACCCCGGTGCCCAGCACACACAGGAGCGACAGCGGCCACCAGGGCAGTTCCGCACCGGTGAGGTCGCTCAGGGTCGTGGAGGCGAAGTAGCCGAACCCGGCCGCGACCCCGGGAGCGACCAGGTTGTACGAGAGCGTCGCCAGGTAGGCCGTGGCGACACCGAGCGTGCGCCCGAGCCCCCGGGCCACGTACGCGTAGAAGGCACCGGCGTTGCGTACGTGGCGGCTCATCGCGGTGAACCCGGCGGCGAACAGCACCAGCAGCGCGCCGGAGAGCAGATATCCGAGCGGGGTGCCCGGACCGCCGATGCCGATGGCGAACGGCGCGACCCCGGCCAGCACCGTCAGCGGGGCGGCCGCCGCCACCACGAAGAAGACCAGGTCGAAGGTGCCGATCTGCCCCTTGGCGAGGCGCCCGGCCGACGCGGCGGGCTGCGGGGGAGCGGAGGCGGGAGGGGCTGCGGGGGTGTGCGGCGGGGCAGCCGCAGGGGCTTGCTTCATGGGTGGTTCCTCAGGTGCAAACGGGCGACCAGATACCGAAGCCGATGCCTGCTTAAGGCAAGGGTCAGAAGAAAAGACCAGTTCAGAGCGGCCCGACGGGGCGCGGCGCTCAAGCTATCTGGTATACCGAATACCAGGCAAGGGGGTGCGGAAGCTTTCTGGAATCTGCGATGATCGCGGTACGGGAGCCGGAAGGAACCGGCCCCACGGCAGGACAGGAAGCGCGTCCATGAGCAGCAGCCGAACCGTCGGCCCGGCCGGCAGCGGCACGATCGGTGCGGCCCACCAGTCGCTGGGCGACCAGGTCTACGGAGAGCTGCGCGAGCGGATCATCGACGGCCGCTACCCCTCCGGCCACCGCGTCGTCGAGCGGGAGCTGGCCGACGAGCTGGGGGTCTCCCGCATCCCGGTACGGGAGGCCATCCAGCGGCTGGAGACGGAGGGCTTCATCACCGCCCGGGCACGCCGGGGCGCGTTCGTCGCCCCGCTCGGCCCCGCCGAGGCCGCGGACTTCTTCGACATCCGGGAACACCTGGAGGCACTGGCGGCCTCGCTGGCCGCCCGCCGCGCGGACCGGGACGGGCTGCGCACCCTCGAACGCCTCCTGGACCGCGCCCGCCGCGTCGCGGACTCCCCGCGCCGCACCCGCGAGCTGGGTTCGGTCCACGCCGACTTCCATCAGCAGATCGTCCTCATGTCCGACAACCCGCTGCTCCAGGGCCTGATGACGCCGCTCGACGGACGGCTGCGCCGGCTCTTCAGCCTCACCTCCGAGCCGGGCGACGGTCCCGTGATGTGCGGCGAGCACGAACAGCTCTACGCGGCGATCCGGAGCGGCGACGCGCAGGCCGCGGAGCGCATCGCCCGCAGCCATGTCGCCGGGACGCGCGAGACCGCGCTGCGGATGCTCGCCGCCGCGGAGTGCGCCGAGTCCGCCCGCCTTTGCCCCTGACCGGCCCGCCCGCACCACCGAAGGAGACCCCGTACCCATGGCGACGCCCGCCCCCGCCTCCCCGCACGTCCTGTTCACCGCGGTCCGCCGCGCCGACGGGAGCACCGGCGACCTGCTGGTCTCCGGAGGGCGGATCGCCGCCCACGACCCGGCGGAGCTGCCCGGGGGCTGTGTGACCGTGCACGCCGCCGGGGCCCTCGCCCTGCCCTCGCCGGTCGACGCGCACATCCACCCCGACAAGTCGACCTGGGGCGGGCCCTGGCTCAGCCGGGAGCCGGCGGCGACCCTCCGTGACCTGATCGACGGCGACGTACGGGCCAGGGCCGCGATCACCGCGCCGGTGGAGGAGCGGGCCGGGGCGCTCATGGACCGGGCTGTCGCCCACGGCACCCGCGCCATGCGGGCCCACGTGGACGTCGCCCCCGTCCACGGCCTGGCCGGGGTGCGCGGGGTGCGGGCGGCGGCCGACGCCCGCCGGGACCTCCTCGACGTCCAGATCGTCGCCTTTCCGCAGCTGGGCCTGTTGAGTGAGCCGGGCACCGCCGAACTGATGGAACAGGCACTGTCCGAAGGGGCCGACGTGGTCGGCGGCCTCGACCCGGTCGGCATCGACGGCGATCTGCACGGCCAGCTGGACTTCGTCTTCGGCCTCGCCGCCCGCACGGGCGCCCCGCTCGACATCCATCTGCACGACGGCGGCCCCGAGGGCATCCGCCAGGTCACCGAGATCGCCCGGCGCACCCTCGCCGCCGGGATGGGCGGCCGGGTCACCCTCGGCCACGCCTTCGCCGTGGCGGAGCTGGCCGGTGCGGAACTGGACGCCGTCGCCCGGCTGCTGGCCGAGGCGGGCGTCTCCCTGGTCACCTGCGCCCTGGGCGCCGATCCGGTCCTGGACCCCGCGCGGCTCGCCCCGCACGGGGTCCGGCTCGGCGTCGGCTCGGACGGGGTGCGCGACGCCTGGACGCCGTTCGGCGACGGCGACATGATCGCGCGGGCCCATCTGCTCGCCTACCGCACGGACGCCCGCACCGACGCCGGGCTCGCGGCCTGCTACGAGGCGGTGGCCCAGGAGGGCGCGGCCCTGCTCGGACTGCCCGCCTCCCGGCTGGAGACCGGTGACCCCGCGGACTTCGTCCTGGTGGACGCCGGGTCGGTGGCCGAGGCCGTGGTGGACCGGCCGGTGCCGTCCCTGGTGGTGCGGGGCGGCCGGATCATCGCCCGCGACGGCCGGCTGCTCCGGAGGGGCTGAGGCGGTACGGGGCGGTCAGCCCCGGTCGAGCGCGCGGTCGGTGAGGGGGCCCGCGCAGCCGGTGTAGCGGGAGGGGTCGGTGAGGTCACGCAGGTCGAGCCCGGCGAGCCCGGGTTCCTCGTCGAGCACGTCGGCGAGGATGTCGGACAGGTCCGTGGTCTCCGCGCGGGCCCGGTCGGCGGCGTTCACCAGGACCTCCTCGGCACGTCTGCGGCCGATCCGTTCGGCGAACACCGCCGCGAGCCGCTCCGCGACGATCTGCCCGCCGGTGAGCTGGAGGTTCTCCCGCATGGCGTAGGGGGCGACACGCAGCCCGTCGAGGAGCGCGGCGGTGTTCCGCGCGGCCCCGCCGACGAGCCGCAGCAGCTCGCGCAGCGGCTCCCACTCGGCGTGCCAGGCCCCGGCCGCCCGTTCGTCCTCGGCGGCGAGCGAGCCGTACAGCGTCGCCGCCAGGCCGGGGGCGCGCCGGGCGCCAGCCGTGATCAGCGTGGCCCGCACCGGATCGCTCCGGTGCGCCATGACGGGCGGGCCGTCGCCCCGCCCCTCGCAGACCTCGCCGATCTCGGTACGGGACAGGCTGAGCACATCGGCGGCCGGTTTGCCGAGCGCCCCCGCCGCGAAGGCGAGCGCTCCCGCCAGGTCGGCGACCGGGGTGCGCAGGCTGTGCCACGGCAGCAGCGGTTCGGCGAGGCCGAGTTCGTTGGCGTACGCCTGGAGCAGCGGCAGCCCCGGATCGATCCCGTCCAGGTCCTCGGCCGGTGTGTACGCCGCGAAGACCGCCAGGGTGCCCGCCGCGCCGCCGAGCTGGGCGGGGAGCGATTCCCGTACGGCCAGCAGCCGGTCCCGGGCGTCGAGGATCATCGAGCGCCACCCCGCGGCCTTGAGCCCGAAGGTGGTCGGCGCGGCCTGCTGGGTGAGCGTCCGGCCCGCCATCGGGGTGTTGCGGTGCGCGGCGGCCAGCCCCGCCGCCGCCTCGGCGGCCCGCGCCAGGTCGTCGAGGACCGGCGCCAGGGTCCGGGCGGCGACGAGCATGGCGGCCGTGTCCAGGATGTCCTGACCGCTCGCGCCCCGGTGCACGTAGGGCCGGACCTCCGGCGCCACCGCGGCGGCGAGGCTCCGGGCCAGCGGCAGGACCGGGTCGCCGCCCGCGCGTGCGGCCAGGGCCAGGGCCCGTACGTCGAAGCGGTCCGCGTCGGCGGCCTCGGTCACCAGCCGCCCGGCCTCGGCCGGGGCGAGCCCGCAGTCGGCCTGGGCGCGGGTGAGCGCCGCCTCGGCGTCGAGCATCGCCTGGAGGAAGGCGCGGTCGCCGGTGGCGGTTTCGGCGGGGTATCCCGCCCGGCCGGGGGCGAGCAGCCCGGCGTCGCTCTCGGCGGCCGGGTCGGTGGGCTGCATGCGGGTTCCTCCGTGGCTCCGTGGGGGCACCGGTGCCGGGCACCTCTCCGTGCGCATTCCGCACGCTAGGGCCTCGCGCGGCGCGCGGCCAACGGGAGGAGATGTTTTACGGGTGTAATACCTGCTAAGGTATCTGAGTGAGTGATACAACTACCTGGCCCCGGCAGCCCTCCGTCCGCAGGCTCCCGCTGGTCGCCCCGCTGCGCCTCGCCCGGCCCTCGGACATGTGGTTCAAACCGGCACTGAGCGTGGTCGTCGCCACCGCCGTTCCGGACCTGCTGCTGTACGCCGTCGACCGGCTCGACCTCGTGATGTACACGATGGCCGGATCGCTCTGCGCGCTGTACGGCCACAGCCTCCCCTACGCCCGCCGCGCCCGTGCCGTCGCCGGGGTCGTCCTCGGCATGGTCATCGGTATGGCCGCCGCCCTGGTCGCCGCCTCCCTCACCGGATCGACCGCCGTCCTGATCGCGGTGGGCGCGCTGCTCGCGGCGGTGCAGAAGACGCTCTGCGACGCCACCCGGATCGGCCCGCCCGGACCGGTGATCTTCACCTTTGTTACTTCCGCCGCGCTCTTCGCCCCGCAGCACCTCGGCGAGGTGCCGGGCCATCTCGCGCTGACCCTCGCCGGAGGCGCGGTCGCCTGGCTGGTCACGGCCGGTCCCGCGCTGCTGCGCCGGGAGGGCCCGGAGCGCCGGGCCACCGCCCGCGCCCTGGACGCCGCCGCGGCCCACCTCACCCACCCCGGCCCCCGCACCCGGCACGCGGCGGCCGTCGCCGTGCACGCGGCCTGGCAGACCCTCCTCGGCACCGGCCGCCCCACCCCTGCGCGCCGCGCCCTCGAACGCCTGGTCCTCCACGCCGAAGCGGCCCTCGCCACCGCGTCCGGCCCCGGCACCCCCGGGCAGCTTCGCGCCTGGGCCCGGGAGACCCGCGCCCGCGGCCCCGTCCCGGGCACCTCCGAGGAGTTCTCCGGCATCGGTACTGACCGGGCCGCCCCGCGCGGCACCGGCCGCCGCGAGGCCCGTCGCGCCCTGCTGCACCGGCTCACGCCGGGCTCCCCGCTGCTGCCCATCGGCGCCCGCGCGCTCCTCGGCTGCGCCCTGGCCGGATACGCCTCCCAGGCCGTCGGTGTCGGCCGCCCCTACTGGGCGATCGTCACCGCCGCAGCCCTGTTCCAGGCGAACGTGACGCTGTCCTGGCACCGGGCGGTCCAGCGCACCCTCGGCAACCTGCTGGGTGTGCTCGTCTTCGCCGCCGTCCTCCCGCTCAGCCGCCTCACCCCGCTCGCCCTCATCGGGCTCTGCCTGTTCTTCGGCTTCATGGCCGAGGCGCTGATCACCCGCAACTACTGGCTCGGCTCCATCGCCGTCACCCCGATGGCCCTGCTGGTCCTGGAGTTCGCCGGTACCCACCCGGCCGGAGAGCTCATCGGGGACCGGGTCCTGGACACCGTCATCGGCGCCGCGGCGGGCCTGCTCGCCACCATGCTGGTCACCAACCGCCGGGCCGCCGGACGCCTGGAGCGGGCCCTGGCCGCGACCGACCGGGCCCGCGACCGGGCCGTACACGCGCTGGCCGCCCCGCAGACCGGCCCCGACGCGCTCGACGCGGCCCGCCGCGGGCTGACCGGAACACTCGTCGAACTCCGCGAGGCCGACGACGCCGCGGCGGGCGAATGGTGGCAGCGCTCCCTGCCCCAGGAACAGGTGCGCGCCGCCGAGCAGGCCGGACACCGTACGCTCGCCGCGACAGCGACACGGCGGGCGTCGATGGCCCGCACCCTGGAGAACGGAGCGGTGTGACCGACGACATCGTCGCCTCGGTGGTACGGCAGTGGCAGGCCGTCAACCCGGAGCTCGACACCGGACCGATGGAACTCATCGGCCGCATCAACCGCTGCGCGGCCCTGCTCCAGCAGGCGGAGGACGCCCCGCTGCGCGCCGCCGGTCTGACCCGCGCCGAGTTCGACCTGCTCGGCGCCGTACGCCGTACCGACCGCGAACTCACCCCCGGCGAACTGGCCAGGGAGACCTTCTCGTCCGGAGCCGCGGTCACCAAACGCCTGCGGGTCCTCCAGGAGCGCGGCCTGCTCGACCGGCGCGGCGACGACCGGGACCGCCGCGTCAACCACGTCCGCCTCACCGAGGAGGGCCGCGAGCTGGTGGACATGCTGCTGCCCCGGCAGCTCGCCTACGAGCGCACGGTGCTGTCCGGCCTCGACGAGCCGTCCCGCACCCGGCTCAGCGCCCAGCTCAGCGAACTGCTCGTGCAACTGGAGGGACGCATCGGCGGCGCCCGGCGCTGAACGGGGCGCGGCGGACGGGGCGGGGCGCGGCGGCGCACGGATAATCCCGCGCGTGCGGTGCGTGCCACTGCTACCGTCCGACGCATGAAGCGCGCTGCCATGACGACGACGCCGGAGAGTGTCCCGGCGCGCTGACAGCTGTCCAGTGAGAAGCCCCGGGGCGAGTGCCCCGGGGCTTCGTGCTGTTCCCGGGCCGCCCGTCCGGCGACCGCGAGGAGAACCGCCATGCACGACCACCGCAGACTCGGCCGTGAACTCGGCCTGTTCGACACCGACCCACTGATCGGCGCGGGCCTGCCCTACTGGCTGCCCGACGGCGCCGCGGTCCGCCACACCCTGGAGGAGTACATCCGGTCCGCCGAACGCCGGGCCGGATACCGCCATGTGTACTCACCCGTCCTGGGCAAACGGGAGCTGTACGAGATCTCCGGGCACTGGTCGCACTACAACGACGACATGTTCCCGCCGATGGAGCTGGGCGGGGAGCAGGTCGTGCTCCGGCCCAGCCTCTGTCCGCACCACGCGCTCATCTACCGCTCCCGTGCGCACAGCTACCGCGAACTCCCGCTGCGCCTGGCGGAGCTGGGCGGCATGTACCGCTCCGAACTGTCGGGCGTGCTCGGCGGACTGACCCGGGTCCGCTCCATCCAGCTCAACGACGCGCACATCTTCTGCACCCCGGACCAGGTGGCCGGGGAGATCCGGGCCGCACTGGAACTGATCGGCGCGGCGTACCGTGCGCTGGGCATCACCCCGGCCCGCTACCGGCTCTCCCTGCCCGGCCCGGGAGGCAAGTACGTCGACGACCCCGCGATGTGGCGGCGGTCCACCGCGGTGCTGAGGGAGGTACTCGACCGCTCGGGGCTGGCGTACGAGCCGGCCGCTGGCGAGGCCGCGTTCTACGGCCCCAAGATCGACGTCCAGGTGGCCGACGGAGCGGGCCGGGAGTCCACCCTGTCCACCGTGCAGGTCGACTTCCACCAGCCGGTCCGCTTCGATCTGGGCTACATCGGCCCGGACGGCGCGAAGCACCGGCCGGTCATGGTCCACCGCAGCGTCATCGGCAGTGTGGAGCGGGCCGTCGCCCATCTGATCGAGGCACACGGCGGAGCCCTCCCGGCCTGGCTCGCCCCCACGCAGCTCGTGATCCTCCCGGTCTCCGACGCCGGACTTCCCGCCGCCGAGGCGCTCGCCCGGCGGTGCGTGGAACGGGGGCTGCGCGCCGGGATCGCCGGGCCGGGGCGCGGCACCCTGGGCGCCCGTGTCCGCGAGGCCCGTCTGGCGCCCTGCCAGGGGGTCATCGGGGCGCGGGAGACGGCGGAGGGGAAGGTGGCCCTCAGGCTGCGCGACGGTACCCGGCTCGAACCGCTCCCCGTGGACGAGGCGCTCACCTGGATCGCGGCCCAGGTGGACGCGTACGCCATCGAACTCGGGGAGTGAAGGCGCCTGTTCAGACCTCGCCCAGCAGGCCGGCGGACTCGGCGAGTTCCCCGGCGAGGCGGGCGAGGGCCGGGTCGTCGCCGCGGTCGGCGGGCACCGAGGCCATCAGGGCGAGCCGGTCGCGCCAGCTCGCCCCGGCCAGCGGCACCGCCACGGTGTTCAGGCCCGGGACCGCCTCCCCCCGGCCGACCGCGTAGCCGCGGGACCGGATCGCGGCGAGCTCGGCGAGCAGCGCGGTGCGCGAACCCGCGGCGGCCGGGGCCGCCGCGGGCAGCGCCTCGCCCGGGTAGAGGGCGCGGATCTGCTCCGGCGTCATCCGGGCCAGCAGCATCTTGCCGCCCGCCGTGGCGTGCGCCGGGTGCGTACCGCCCACCTGGGGGGCCACCCGCACCAGGTGCGGGGACTCGCGGCCGTCGGTGACCAGGATCAGGTCGCCGAACAGCGCCGTGGACTGCACCGTCTCGCCGGTGCGCCGCAGCGCGTCCGCCAGGACCGCCGCCACCCGCTCGCGGACCCCCGCGCCGAACCCGGCCGGGCGGCCGATCCGCACCAGTTCAGGACCGGCCGAATAGCCGCGGCCGGAGAGGTCCCGGACCGCGAAGCCACGTCCCTCCAGGGTGCTGAGCACCCGGTGTGCGGTGGACCGGCCCACGGAGAGGAGCGCGGCGGCCTCGGAGACGGTGAGCGCGTCATGGGTGAGGAAGAGCCGCATCAGCCGCAGCCCGGTGTCCAGGGACTCGATGGTGTAACCCCGGTTCGCCCCCGCGGTGTCCGTGCCGCCGCCCCTGCGGATCGCGGTGCGGTGCGCGGTGAGCGCGCCTGCGGCGGCAGCCGTACCGCTCGTCAGTTCGGCGCCTGCGGCGTCCACCTGGGTACGCGTCATGAAGCTGCTCCTTTCGAGTTGGTTCGCTCGCATGTACGCATGTCCTGCTCTGCGGGACGTCGGGGCGGACGTACGCGGAAGCGTTGACGCAGGGTCACCGTCCCGACGGTACCGCCCCGGGCGAAGGGTCTCGCTCGAACTGCCGCATTTCGTCCCGCTCTCCGGTGTGAGTGCCCTGAGTTCTCGCCACATCAGGCCGAAAGTAACTCCTTGTATGCGGATGAAAGCTATGCGTGTAAAAACTGGTGAGTGTATTACCGCTGGCGTGCTCGCGCAGGGGGTTGGGTGAATATGCCGAAGCACTGATTCGATCTGACTAAGCTCACGCGGAGTGAAGTCGAGTTGATATGAATTCGAGCGCTTGTTCCCGACTGTCCTGCAAGCGCGCTTACCTCCCGAATCAATCGCCAGAGGTCTTAGATGGTTCGTGTTGAATCACCGCCGAGCGGCCGGGGCTTCCCCGTCGCCCGTGCCGTGCTCCTGCCCGTGCTCCTGATGGGCGGTGCCACCGCCGCCGCGGTGGCACTGGCTTCCGGGGCCGCTCGCATACCGGTCGTCTGGAGCGGCGCGGTGGCCACCGTCGTGGCCGTCGTGCTGAGCGTCCAACTCGCCCGCCGGAACCGCGACCTGCGCGCCCAGCGCGCGACCTACGAACGGCGCTTCGCCGACCTGGAACGGCGCATCGCCACCCACGACGACGAGACCGTGCGCATCAGCAAGGAGCTTCTGCCCGCCGCCATCCACCGGCTGCGCGTGGGCAATTCGCCCGAAGAGGTGCTCCGCGACGTCGTCGACGCGGACGAGGCGTACCGCGAACTCCCCGACGCCCAGCGCAGCCTCGTCTACACGGTGCTGACGATCATCGACAACGAGGAGGCGATGCGCGACTCCGCGCAGCGCGCCTTCGTCAACGTCGCCCGGCGCGTCCAGGCGATCGTCCACCGCCAGGCCAGCGAACTGCGCGAGATGGAGGAGCACCACGGGCGCAACCCCGACGTCTTCGACGACCTGCTCCGCATCGACCACGGCACCGCGCTGATCGGCCGCCTCGCCGACTCCATCGCGGTGCTCGGCGGCGCCCGCCCCAGCCGTCAGTGGCCCAAGCCCGTACCGCTGTTCAGCGTGCTGCGCGGTGCCATGTCGCGGATCCTGGAGTACCCCCGCGTCGATCTGCACTCGATCGCAAAGGTCGCCATCGTCGGCACCGCGGTCGAACCGCTCATCCACGCCTGCGCCGAACTCCTCGACAACGCCACCCGTTACTCACCCCCGCAGACCCGGGTCCACGTCACCGCCGTCGAGGTGCAGACCGGCATCGCCATCGAGATCGAGGACGGCGGCGTCTCGCTCAGCGAGGAGGCCCGCTCGCGGGCCGAGAACATGCTCGCCAGGGCCCAGGCCGGCTCCAACATGAACGACCTCGGCGAGTCCCCCCGGCTCGGCATGGCCGTGGTCGGCCGCCTCGCCCGGATGTACGACCTCCAGGTCTCGTTGCGGCAGTCCGCGTACGGCGGCGTCCGCGCCGTGCTCATCGTGCCCCGCGCCATGATCACCACCGGGCCCGCTCCCGGCATCGCGCACGGCATCGGCGCCACGTCGAGGCCCACCAGCGACATCGACCAGGAGGCGATGAAGCATGTGGTGCCGGCCCGCCGCAAGCCCCGTACCCCCGTGGCCCAGCGGCCCGCCACCGGGCCCGTCGCTCCCGCCGCCCGGCCCGCGCCCGTCACTCCCGCGGCCGCCCTGGAGGACGACGTCCCCGTGGTGACCGAGTGGACCGCGGGCGGACTCCCGCAGCGCCGCAGCCGCGGCCGGGCACCGCTGGGCTCGCACAACCTTCCGGCCCAGCCCGTCGACCCCACCGCGGGCCGGACGAACGGCCATGCCAACGGCCACGCCAACGGACACGGCCCCGGCGGCCCCGGTGGCTCCGGCGGCAAGGAACAGCCGCCGGGCCTCTGGCTGGAAGCCTTCACCAACGCGGTCAACGGTGTGCCGCAGGACCCCAAGACCGACGAAGACTCTGATGATGCGTGGGACAAGGGAGACCTGAAGTGATCCAGCAGCGGGGAAACATGGACTGGATGCTCAAGGAGCTGGCCGAGGACGTACCGGACATCCACCAGATCGTGGTGCTCTCCGCCGACGGCCTGCGCATCGCCCAGCACGGCGGTGACCCCGATGTCGGCGACCGCCTCGCGGCGGCCTGCGCCGGACTGCAGAGCCTGGCCGCCGCCGTCGCCTCCGAGATCCCCTACAGCGACGGGATCATGCGGCTGGTCGTCATCGAGGTCACCGGCGGCTTCTTCTACCTGATGGCCGCGGGCACCGGCGCGTACCTCGCGGTCCTCGCCGGTGAGACGGTCGACGCGGGGCTCGTCGGCTCGCGGATGCGCGACATGGTCGTCAGGATCGGGGCTCATCTGTCGAGTCCGCCCCGCCACGGCGGGCAGACAGGATGAGTCACCCACGACGAGAACGGCGGACGGCCGACCCGGCGCTGAGCGATCCGGAACGGCTGTACGTGATCACCGGCGATCTGGACGGCAGTGAGCGGGCCCACCTCGACCTGGTCACGATGATCGTGGCACAGGCACTGCCGTCCCCGACGGTCCAGCCCGAGCAGGCCGTGATCCTCCGGCTCTGCCAGGCGCCGTTATCCGTCGCCGAGCTCTCGGCCTACCTCGGGCTGCCCTTCAGCGTGGTGACCTCACTGCTCACCGAACTCCTCACGGCCGAACTCATCGAATCGCGCGCACCTATCGTCCGCGCCACCCTCCCGGACAGGTCCCTTCTCGAAGCGGTGATGCATGGACTTCAGAAGCTCTGACACGATCACCGGCCCCCGGAGCGAGGACGTCCTTCCCACCACGGCGACAGCCGCGGTGAAGGTCGTGATCGTCGGCGGGTTCGGGGTCGGCAAGACGACCATGGTCGGATCCGTCAGCGAGATCCGGCCACTGACCACCGAAGAAACCATGACCCAGGCCGGTGTCGGCGTGGACGACAACTACGGGGTGGAGAACAAGACCGCCACCACCGTGGCCATGGACTTCGGCCGGATCTCCATCAGCGAGGAGCTGATCCTCTATCTGTTCGGCACCCCGGGCCAGGAGCGGTTCTGGTTCCTGTGGAACGGCCTGTTCGAAGGTGCCCTCGGCGCGGTGGTCCTCATCGACACCCGGAGGCTCGAAGTCAGCTTCGACGTCATCGGCAGGCTGGAGGAGCGCGGCGTGCCGTTCGTCGTCGCCATCAACACCTTCCCCGACGCCCCGAAGCACCCCGTCGAGGCGTTGCGGAGCGCTCTCGACCTCCCCGAGGAGGTCCCGATGATCGACTGCGACGCCCGGCTGCGCGGCTCCAGCCGCGACGTGCTGATGACCCTGATGCGCTATCTGCACAGTCTGGCCCTCCCGCTCGCCTGACCGCAGTACCACCCCCGCGCGCATCCCCACCCGTCTGGTTTCCGGAAACCTGATCCCTGGAGCGATCGTGACAACCCCTTTCCCATACGAGCCCGGAGCGGCCCAGGGGCCGGTCCCGCCCCCCGAATGCCCGGCCCACGGCCTGGGCATCGGCCCCGGCGGACTGCGCCGGCTCTACGGCCCGGAGGCCGAGCGGGATCCGCACGGGCTCTACGACAAGCTGCGCGCCGAACACGGCAGCGTGGCCCCCGTGCTGCTGCACGGGGACGTGCCCGCCTGGCTGGTTCTCGGGCACAGCGAGAACCTGCACATGACCCGCACCCCCTCGCAGTTCTCCCGCGACTCCCGGCGGTGGCGGGCCCTGCAGGACGGCAGCGTCGCCCCCGACCACCCGCTGGCCCCGATCTTCACCTGGCAGCCGATGTGCGTGTTCGCCGACGGTGCCGCGCACGAACGCCTGCGCGGCGCGGTCACCGACAGCATGGGCCGGATCGACACCCGCGGTGTCCGCCGCCACATCAACCGCTACAGCAACCGGCTCGTCAACGACTTCTGCCAGCAGGGCCGCGTCGACCTGGTCGCCCAGTTCGCCGAGCGGCTGCCGATGATGGTGATGTGCGCGATCATCGGCATGCCCGAGGAGTACAACGACCGGATGGTCCAGGCCGCCCGCGACATGACCCGCGGTACGGCCACCGCCGTCGCCAGCAACGCCTACGTGCTCGACGCGCTGACCCGGCTCGTCCAGCGCCGTCGGCGCGAACCCTCGGACGACTTCGCCACCTGGCTCGTCGAACACCACGCCGGGATGAACGACCAGGAGGTCAGCGAGCACCTCCGGCTCGTCCTGATCGCCGCGTACGAGGCCACCGCCAACCTGATCGCCAACGTGCTGCGGATGGTGCTCACCGACCCGCGCTTCCGGGCCAGGCTCAGCGGCGGGCACATGACGGTGCCCGAGGCGGTCGAGCAGACCCTCTGGGACGAGCCGCCGTTCACCTCGGTCTTCGGCCGCTGGGCGGTCGGCGACACCGAACTCGGCGGCCAGCAGATCAAGGCCGGTGACGCGCTGATCGTCGGCATCGCACCGGCCAACATGGACCCGGAGGTCCGGCCCGACCTGAGCGCGGACATGGCGGGCAACCGCGCCCACCTCGCGTTCAGCGGGGGCCCGCACGAATGCCCCGGGCAGGACATCGGACGAGCCATCGCCGACGTCGGCGTCGACGCCCTGCTGATGCGCCTGCCCGACCTCGAACTCGCCGTCGAGGAGAGCGAACTGCGCTGGGTCGGCAACCTCATGGGGCGGCACCTGGTGGAGCTCCCGGCGGACTTCGCCGCCCGCCCGCCGCAGGACGACAAGGAACCGCCGTCCATGGGCAGGCCCAACCCGCAGCGCACGGACTGGGAAGTGCAGTCATCCGTGCGGCACACCGCCCCCGCCCCCGGACGCGCCCCCGTACCGCCCGTCGCCCCCGCGGCCGCGACGGAGACGGAGACGGTCACGGCGACGACCACCGTCGCCCCGGGCACGAGCACCGCCTTCGGCGCCTCCACCGTCGGGCACATCCCGCAGCAGCGCGGCGGATCCGCCCCCGTGAGGCTGTGGCGGGCCGTCTCGCGCTGGTGGAGCGGCAGCTGACCCGCCGCGCCACACCCGCCCGGGACGCGGTACGGCCAACGGCACCCGGCCCGGCTCCCCTGGACCCTTCGGTCCGCGGGAGCCGGGCCGGGCGGCGTTCCCGCCCGCTCCGGCGAGCTCCGCCCCCGCTCCCGGCTCTCCCCGTACCATGCGGAAGCGTGAAGCTGACAATTCTGGGCGGCGGCGGATTCCGGGTTCCACTCGTCTACGGGGCGCTGCTCGCCGACCGGGCCGACGGCCGCGTATCGGCGGTCACCCTCTACGACACCGACCGGGACCGGCTCACCGCCGTGGCCCGGGTCCTGGCCGAACAGGCCGCCGGGGTGCCCGACGCGCCCACCGTCACCGCCACCACCGAACTCGACGAAGCGCTGCGCGGCGCCGACTTCGTCTTCTCCGCGATCCGGGTCGGCGGCCTCGAAGGCCGGGCCGCCGACGAACGGGTCGCGCTCGACGAGGGCGTACTCGGCCAGGAGACGGTCGGCGCGGGCGGCGTCGCGTACGGGCTGCGCACCGTGCCCGTCGCCGTCGGCCTGGCGCGGCGCATCGCCCGGATCGCCCCCGCCGCCTGGGTCATCAACTTCACCAACCCGGCGGGCCTGGTCACCGAGGCCATGTCCCGCCACCTGGGCGACCGGGTCATCGGCATCTGCGACTCCCCGGTGGGCCTCGGCCGCCGCATCGCCCGGGTCCTGGGCGCCGATCCGGACCGGGCCCGGATCGACTACGTGGGGCTCAACCACCTGGGCTGGGTGAGAGGCCTGTACGTCGACGGCCGAGACGAGCTGCCGAGGCTGTTCGCCGATCCGGAACTCCTCGAATCCTTCGAGGAGGGGCGGCTCTTCGGCGCCGACTGGCTGCGGTCGCTGGGCGCCGTCCCCAACGAATACCTGCACTACTACTACTTCAACCGGGAGGCGGTGCGCGCCTATCAGGACGCCGAGCAGACCCGCGGCGCCTTCCTCCGCGAACAGCAGGAGGGCTTCTACGCCCGGGTGAAGAATCCCGCCACCCCCGCCCTCGGCACCTGGGACCGTACCCGGGCCGAACGGGAGGCCACCTACATGTCGGAGAACCGGGAGGTCGCCGGGGCCGGCGAGCGGGAGGAGAGCGACCTGGAGTCCGGCGGCTACGAGCAGGTCGCGCTCGCCCTCATGCGGGCCGTCGCCCGCAACGAACGGACCTCGCTCATCCTCAACGTCCGCAACCGCACCACACTCCCGGTGCTGGACGGCGACGCCGTGATCGAGGTGCCCTGCCTGGTCGACGCCAACGGCGCCCGCCCCGTCGCCGTCGAACCGCTGCCGTATCACGCCGTCGGACTCGTCACCGCGGTCAAGGCGGTCGAACGCGCGGTGCTGGAAGCGGCGGAGAGCGGCTCGCGTGCCGCCGCGGTGAAGGCCTTCGCGCTGCACCCGCTGGTCGATTCGGTGACCGTGGCCAGACGGCTCCTCGACGGCTACACCAAGGTCCACCCCGGCCTCGGCTATCTCGACCGGCCCTGAGGCCCTTCGTCACGAGGGTTCCGGGAACCCGGCGCCGGAGAACCGCAGCTCGCTGCTGACCAGGAGGTGCAGCTGGGCCCGGAGCCACGCGCCGCAACCGGCGGCGAGCGCCTCCTCGCCGGAGGCGGCCCCGTCGTCCAGCGCCTCGACGAAGGCACGCAGCAGGGCCGCTGCGCGGGCCAGCCCGGTGCGGGACAGCGCGGTCGCCGCATCGCCGATCCGGGCACGGGCGGGGGCGCCCAGCCGCCGCAGCCCGCTGTGCGGCACCGCCGCCATCGCGGACAGCGCCTCGTCCAGTGCCGCCGTCAGCGGATCGGACGGCCCCCGCTCCACCGCCGCCAGTACCGCCGGACCGTCCCCGGCGGCCAGATCGGGCACGACCGTACCCGCCGGGGTGAGCACCGCGAGCGGATCGATCCGGACCCCGGAGGCGGACCGGCGCAGCACACCGCTGAGGTGCGTCGCACCGCCCTCCAGCGCCGCGGCCAGGGCGTCCAGTGCGCCGGGACACTCCGGCCGGTACTCCGAGACCACCAGAGCCCGGCCCCCGGCCCTGTCCCGCACCACGGCGTGGAGGCGCTGCTCGGCGGGGTCGTACCCCACCCGCTCCACCCCGGACAGCGCGACGACATGGACCTCCGCCGTCTCCAGCCGGGGCCGGACCAGCCGGGGCGGTCTGCCCTCCCAGCTCGCGGCGAGAGCCGCCACGTCCGGTACGAGCAGGGGTTCGGGCAGCTCCGCCCAGGCGCCGCCGACCGGCGTCACGGTGGTCGTGCCGATCCTGCCGCGGGTGATGGCCAGCGCGTGGCTGGGGGTGCGCCGGACGCTCTCGCTGACCACGCTCGCCGTGGCCAGTGAACCGAGCGGGGTGGCCAGGAGACGGCGGGTGGCCAGCTGGGGGGCGGAGAGCTCCTTGCCCTCGGGGTCCTCCCAGGTCTTGTGCAGGACGAGCACGGTGCCCGCGCCGGGGTGGGCGAAGTACACCTCGCAGGCCAGGGACCGCCCCGTGCGGTGGACCCGGCAGCCGAGCGCGACGAGCCGGACCCGGCGCAGCGGGGTCTCCCCGGCCTCGCGGGTGCCGAGCACCCCCGGATGGGCCGCGGCCCGCCGACGGGCGTGCACCTCGGTGAGCAGGGCGGCGACCGACTCCGGGCGGTAGCGCGCGCCGCGTCCGGCGTACGCGGAGAGCTGGTCCGCCAGTTCGCCCACCGCGCCCGCGGGCCAGTGCATCGACTCGGCCCTCAGCGCGGCGGCGGCGCGGGCCAGGGCGGCGCCGTGCACCGGCCCGACGTGGGCGACGCCCTCCGCCAGCAGCTCGTCCACCAGCCCGGCGGCCGTGTCCAGCGCGGGACCGGCCGTGACCGGCGCGGCGGTGCGGGGGCCGCCGACCCGCACCGGGACGGTGCGCGCGCCGCCGCCGCCCGCCGCGTCGGCCGCCCGGAACGCCCATACCGCGAGCGCCACCGTCTCGCCCCGCAGCGCGGCGGCCGCGTCCGTCAGGGCGAAGGCGATCCCGCCGGGCACCGGGAAGCTCACCGTGCAGGTGGGGAGTTCCACCCGGGGCTCGGGGTGCCCGGGTCCGGGGCGGTGCACCACCGCGGCGTACCCCCGCTCGAAGGCGCGCCGGGCCGCGGCGAGCGCGCGGCCGCCCACGGCCTCGGTGAGCGCGGTGTCGTCCGTGGCGCCGGGGGACCAGTCGGTGAACGTGTCCGGGACGTCGCCCGCACCGGCCTTTGCCGCGCGCTGGTGGGCCAGGACCAGGGCGACGAGGTGGCGGCACACGCCCGGTGCGGCACAGCTGCACTCGCCCGCGTCCAGACCGGCGCCCGGCGGCAGCGCGGCGAGGGTGCCGTCGTCGAACCGGGCGCGCACCGTGGTGTCCGGGCCGGTCGTGAGCGCGGGCAGCGCACCGGCGTCCAGCTCCTTCGTCGCGCGTTTGACCAGGCCGCGGTTGGACAGCGCCGCGAGGGTCTGCGGGGTCAGCGCGAGCAGGTCGGGGCGGACGGCGGCTTCGGTGTCCGGCCCGGTCATCGGCCCAGCCTCTCAGCGACGAACTCGGCGAGACGGCCCGGTGTCATCGCCCCCACCCGCGCTCCCGCAGAGGCGAGCCGCCCGGCCGTCGCACGGTCGTAGCTCGGGTCGGCGTCCTCGTCGAGGGCGGCCAGCCCCAGCACGGTCGAGCCCTGTTCCACCAGCCCCCGCACCGCGCGTTCCAGCCGGAAGGTGTCCCCGCCCTCGTAGAAGTCGGTGATCAGCGCGACGATCGTGCGCCGCGGGTTCTCCACCAGGCCCGCGCCGTACTCGACGGCCCGCGCGATATCGGTGCCGCCCCCCAGCTGGACCCGCATCAGCAGCTCCACCGGATCGGTGACGTCCGAGGTCAGGTCCACCACCGCGGTGTCGAAGGCGACCAGATGGGTCTTCAGGCCCGGCAGCCCCCACAGGCAGGCGGCGGTCACCGCGGAGTGAATGACCGAACCGGCCATCGAGCCCGACTGATCGACCAGCAGGATCAGTTGCCACCGCGTCATATGGCGCCGGGTACGGGAGTGGAAGTGGGCACGCTCGATCAGCAGGCGCCGTTCCGCGGGCTGGTAGTGGGCGAGGCTGGCCCGCACGGTCCGCTGGAAGTCGAAGTTCCGTGCCAGGGGAACCCGGCTGGGGCTGCGGGAGCGGGTGCCGTGGAACGCGCGGCGGACATCCGGCCGGAGCGCGGCCAGGAGCTGGCGCACCACCGACTCGACGATGCGCCGGGCCAGCTCCAGCACCTGCGGGTTCATCAGGTGCTTGGTGCGCAGCACGGCACGCAGCAGTGTCTGACTGGGCTCGACCCGCTCCAGCACCGCGGGGTCGGTGACGATCTCCTGGATGCCGTACTTCTCGACCGCGTCGCGCTCCAGCCGCTCGACGGTCTCCTTCGGGAAGAGCCGGTGGATGTCGTCCAGCCAGTCGACCGCGCTCGGTGCGGACGGCCCGTCGCCGCCCTCCCTGGCGGTGGCGGGACGCCGCACCCCCCTGCGGGCGAGGTCGGGATCGCGGCCGTACAGCCATGCGAGGGCCGCGTCACGGTCGGCGTTCTGCGGTCGTGGCGTGCCGGTGTGCCGCTCGGCGGCGGAGCCGAGAATCAGCCGCCAGCGCTCCAGTCCCTCGTCGGGGACCGTGCCGGGGCCGTTCCCGGGCCCCTGGCCGGCCGCTCGTGCGGGCGTGCTCATGGAGTGGCTTCCAGTCCGTAGCGGGCCAGCGTGCGGGAGACGGATTCCTCCAGCGCGCGGGCCCGGGCGATCAGCAGGGGGTCCGCGGTGGTCCGCAGCAGGGCGCGCGAGGAGCCGCGCACCCCGCGGGCCTCCATCAGGCGGGCGGCGATCCGTTCCCGTTCGCGGGGCGGGAAGAACGAGAAGGCCTGACGCAGCGCCGGGAGCCCGGCCAGGAACTCGTCATCGGGCAGCGCGCGGACCAGTCCGTCCAGTGCCTCGACCAGCGAACCGGACCGGCCGCCCGGCGCGTCGTCCCCCGCGACGCCCGTCAGCTCGTCGCGGGCGAGGGCGAACAGCCCGGACAGCCAGTCGCCGAGTGCGTCCGTACCGGAGCGGGCCACCGCACGCGCCGCCTTCGCCGGGTCTCCCGTCCCGTCCGGCACGGGGCCGAGGGAGCGGTGCAGTCCGAGCGCGGCGCCCCGCAGATCGACCGGTGCCCCGGGATCACCGGCGATCCGCCCGGCGACGGCCGCCACCGCCGCCGGAGTGACGGACAGCAGTCCGGGTGCGTACCGTGCCGCGTCCCGCACCGCGACGACGGCCCGCAGCCGGGCGAAGTCCACCCCCGAGGAGCCGCGCGCCCCTTCCAGCAGCCACAGCAGCCGCACCGCCGCCCCGTCGATCACGGCGCCGAGCAGCGGACCACGCGCCATGCCGAAGACCCGGTCGTGCCGCCACAGCCCGAGCGCCGTGGCGAGCACCTCACCGAGCGGGCCGATCTGACTCACCCCGCGTACGCAGGAGACGAGTGCCCCGAGCAGCTCGTCCGGGACGCCGTCCGTGCCGCACAGCACGGCGTCGAACAGCACCCCGGCCAGCAGCCCGGCATCCGTCGTGGCGCGCCCGGCCCGCTCGGCGAGGGCGACCGCCGACGCCCCGGCCAGCGTGGCCCCGTACGCCCCCGCCTCCACCAGTGCCGCCTCGCGGCCCTCGGTGGTCCGGGTCTCCCAGCGTTCGGTGAACACCGGGTCCACGCCGTGCGCGGGTCCGGCCGTCCGTACCGGGCCGGGAACGCCCAGCACCCGCAGCCGGTGGAGCACCCGGCTGCGCTCCAGACCGGTGGCGTCCGTGAGATCGAGGCGGTACGTGGTCTCCGGGCCGCCGTCCAGCCCCAGCGCGGCCAGCCGCGCCGCGACGTCGTGCACCAGGGGCGGGGCCGGGGTGCGGGGATGGAGCCGCCCGGCACGGTCGCCGCCGCAGGCCGCGATGATCTCCACGATCACCGGATGGCTCCCCGCCGCCAGCGGGCCCCGGCCCGTCCACGGCAGCGGGCCGTCCAGATCGTCCGTGATCAGCGCACCCGCCAGGCCGTCCAGCACGTCGATCCTGGCCGGGCGGGGGTGGCCGCGCAGCGTGGTGAGCCCCTGGGCCAGGCTCCGGGCCGCGATGAGATCGGAGGTGGACACCGGGAACCGGCGGGTCCGCAGCCGCTCGACGACCGCCCGCAGCAGTCCCTCCGCCGCCGCCTCAGGACCCGCCTCCCACACCCGCTGGTAGTAGCCGGGCGAGGGCATCCCGGACTGGTACCCGGCGAAGGCGTCCAACTGCCGGAAGGAGTACGGCACCAGGAAGCTCCCGGCGTCGGACTCCCCGGGCGGGGCGGGTACCAGCGGCCACCCGTCCGCGCCCAGCTCCCAGCCGTCACCGTCCCCGCCGTCCGCCGTGCCGGCCGCGGTGAGCGCGCGGAGCGCGGGCTGGTGGAAGCCGCCGGTCACCACCAGGACCGGCCGGTCACCGGCGGCCTTGACCGCCGCGCGTACCCATGCCGCCATGTACGACTCCCGGGCCCGGTCGCCCGCGTCGGCCTCCGCGTCACCGCGGACCAGCGCGAAGTAGGCGTCGAGCCGTTCGGCGAGCGTGCCGTCCGGCTCAACCTCGAACAACCGGTCCCACAGGGCGTCGGAGGAATCGGCCGCGAAGCTCCGGCACAGCCGTTGTGTCGCCTCCGCGTACCGGGCCTCCGCGTCGGCGTAGCGGTTGCTGCGCTCGGCGAACGCCGGGTGCCAGGCCGGAAGATCGATGAAACGGACCGCCGCACCCGACGCCCGCCCCGCCCGCAGCGCGACCCACTCCGGCGAGTAGTCGCACAGCGGGGCCCAGGACGTCGAGGCCCGCTGGCCGTCCCGGTAGTGGCTGAACACCGCGACCGGCAGCTCGTGTCCGAGCAGCAGCTCGTCCAGCCGCCCGTTCATCTCCGCGGGGCCCTCGATCAGCACGTGTGCGGGCCGCAGCTGACCGACGGTCCGCTCGACGAGCCGTGCGCAGGCGGGGGAGTGGTGGCGCACCCCCAGGAACACCGCGGACATCAGTCCGCCAGCAGATGGCGCGCGTCGTGCAGGGCCTTCCAGCGCGGACCGCCGCGGCGCGGCACCTCCTGCTCCAGATACCGGCGCAGCCGGGCCAGGTCCTCGGGGCTGTCCTTCGCCGCCGTCCCCGCCAGACAGGCCACCACATCGGCGGCACTGCCCGGCTCGCCGCGCAGGAACCAGCCGCGTACGCCCACGGCATGGGCGACCGACACCGCCTCCGCCGTGCTCATCACCGCCGAGGGGCGATCGGCGCCACCACCGGAACCGCCCTGCCCGCCGACTCCCGCGCGCAGCTCCCGGAACGTGCCGACCAGGACCTCCAGCACATCCCGGTCCGGCGGCGGCTCCACACCGGAGCGCCGCAGCAGGGTCGTCACCTCGGCCTCCACCAGGGCCAGCTCGGTGTCCAGGTCCGGGATCGGGAAGACCGTCTCGAAGTTGAACCGCCGCTTGAGCGCGGCACTCATCTCGTTGACGCCCCGGTCCCGGGTGTTGGCCGTGGCGATGACGTTGAAGCCCTGCCGGGCGAAGACCATGCCCTGCGGCCCGGTCAGCTCCGGAATGGCCACCACCCGCTCGGAGAGCAGCGACAGCAGCGAGTCCTGCACCTCCAGCGGACAGCGGGTGATCTCCTCGAACCGGACGAGCCTGCCCTCCGCCATGCCCCGCAGCATCGGGGCCGGGACGAGCGAGCGGACGGACGGCCCCTCGGCGACCAGCAGCGCGTAGTTCCAGCCGTACTTGATCTGGTCCTCGGTGGTCGCCGCGCCGCCCTGCACCGTCAGCGTCGAATCCCCGCTGACCGCCGCCGCGATCAGCTCGGACAGCAGCGACTTGGCGGTGCCCGGTTCACCGACCAGCATCAGCCCGCGGTTCGTCGCCAGCGTCACCAGTGCCCGGTCCACCAGCGAGGGATTGCCGACGAACTTCCGGCCGATCCCCCGCTCCGCGTCACCGATGACGAACCGGCGCGCCGCACGCAGGCTCAGCTCCCAGCCGGGCGGGCGCGGGTCGCGGTCCTCGGCCCGCAGCGCCGCCAGCTCGTCCGCGTACCGCACCTCGGCCGGGGGACGCTGCACGGGGGCCGCGTCCCCGCCGAAGGCTTCGGCGGGGTGCCTGTCGTCGACGGTCACGGTGCGACGCCCTCGGTGAGATCGGCCAGGTCGCCGAGGAGTTCGGACAAGGTCACCGGGTCCAGCCCGGCGAAGCGGTGCGCGTGGTCGCGGACCCGCCAGTGGTCGTCGGGCTGGTCGTCGAGCCAGACCGTGTCCAGGGTCTGCTCGGGGAACATGTCGACCACACCGACCGCGATCCCGGGATCCAGCGCGATGACCAGATAGCAGTCGTCGGCCAGCTGCTTGGAGATCCAGCGCTCCACCCCGGCGTCCTGCGGCACCCCGCGCCGCCAGCCGCGCCGCTCCAGCCCGAGCACCTTCCCGACCGGGACCTTCAGCCCCTCGAACCGGGCGAGGCGGTACGCGCCGGACTCCTCCTCGGGCAGGGTGAACACCGTGCGCCCGAGCTGCGGGAAGGGCTGAAGGATCTCGTAGTCGGCGAACACCTCGGACCAGGCGGCCAGCTCCTCGCCCAGGTGCAGCGGGTGCGCGAGGCGCACCGTGGTGTCGTCCGGCAGCGCGAAGGCTTCGTCCTCGGCATCCGCGAACGTACGGTCCTCCGCCACCCGGAACGCGGTGGGCGCGGCGCCCGGCGTACCGCTGAGCCACACCAGCCTGCGCACCAGGTGCCACAGCAGCGGGTTTCCGACGAACAGCTCCCGGAACTCCTGGGCCGTCCAGGAACGCCCGCCCACCATCGCCGCCTCCAGCCGCCGGACCTGGTCCGAGGCGACCGTACGGACATCCTTCTTGAGCGCCATGAACCGCTTCCGCTCGGCGGGGGCGAGCTCGGCGTCGTCCCGGGCCCCCGGTTTGGGAAGGTCCTTGCGGCGTTTGCCGTCGGCGTCCAGCACGTACGGCCGCAGCTGTTCGTCGAAGCCGACCCGGAACGAGCGGGTGCCGTAGTCGACGACGGTCGAGCCGTCGGCGTCCAGACCGAAGTCCGGGACCAGGCGGTCGGAGAGCTGGTCCCCGGTCAGCCCCAGCCCTGCGGCGACCTCCGCGATCTTCTCCTGGGCCCGCACCTTGAGCGCCTTGAACTTCACCCGCTGCGAGATGCCGTGCAGATGCAGCAGCGCCACGTCGCTGCCGATGGACGCCAGCACATCGAGGCCCTCGACGGCCCGGTGGTGCGCCCCCTCGCCGGGCCAGGCCCGGATGATCGGGGTGAGCCGGCGGACCGTCTCGTCGTCACCCAGCAGACCCAGCGCGTGCAGGGCCCACGACTCCTTCGCGGGCATGTTCGCCAGCCGCCACTGCTCGAACAGGGACCAGGCGAACTCGGCGAGCGAGGCGGCGGTGGCCGTCGAGGTCAGCGCGTCGACGCCCGGGTACACCTCGCCGGGCTTCGACAGCGCCAGCGCCATCACGGCGTGCGGCACCGCGGACACCGGCAGCGCGCCACCGGACCGGACCACGATCTGCGGCAGCACCGCCGGGTTCGCCCAGCCCGGCAGCACCGGCATCCTGACGGGCAGCGCCCGCTCCATCGGGTCCACGGAGAGCAGTTCCTCCACCGCGCCCGCCGCCTGTGCGCCGTACGTCCGGGCGGCCTCGCGCACCACGTCGTCGCCGTGCACCGAGGCGATCAGCGCCAGCGCCTGCTCGGCGGCCCGCCGCGCGGCACCCGCCTTGCCCACGGCGTCCGGCACCAGGAGCGGGGCGGCCGCGGCACCGTGCCGGGCGAACCAGGAACGGGCGGTCGTCGCCGTGGACTTGAGCCGGACCGCCCAGTCCGCCATGTGCCGGGCGACGTGCACATCGACGAAGGGCAGGAGCAGCGGGGCGAGGGTGCCGGGCTGCCGGGGTACGGCGCGCACCAGAAGGGGCAGCGCGGCCGGGCCGAACCGGGCGGCGATCGGCTTGAGGGTGTCCTCACCCTCCCACAGATCGGTCGGATCCCAGACGCTGAGCAGCGGGGCGACCGCCTCCTCGGGGCCGTGGACGAACGCCCAGGCGGGCCGCAGGGCGTCCCCGGAGGGCTCGTGGCGCACGGCGTCGAGCGTCTCCTCCAGGTCGCCGCCGCGCTTGCTGGTGTACCAGGTGGAGGCGGCCGCCCAGGAGGCCTGTTCCCCGGGCAGCCAGGCCACGGAGGGCTCGGACACCGCGCTCAGGCCGGTCACGACCGTCGGCTTGGCGGCGGTACGGGGCCGGGACCACGGCGGTGCCGTCAGCAGGGACGGCAGATCGTCCAGCGGCGCGTCCGGGATCAGGCCCACCGGGTTGAGCAGCGGTTCGACGATCTCCACGACCTCGGGCGCCAGGCCGCCGAGTGCCAGGGACACCACCTCGCGCTGGGCGCCGACATGGCTCCGCAGCAGTTGCAGCGACCGGGAGGACGAGGCCGGCCGGCCGTCCGCCTCGGCGGCCAGCAGGCGCACCGCGCGCACCGGGTAACGGCGCATGGCTTCGAGGAGCGAGGGGAGCACGTGCTTGGAGTCCGCGTGGGCCAGCAGCCCGCGGAAGGCCTCGTCGGTGGGCAGCTCAGCCAGGGAGTCGGCGGCGAGCTTCATGCTGTCCGCGTAGTAGTGGTTGCCGTCGAGCGCCGTGGCCAGCGGTCCGGCGATGGCCGTTCCGACCCCCTCGGCGACCGTGGCGACCATCGCGGGACCGAGCGTGAGGTCGGGACGGTAGGGGAGCAGCGCCAGCTGGTCGGCCGCGTACAGCGAGCTGAACACCATGGAGCGCAGGGTGCGGTCCTGCTCCGCGTGGACTCCGGGGTCCACGCAGAGCTCGTCCACCCAGCCGGTCTCGCTCGGCACCAGGTAGGAGACGACGATTCTGCGCACGGTGTCGGTACGGCACGGGGCGAGCGCGCCGACGGCGGCCCGGTAGACGTCCTCGTCCGCCACCGCGAGCAGGGCGCGGACCTGGTCGATCGGCGCGCGGTGGTGCCAGGCCCAGTAGGCCGGACGGGGGCCGGGCAGGGCCCGCAGCCGGGCCTCGGTGCGGCTGCGCCCGCTCTGCCGCCAGCCGGCGTCGACCGAGAACACCTCGGTGGCGGCCCGTGCGGCGAACGGCAGGCCGTACCGGTCGGCCCAGTACTCCGCCCAGCCGGAGCCGTTGAGGATCGCGGTCAGCGCGGCCGCGCCGAGCGGTGAGGGACTGCCGTCGAGGTGGGCCCGCAGCGCCTCGGCCAAGGGCGCGTCCGAACGCGGCGAGTCGATGAACTCCTGGATCCAGGCGGCCTCGTCCGTGATCCTCGCCCGCAGCAGGCCGAGCGTCTCCGGCTTCGTCCTGGCGGGGGCGGGGCGCGTTCCGCCGCGCCGCGGGTGGAGCACCCGCTTCCAGGCGGCGGGCAGGGTGAAGGTGTCCTCGTCGGGCAGAACGGCGGGGCTGTCCGCGTGAGCGGGGACGCCCGCCGCCGTGGCGGGGGCGGGCGCCCCGGCGGGGGCCGGCGCCGCGGCCGGAGCCCCGACCTCGCGGTACCCCTTCTTCTCCTTCTCGGCGATCGTCCTGGCGACCTGTGCCGTGGCGGCTCCGGGGGAGGCGTACTCCTTGGTCTGGGTACGTCCGTCGCTGCCGCACCGCCCGTACCGGACGGTCACCACGGCACCCTCGGCCCCGGTCTCCCAGAACTTCGACGTACTGCCCTCGACATATTCCCAGCGGCGCACGACTCCGCCCCCTTCCGCCCGCAGCCCGCTCCGCCGCGGGCTTTTCGATCAGTCGTGCCACAGTAGAACGACCCACTGACAACGCAGCGTGACCGGGGTCCGGGGCGGTCGAAGTGGCCGGTCGATCCGCGACGTCCCGGTCGGGTCAGAGGGCGGAGATGGCGCGCTCGTCCCCCGAGGGAGCTCCCGAGGGGGCTCCCGACGACTCCCATGACGGCGTCACACCCATCACCTGGCACACCATCAGGAACAACGGGATCGGCGGCGTGTACGGCGTGGGGGAGTCCGGCAGGTGGATCAGCCGGGGCCGGGACGCGGGGACGAAGGCCCCCTTCGCGTAGGCCGTCTGCGGGGGCCAGCCGAGGTCGAGGTCGGAACCGGCGGGCACGATCCACCACCAGCGGTCGGCCTCCGCGAAGACACAGCCGGTACGCGGCAGATGGGACAGCAGCCGGAAGCCGTACCGCGCGGGCACCCCCACCGCGTCGCAGCCCAGCTCCGCCGAGAGCGAGGGGGGCACCGGCAGCCGCACCGTCCTGGGCGGCCTCGGTCCGGGCACCCGCCGACCCGCGAGCAGATGGGACACCGCGTTCTTCAGCATGGGAACCCCGGGCCGTGTGCCAGCTCCGCCCAGACGATGCGCCCCGAGCCGTTGCCCGCGTCGCGCGAACCCCAGGCACCGCACATCGCGTCGACGAGCAGCAGACCGCGCCCGTGCTCGTCGTCGGAGTCATGGCGCAGCCGGGGCCCGCCCGGCTGGTGCCCCTGGTCCTGCACGGCTATCCGCAGCCGTCTGTCGAGGCGGCGCAGCTCGCACACGACCCGGGAGCTCATGGTGTGCACCACGGCGTTGGTGACCAGCTCCGAGACGATCAGGACCGCCGATTCGTGGGTGTCGGCGTCGAGCCGCCACTGGTCGAGCCGGGCCCGGGTCAGTCTGCGCGCACCGGCCACCGACTCGGGGTGCGCGGGCAGGGCGAAGCAGTACCGGAGCGCCTCCGTCCCGGGACAGAGATCCATGAGCCGGGGGATGAGCGCACTGCCAGGTGCCACAACCGATTCCTCACAGTGGGGGCTGTATCACGCTCCGCTTCCCCATGCGAATGAGGGCGGGCGCGACTTCGTGAACTGGTTCACTCACCAACTCTCCCCCTGTCGTGAACACTTGGCAAGGGGCACTCTGAAATTTTCAGAGTGGCTGTGTTCTGGTCAGCCCGCGCATGGCACACTGCTCGCAAACAGCGCATGGGGAGGTCTGAAGTGAGCGAACCGCGGTCCGCCCCGACCGTGGGTCAGGTCGTTCTCGGCAAGCGCCTGCAGGATCTGCGGCAGCGCGTCGGCCTGAGCCGCGACCAGGCCGCCAAGGTGCTCAGAGTCGCGCCCGCGACCATCCGCAGGATGGAGACCGCCGAGGTCGCGCTCAAGATCCCCTACGTGCAGGTGCTGCTGAAGGCGTACGGGGTGTCCGACGACGAGTCCGACGCCTTCGTGGAACTCGCCGAGGAGGCCAACAGGCCGGGCTGGTGGCAGCGGTTCCACGACGTGCTGCCCGACTGGTTCAGCATGTACGTCAGCCTGGAGGGCGCCGCGAGCCTCCTGCGCATGTACGAGCCGCACTTCGTCCCCGGACTGCTCCAGACCGAGGACTACGCCCGCTCGGTGATGCGTACCGGTGCCATCGGCCAGACCAAGCCCGAGGACATCGAGCGCCACGTGGCGCTGCGGATGGAGCGCCAGTCCCTGCTCACCCGCCCGGACGCGCCGAAGCTGTGGGTGGTCATGGACGAGACGGTGCTGCGCCGCCCCGTCGGCAGTGCCGAGGCCATGCGCGCGCAGATCGACCGGCTGCTCGACGCGACCGAGATGCCGCATGTGACGCTGCAGATCGCGCAGTTCTCGACGGGACACCACCCGGGCACCTACGGGCCGTTCGTCCTCTTCCGCTTCGCCGTCCCCGAACTGCCCGACATGGTTTACAGCGAGTACCTGACCGGCGCCGTCTACTTCGACGCGCGCCCCGAGGTGGCCTCCTACCTCGAAGTCATGGACCGCATGGCGGCTCAGGCCGCGACTGCACCACGCACGAAGGAAATCCTCCGGGACTTCCGCAAGGAGCTGTGATGGATCCCATTTACAACGGCATGCCGGCCGCCGAACTCGGCACCGAGGGCTGGCACAAGCCGTGGAGCGGGGGAAACGGGGGCAACTGCGTCGAGGCGATGAAGCTGTCCGACGGAAGGATCGCCGTACGCCAGTCCGCGGACCCCGACGGGCCCGCCCTGATCTACACCCCCCGGGAGATCGCTGCCTTCGTCCAGGGGGCCAAGTCGGGCCAGGCGGACTTCCTGTTCACCTGAGCCACCGGTCCCCTGCCGGGACGGGCCGGATGCGTGCCGCGGGTCTCCGGGACCGGACCGGACTTCTTGCCCCAATCCTCAGCGGCGCGGCCCGCGTCGGCCGCAGACTCTTGTTGTTCGCCGACCTCTGCACCCATGGAGCGCGCTATGACCGGGCACGACCCCCGAGGCATTGAGATCGACACGACCAAGCCCCACCCGGCCCGGATGTACGACTGGTTCCTCGGCGGCAAGGACAACTATCCGGTCGACGAGGAAATGGCCCGCCAGCTGCTCGCCCTCGACGCGCGGGGGCGCGACATGGCCCGGGTGAACCGCGCCTTCATGCACCGGGCCACCCGGTGGCTCGCCGAGCAGGGCATCCGCCAGTTCCTCGACATCGGCACCGGCATACCGACCGAGCCGAACCTCCACCAGATCGCCCAGGGCACCGCCCCTGACGCGCGCGTCGTCTACTGCGACAACGACCCCATCGTCCTCGCCCACGCGGCGGCGCTGCTGCGCTCCACCCCGCAGGGTGCCACCGAGTACATCCAGGCCGACGCCCGCAGGCCGGAGACCATCCTTGAGGCGGCCGGGAAGGTTCTCGACTTCGGCCAGCCGATCGCCCTGTCGCTGCTCGCCCTGCTCCACTTCGTCGACGACGAGGACGGCGCCGCCGAACTCGTCGACCGCCTGGTCGAGCGGCTCCCCTCCGGGAGCTACCTGGTGCTCTCGCACACCACGGGCGACTTCGCCCCCGAGCGGGCGGCGGAGGCGTCCGCGATGTACCGGTCCCGGGGGATGACGCTGCGGCTGCGCTCGCACGCCGAGGTCGCCGGGTTCTTCCACGGCCTCGACCTCGTCGACCCCGGGCTCTCCCTCTCGGCGGACTGGCACCCCGAGCTCGGTGAGGCCGTCGACGTCCCCGGCGACGAGCCGATCCCCGGCTACGCGGGCGTGGCCCGCAAGCCCTGACCCCGGGGCCGCGGACGGGCCGGCGCGCGGGCCACAATGGACGCATGTCACGACGCACCACACGATCCGGCCGGAGCGCCACCCCTGCGGCACGGACCCCCGCGGTCACCGCACAGTCCCCGTGCCCGTGCGGCCTGCCCGCGCCGTACGCGGAGTGCTGCGGCCGTCTGCACGCCGGGATGCTCGCCGCGCCGACCTGCGAGTCGCTGATGCGCTCCCGGTACGCCGCCTTCGTCGTCAGGGACGAGGCGTACCTGCTGCGCAGCTGGCACCCCGGCACCCGGCCGCCCGCCGTCGACTTCGATCCCGGGACGCGCTGGGTGCGCCTGGAGGTGCTGGAGACGACCGACGGCACTGCGTTCCACACCACGGGCACGGTCACCTTCCGTGCGCACTTCACCGACCGGGGGCAGCCGGGCACCCTCCACGAGAAGAGCCGTTTCGTCCGCCACGAGGGCGCCTGGGTCTACGCGGACGGGGAGTTCGTCGACTGACGCGCGAGGACCGGGCCGGGCCCCCGCCGCCGGGCCCCGCCCGGTTGCCGTTGCTCCGGCAGGCCCCGTCAGCCCCCCGTTCCCGCCAGCACCTTCTCCGGCGACGGCGACAGCGCCTGCTCCAGATCCTCCGCCAGCAGCCGTTTGGCGATCACGTCCACCGCCGCCCGCAGCCGCTGGTCGTCCGGGCGCGCCCCGTGCTCGTCCAGGCGCTCGCCCAGCCACCGCGCCCACGCCTCGGTGATCACCTCCGCCTCCCGGCGCCCGGCCGCGGTGTGCGCGAACAGATGGCCGTCACCGGTGAGATAGCCCTCCTCGATCATCCGGTCGAAGACCGGTACCAGCACCTCGTGCGGCAGCCGGTGCCGGGCCGCGATCAGCCGCAGCCCCGCGTGGCCCACCATGCGGGTGAACAGCTCCACCTGCATCACCGCCCAGGCGCCCGCCATGTCCAGCCGGGTGTCCGAGTCCGCGACGATCCGGCGGGCGGTCTCCGGCCCGGCCCCGTGCAGGATCTTGGCCACGGCGAATTCGAGGAGCCGGGCCGAGTCACCGGTGGTGGGCTGCGCGAAGCCCTCGCCCATGTCCGTGGAGCCCGCCCGCGCGGTGTCGCGCAGCTCCACCTCCTTCAGGAAGAACGCCACGACCAGCCCCAGTACCGCGACCGGCACCGTCCACAGGAAGACGGTGTGCAGGCTGTCCGCGTACGCCTGGACCAGCGGCGCGGACTGGTCCGGGGGAAGGGCGTGCAGCCCGGCCGGGCTCTGCGCGGCCTTCGTCAGCGTCGCCGGATCGCCGCCGGCCCGCGCCGCGGCGGTGATGCCGTCGGTGAGACGGGGCTTGAGCGCGTTGGCGTAGATCGTCCCGAAGACCGCGGTGCCGAAGGAACTGCCGAGGGTGCGGAAGAACGTCACGCCCGACGTCGCCGTACCCAGGTCCGTGTAGTCGACCGTGTTCTGCACGGCGATGGTCAGCACCTGCATGGCCAGCCCGATGCCGACGCCGAGCACCAGCATGTACAGGGACTCCAGCCACACCCCGGTGTCCGGCCCCATCCGGGACAGGAGATACAGCCCCACCGCCATGACGGCCGAGCCCACGAGGGGGAACACCCGGTACCGGCCGGTCCTGGACACCACGTTGCCGCTGAAGACCGAGGCGGCCAGCAGTCCGATCACCATCGGCAGCGTCCGTACCCCGGACAGGGTCGCGGAGTCGCCGTCCACGTACTGGAGATACGTCGGCAGGAAGATCATCGCGCCGAGCATGGCGAAGCCCACGATGAAGCTCAGCACGGAGCAGACGGTGAACACCGGGTTCCTGAAGAGCCGCATCGGCAGCATCGGCTCCGCCGCCCGGAACTCCACCAGGCAGAAGAGCACCAGTGCGAGGAGTCCGCCCGCGAAGAGCCCGAGGATGACGGGCGAGCCCCAGGCGTACTCGTTGCCGCCCCAGCTCGTCGCCAGGATCAGCGCGCTCGCGCCGACCGTGACCATCGCGATGCCCAGGTAGTCGATGACGGGGCGGCCCGCCGCTCTGACGGACGGGATCGTCCGGGCCGCGGCGATCACCACCGCGATCGCGATCGGCACATTGACGTAGAAGGCCCAGCGCCAGCTCAGATGGTCGGTGAAGAGCCCGCCGAGCAGCGGCCCGACCACCGTCGACACTCCGAAGACCGCACCGATCGCGCCCTGGTACTTCCCGCGCTCGCGCAGCGGGATCACATCGGCGATCAGCGCCATCGACGTGACCATCAGTCCGCCCGCCCCGATGCCCTGGAGACCGCGCCAGACGATCAGCAGGGTCATGTTGGTCGCGAGGCCGCAGAGGAACGAGCCGGTGATGAAGATGACGGCCGACAGCTGGAAGATGATCTTCCGCCCGAAGAGGTCGCCGAACTTGCCGACCAGGACCGTCGCCACCGTCTCCGCCAGCAGATAGGCGGTGACCACCCAGGACATGTGGGCGGCGCCGCCGAGATCCGAGACGATCGTCGGCAGCGCCGTGCCGACGATCGTCTGGTCCAGAGCGGCCAGCAGGATGCCCAGCACGATCGTCGCGAAGACGATGTTCCGGCGGCGCGGATCGAGCACGGTCGGCGCCGCCGTACTCCGCGCGGCGGGGGCGGTCTCGCTGGCAGTGGTCACGCTTGCACCCTCACACCGGCCGGTGCCCCGCGCATGCGGGGGACGGCCGGACGAGGCGTCAGGCCAGCAGATCCCGCAGCGAGGTCACCATCCGGGCCGCGAAGGCCTCCCGTACGGACGCGTCCACCCGGTCCAGCGAGAGATACGGATTGAGATCCTCCAGCTCGACGAGCAGCAGCTCACCCTGCGCGGTGCGGCAGGCGTCGACCCGCTGGATGCCCTGGTCCAGGCTGTTCCACTCCACGAAGCCGCGGGCGAACGCCAGATCCGCCGCGTCCGGCGCGTACGGCTCCAGCGCCCACCGCTGCTCCGGGTCCGGCGCGTACAGCGCGTACTGGAAGTCGTGGTCGATGAAGTAGAAGGACACCTCGTAGCGGAAGTCGATCCGGGGCTGGACGAGCAGGGTGCCGTCCTCGCTCTCCGGCAGCGCGGGCTGCGTCACGAACCGGAGCCCGACCGAGTCCGCGCCCAGCTTCGGTTTGATCACGTACGCGGCTGCCTCGGGCAGCGAGGCCAGGTCGGCCGCCCGGTCCACCGTCGGGATCACCGGGTGTCCGGCCCGGCTCAGATCGACCAGGTACTGCTTGCCCGCCATGTCACCGCGGCCGTGCAAGGGGTTGTAGACCCGGGTGCCCAGCTCCCGGGCCCGCGCGCGGAACGCCTCGTAGGCCTCCTGGTGGTGCAGCACCGGACCGCTGTTGCGTATGACGGCCGTGTCGAAACCGTCCAGCAGTGCGGCGGCGGCCTGGGGGTGGCACAGGGCGATGTCGAAATCCTCCCGCAGCCGTGCGGTCAGACGGATGTCCTCGTCGCAGTAGCGCCGCCCGCGTGCCGGGTAGGCGAGGTCGGTGACGTACAGGACGGACGGGCGCGGTACGGCGGGCATGAGGGTTCCTCCAGGGTGCGGAGCTGCGGGCGGTGGACCGATGCCCGGCATTCTCCCCGGGGGGTGTTCACCAGCAGCTGTCGGGGCGCACCGGAAGCCGGGGGTGGTGCGCGGCGAGGACCTTGTTGGCGCGGGCCAGTTCGGAGAGCGCCTGCTCGCGGTCGGCCCGGTCCTCGTCGCAGAGAAGCGGGCCCCGGTATCCGCGCGCCTCGCGTGCGGCGCACGCGGCGTCGAACTCCGCCTGGAGGATGTGCGGCGGAATGCAGGACCCGATCAGCGCGACGACCCGGTCCGGGATCGGCACGGGGACGAGCAGGTGTGAGGCGGTCATGGGTGGTTCCCTCTCGGAATGGTCGACCAGGAGGCGTGTGGGGCGTGGCCGCCGGGTACGGCGGCCGACCCCTCCATGTGTACGGGACGTGGTTCCGGGTTTCTCGTTGAGAACGTCTCCGTGTGGCAACCGTTTGAGAGTGACCGTCTATTTCGCGTTACCCGCAGGTAAGTTGACGTGGGGAGAGGATCGTGCTCCGGCTGAACGCCGGGTCAGGGCGTCGATTCCTCGCCACGGGAACGCAGCTGGAGCGCCCGCAGCACGGCCTCGGTGGAGAACCGGCTCTCGGGATCGGTCAGTTGGTGACCGAAGATGGACTCCAGATTGCGCATCCGGTACCGGACCGTCTGCGGATGGACATCCAGCAGCTCGCCCATGTGGGCCGCGGTGCCCCGGGTGTCGAGCCAGATCCGCAGGGTCTCGACCAGCCGCTCCCGGCGGGTGGCGCTGATGGCGGCGATCGGCGCGAGTTCTCGCTGGGCCAGCTGGTCGACCAGCACCGGGTCGGAGAGCAGCCACAGGGTGGTGAGGTGGTCCTCGCAGAGGATGACGGGAGCGTCGTCGATGACCTGGGTGTCGACGAGTTCGAGCACGCGGCGGGCCCAGCGGACCGAGTCCGAGGCCAGGGCGGTGGGTACGGTCAGGCCGATCGCGGCGTGGGTGCCGAGGAGCGCCTCGTCCAGCATGTGTCTTCGGGCCTCGTCGAAGGGGCCGGGGATGAGTAAGTGGGGCTGCGGATCGCTGAGATCGGCCAGTACGTCGCGGTCCGCCACGGCCCGGTCCAGGGTGGCCGGGGGGCGTACGGCGACCAGGGTGACCTGCTCGGGCAGCGTCCACCCGGTCTGCTCGCAGAGTTCGGCGATGGCGCTGCGCGGCGCGGGGCGCCCGGCGAGGATCAGGTGCAGCAGCCGGCGGCGCATGGCCTCGCTCTGCTCGCCGGTCTGCGACTGCACCTCCAGGAAGCCCTCCCGGGACAGGGACTCCAGCTCGTCGATGTAGGCGAAGAGCGCGTCGGCGAAGCTGAGCATGAGGGCCGGGGAGAAGTTGTAGCTCCGGCCGACCTTCTTCGCCCGCCGCAGCGCGATCCGGGCCCCGAGCCGGTAGGCGCCCTGGAGCGTCTCCATGGTGCGCCCCTCGTACGCCTCGAAGCGGCCGAACCGGCGGCACATGTCGTCGCGCAGGGAGGTGGACGCGGTCGGCTCGGCGACCAGGTCGACGAAGGAGGAGAGGCTCTGCTCCACACCGACCCGGATGGCCTGCCCGTTGGGGCCGCTGAGCAGCCGGGCGTACTCCGGGTAGGCCCGGGTGACCTCGACGCCGATCTCCTTGATGAGGCTCGGCAGTTCGGGCCGCATGATGGCGGCGAACTCCTGGGGGAGCGGCCCGAGCGGATCCCCCGTGTCCGACGGCTGTATGAGTGCTGGCATGACTGTCCCCTCGTCTATCCGGCGCCCGGTGGGGGGTCAGGCGGGGGAGAGCGCTCCCACGAACCGATCAGGTGCGTACCAAGTCCGCGATGAAGATAGACCAAGTCAGCGGCCGTGCCCACTACTTCGACAAGATCGAAGTGCAAGGAGAACATATCTCGGCCTCGTTGTGGCGCTTCGGTGCAGGTGGGGCACGACTGCTCACTTCAAGACAATGTTTTTCGGACAACTACTCCGGGGGCGACAAGAAAGTAACCGTGGGTAACGGGCTTTCGGACGGGGGATTGGTGGGGATTCGTGCGACTGGTGGGCATCCGCCCGGAGTGGTGCGGTCAAGGGGTGTGCGGGCCGCTGCGCTTGCGGCGGAAGCGCGTATTCGGGGCCGTGAATTACTCGCCCGGGAAATGCTCCGGATTCGCGGTCCGGGGATGTGGCCGACGGGCTGGAATAGTAATTCGTCGGAGCTCTGCCGGAAGGGGCGCATCCGGTTCGGTGGCGCCAGGGCCGGGGCTCCGCGGCGGCCGGGCGTACGGCACCGACGGGACGGGGCGTGCCTGGCCGGAGCGTGATCCGGCCGCGCCGACCGTGATCTTACTGACCGGTAGCAGGGTGTTCGAAGGGCGGGCGGGTCCTCGCCCAGTGTGTCTGTGATGAGTGTCGGACCCCCCGAGGGGCATATGACACGGCCGTAACTACTCACTTTCGGATAGAAAATCGTGGCGATCTGCTGAGTTGTCGCTAAGGCAGAATGCTTTTGCGGACCCGTCCACGGAATTTCTGCGCCGGGTATTGCCGCGTCGGTCTACTGGCTCGTAACGTTCGAGCCGCACGGAGTTCGATCACGCAGTCGAGTCCATCGACTTCTGCGTTCCACGATGTGAGCCGCCCTCGTAGCGAGCCATTCCCCGGCTCCGGAGCGAGGTAATCGGGTACGTCCAACTCCACTTCCCGGAGGTAAGTTCCGTGAGCAAGACCTTCAGCCGCGCCCTGTTCGCCACCACCGTCGCCGCCGCCGCGCTCGGCTTCGCCGCGACGTCCGCCTCGGCCACCGCCCTCGCGGGGTGGACCGTGAACAACTCCATCGCGGGCGGCGGCTTCACCGCGTCGCTCAAGTCGGGAACGGTGGCGACCCTGGTCGACACCAACACCAGCCAGCAGGTCGACTGCTCGGTGTCCTCCGCCAGCGGCACCGCCGTGAACGGCACGTACGGCACCGGCGCCGGTATCGCGAAGATCACCTCGGTCATCTGGGGATCCGCGGCCACCCCGTGTCCCGGACCGCTCGGATCCAGCTTCCAGGCCTCGCTCGCCGCTGGCTCGACCATCAGCATCAACGCCAGCACCTACAGCGGCGGCATCACCTCCGGAAGCCTGAGCGGGGTCAAGGTCAACCTCGTGGGTGACACCATCCTCGGGACCTGCAACGCCGTGATCAGCGGCACCGTGAGCAACGTGACGTACAACAACGCGACCAACGAGCTCGACATCAACAACGGTGCCGGTCTGAAGGTCGACAGCGCCACGAACTGCGCGGGTCTGCTCAACGCGGGTGACTCGGCCACGTTCGACGCGACGTACAAGGTCGCCGCCCCGCTGTCCATCACCTTCTCCTGAGGCAGGCGCGCCGACAGCGGCAACGAAGGGCCGCGGAGCGGGGGGTTCGCCTCCGTTCCGCGGCCCGCCGTCGCTGCTCCGTGCGCGCCCTCCCCGCGTCGAGCGCAGTATTCCGAGACGAACAGCAGGTATGTCGAGATGAGAATCAGAGCCCCTCGCGACGAGCGGACCGAGGCGGAAGGCCGGGGACCGGCCCGTACCACCGTGCGGGTCGCCGCGGTAGGCGTGCTGGCGCTGGTGGCGGGCTTCATGCCGGGCACGGGATCGGCGGCGGACACCCGTACCGCCGAGGCGGACATCGCGTACAGCTGTGACCTGCCGTCCGGTACGCAGCCGGTCGCGGTGCACGTCGAGGCGGACCTGCCGGTCAGCTCCGGCGTCGGGACGGAGATCCAGCCGCAGGACGTGTCCCTCTCCTTCGCGCTGCCGCGCGCGGCCCTGGCCGACCTGCCGGGGATCGAGTCGCCGCTCGTCTCGGGATCGGCGCGGCTGCTCACCGAGGTCTCCCAGCGGGGCGAGGGCACCGAGGTGCCCTGGCAGGGGCTGGCCATCGCCGAGACCGCCGTCCCGGACACCGGGGACATCGCCCTGCGGGCCACCGGCGAGGTGCCGACGATCACTCCGAGGTCGAGCGGCGACGTGATCTTCTCCGCCGGACAGCTGGACGTGGGCCTCACCGTCCGCGACGCCAAGGGCTCCGGGGACGTGCCGTCACCGCGGTCCGTCACCTGCCGGGCCGATCCGGACCAGAGCGCCGAGCTGGCCTCCGTCGCGGTTCCCCGGCCGGCCGGTGCCACGCCTCCGGGCGGGACGTCGCCCGAGCTGTCCGGCGACGTGCTCCCCGACCGGTCCGCGACCGCTCGGGCGGACGCGGACGGCCCGGCCCCGTCGGCGGGCGTCCCCGTACCCGACGGCTGCACGGTCGTGACCGGCCCGATCCCGCAGGTGCCGAAGCCGGCGCACGGCTACATGGCTGGCTACAGCAACGTCAACAAACTCGACGGAGCCGTGAAGTTCAAGGACCCCGGACACCTCCGGCTCAATCTCAACAGTTCGGTCTCCTTCCTCAGGTGCGGGACGGCCATGAAGAGCTGGCTGGTCAGTGACGGCACGCTCGACTATCAGGGCAAGCCCCAGATGCCGCCCGCCGAGGCCACGTTCCTCACCTTCGGCTTCATGCCGACGACGGGAAAGCTGGAGCTGTCCCTGGAGGACCGGATCTCCATCGCGACGATGGGTGACTCCGTGCCCGACGCGAACGGCCAGTACAAGGAGACGACCACCGCGGTGGTCCCGGTGAGCCTGCGTCTGTACGACGTGTCCGTCAACGGGGAACCGCTGGACGTCGGCCCCAACTGCCGCAGCGCCACTCCGATGCAGCTGGAGCTGGTCGGCCAGGGCGAGACCGGGCGGCAGGGCTCGAAGGGCTACACGGTGAAGAACGGAGGGCCGCTGATCGGGTACCCGGACGTGCCGCCCTTCTCCGGGTGCGGGGCGACGGAGGACCTGGACAACCTCTTCATCGCCTCGCTCTCCAGCCCGGACAACTACACGAAGATGATGCAGTCCCCGCTCTGCGTCGAGGGGGCCCCGGCCAACTGCCCCGAGCCGCAGAAGCCCACCCCCGAACGCTGACGTTCCGCACCCCGTGCCGGCCGTTCCCCGGCACGCGCCGACCGTTTCTCCGTACGTGCTGCCCCGTTTCCCAGAAAGGCTGACAAACCATGCGAGCTGCTTCGAAAAGCGTGAGACCCGCCCTCCTCGGTGCGCTGGCGGCGGTGGCCGTCGGCATCCCGCTGAGCACCTCACCGGCGAGCGCCGTCTCCGCGCAGGGGATGAACGGCAACTGGGCGCCGTTCAGCCGCTGTCCGGTCGACGACCCGGCCATGCTGGCCGCGGACGGTGTCACCGACATCGCGATGTGCGTGTCCTCGCACTCCGAGAGCGGCTCCATCAAGCTCGGCAACACCGAGGCGACGACCGGTGCCAACGACCTTCAGTTCGGCATCATCCGCAACACGTCGACCGGCGCGTCCAAGGTCGTCCCGGCCGCGGGCGGATCGATCGTGGGAGCACCGACGGAGATCCCCGGCGGACTGCTCGGGATCATGTGCCCGAGCGGCATCCCGGTGGTCTCCGACATCTGCAAGCAGCTGACGGACAACAACCTCAACCGTGTCGTCGCCACGGTGCAGTCGGTGGGTACCCCCACCAACTTCGACCTGACGGCTGGCATGCAGAGCGGGAAGACGATCGTCAACATCCCGGTCCGCATCCACCTGGAGAACCCGTTCCTGGGCTCGAAGTGCTACATCGGCACCGCCTCCGACCCCATCGTGCTGAGCCCGCGCAACCTCACCCAGCCCGCCATCGGCAGCCGCCGCTTCGACGCGGACGGCACGGCGAACACCGGGGGCTTCCTCAACCGGATCGAGCTGACCGGCAACGCGCAGGGGGACGCGGCCTTCGCGGTGCCCGGCGTGAGCGGCTGCGGTCCGCTGACCCTCGGCGAGCTGAACTGGGCGGTCAACCTGAAGACCGGTCTCCCCTCGGCCTCCGGCAAGAACAGCCTCACGCTCAACAACGCCGCCACCTACACGGCGGGCCTGGCCCTGCCGGGAGCGTCGGCGCCCAACGCGGGCCGGCTCCTGTCGGAGAACTGGCACGCGGGCGTGGCGAAGTAGCCGGGGAAGGGGCGAGGTGCTCATGAGGAACCGGACCGGACGGTTATGGTGCGCGGCGGCGGTCGGCGCGCTGACCGCGGCGGCGGTGCCTTCCGCGTACGCCGCCTCCGCAGGCGAGGCCCCCGTGCCGCTCGCCCGGAGCTGGACGGCGAAGCTCTTACCCGGATCCACGGCCGAGTTCCGGCTGCCGGGCGGAGCCGTCACCTGTGACACCAGCACCGCGTCGGGTGCGGACTACGCGATCGCGCAGGCGGCGTGGACGTGTACGGGCCCGTTGGGTATGACCGGCCAGGCGACGCTGTCCGGTGGTGCCGCGTTCTCCCCGCAGTCCTCGTCGGGAGGCGTCCAGCAAGGGGTAGTGCCGGGCTTCCGGGTATCCCTGGCCTTCGACTCGATTCTGGGCACCTGTACCGCCGTGATATCAGGAGCCCTCGGCAACGCCTCGTTCGACGAGACGACCAGCCGTTTCGCCGTGACCAACGGAACCGGCATCAGAGTCGCGAGCGCCTCCGGCTGCGCGGGTCTCATCAACACCGGGGATCCTGCCGGATTCCAGGGCCAATACCAGGTCACGTTCCTCCAGTAATACCCGTTCCGCCTCTTCGTCCGCCCCACCCGGCTGCTTCCGGGTGGGGCGGACGTATGTGACGGGCCTTCCGGCCGGCACACCGAACCCACTCACTTATGCATAAGCGAATGAGGTCGAATGCTCACCGGACAACAAAAAGAGCCGAGAACGTGTTTCAGCCCACAGAAAGTTTACGATCCAGTATTGCTAAGAAGGTTACCGGGTCGTAGCGTCCCGGTTGAGCAGCGAGGAAACGCATCCACGGCTGCTCGCCCGGTACCTCGGGGCCCGGGTGGACCCGGCCTCGCCGGCCGTCGGGCCCCTATCTGCGGGCCGGAGGGCTTGCGCACCTTTCGACAAAGCCGCCGAACGGGTTTGTCACTTGGTGACAAGTACTTCGCGCCGCACCCCAGATTCGTCGATTTCCGCTGCTCAACGGCTTGTCCTGGCGGTTTCGACGGACATAGCGTGTGCGCCTCCTGGTGCATGTGTGACGAGCCGCCATTGGATTTCTCAGAGCCGGAGCGCTGACAGATGAGTTCGTTCACCACAACTTCGAAGGAGGGCCGATGGGAATCGAAGTAGTCGTCGAAGGCCTCACGAAGTCCTTCGGCAAGCAGAACATCTGGCAGGACGTCACCCTCACGCTGCCCGCCGGAGAAGTGAGCGTGATGCTCGGTCCCTCCGGTACGGGAAAGACCGTCTTCCTGAAATCCATCATCGGTCTGCTGAAGCCCGAACAAGGACGCGTTCTCATCAACGGCGTCGACATGGTGAACAGTCCGGAACGCGACATCATGGAGACCCGGAAGCTCTTCGGGCTCATGTTCCAGGACGGTGCTCTCTTCGGGTCGATGTCGCTCTTCGACAACATCGCGTTCCCGCTGCGCGAGCACACCCGCAAGAAGGAATCGGAGATCCGTCGCATCGTCATGGAGCGGATCGACATCGTCGGTCTCCTCGGCGCCGAGGACAAGCTCCCCGGCGAGATCTCCGGCGGTATGCGCAAGCGTGCCGGACTGGCCCGCGCCCTCGTGCTGGACCCGCAGATCATCCTGTGCGACGAACCCGACTCCGGACTCGACCCGGTCCGCACCGCCTACATCTCCCAGCTGCTCATCGACCTCAACGCCCAGATCGACGCGACGATGCTCATCGTCACCCACAACCTCGACATCGCGGCCACGGTCCCCGACAACATGGGGATGCTGTTCTGCCGCAACCTGGTGACCTTCGGGCCCCGCGAGGTACTGCTCACCAGCGATCTGCCGGTCGTCTCCCAGTTCCTCGCCGGTCGCCGCGAAGGACCCATCGGGATGGCCGAGGAGAAGGACGCCGCCACCCTCGCCGCCGAGGAGGTCAGCGGCTACGGGGTCGGCATCAGCTCCGCCAACGCGCCGCGCACCGTCGTCCCGCAGCTGGAGCCCTCGCCCGGCATGCCCGTACGGCAGGCCGCGCTGCGCCGCCGGGAGCGGGTCATGTCGATGATGGGCCAGCTGCCCGAGGCCGCCCGCACCGCGATCATGAAGAGTTACACCCCGGCGGCCGGCGGTGAGCGCCCATGACGGCCCCCATGCCGTTGCCGCCCCCCGAACCGTCCTCCGCGGACGTACCGAGGCCCCAGGAGCAGCGGGCCGCGCCGCGCAAGCAGCCGAGCCGGCTGCTCGCCCCGCTCCGCGAGACCGGGAAGCTGTTCTCCCTCGCCGCCACGGTGAGCCGTGAGGTCTTCCGGCGGCCCTTCCAGGTACGGGAGTTCATCGAGCAGTTCTGGTTCGTCGCCAGCGTCACCATCCTGCCCGCCGCACTCGTGTCGATCCCGTTCGGCGCCGTCATCGCCCTCCAGGTCGGTTCGCTGACCCAGCAGCTCGGCGCCCAGTCGTTCACCGGCGGCGCCAGCGTCCTGGCCGTCATCCAGCAGGCCAGCCCGATCATCGTGGCCCTGCTGATCTCCGGCGCCGCGGGCTCGGCCATCTGCGCCGACCTCGGCTCCCGCAAGATCCGCGAGGAACTCGACGCGATGGAGGTCATGGGCGTCTCGCCGATCCAGCGCCTCGTCGTCCCCCGGGTCCTGGCCACCATGCTGGTCGCCGTCCTGCTCAACGGCCTGGTCTCCGTGGTCGGCACGCTCGGCGGCTACTTCTTCAACGTGATCCTCCAGCACGGCACCCCCGGCGCCTACCTGGCCAGCTTCTCCGCCCTCGCCCAGCTGCCCGACCTGTACATCAGCGAGGTCAAGGCGCTGATCTTCGGCTTCATCGCGGGCATCGTCGCCGCCTACCGGGGACTCAACCCGCGCGGCGGACCCAAGGGCGTCGGCGACGCGGTCAACCAGTCGGTCGTCATCACCTTCATGCTGCTGTTCTTCGTGAACACGGTCCTCACGGCGATCTACCTCCAGATCGTCCCCGCGAAGGGGAGCTGACCGATGTCGATGCTCAGCTGGCTCGACCGATCCGGCGAACAACTCACCTTCTACGTACGCGCCCTGATCTGGATCCCCCGGACCCTGCGCCGCTATCTGCGCGAGGTCCAGCGGCTGCTGGCCGAGGTGGCCTTCGGCAGCGGCGGTCTCGGCGTCATCGGCGGCACCATCGGTGTGATGGTCGCGATGACCCTCTTCACCGGCACCGTCGTCGGACTCCAGGGGTACGCGGCCCTCAACCAGATCGGCACCTCCGCGTTCACCGGCTTCATCTCCGCCTACTTCAACACCCGCGAGATCGCCCCGCTCGTCGCCGGGCTCGCGCTCTCCGCGACCGTGGGCGCCGGGTTCACCGCCCAGCTCGGCGCGATGCGGATCAACGAGGAGGTCGACGCCCTGGAGGCGATGGGCGTGCGGTCCATGCCGTACCTCGTCTCCACCCGGATCATCGCCGGGGTCGTCGCGATCATCCCGCTGTACGCGGTCGGGCTGCTCTCCTCGTACCTCGCCTCCCGCCTGGTCACCGTCCTGTTCAACGGGCAGTCGGCGGGCACCTACGACCACTACTTCAATCTCTTCCTCTCCCCGGACGACGTGCTGCTGTCGGTGCTCAAGGTGCTGATCTTCAGCGTGATGGTGATCCTCGCCCACTGCTACTACGGCTTCCACGCCACCGGCGGACCCGCCGGGGTGGGCGTCGCGGTCGGGCGGTCGGTCCGTAACGCCATCGTGCTCATCAGCGTCACCGACTTCTTCCTCTCGCTCGCGATCTGGGGCGCGACCACGACGGTGAAGGTGGCCGGCTGATGATCTCCCACAGCACGCAGACCGTGCGCCGCAGACTTGCCGGAGTCGCCTTCCTCCTCGTACCCGCCGTACTCGTCTGGGTGTCCGTCTCGGTCTACCGCAAGGACTTCACCGACGACGCGACGGTGACCGTACGCACCTCCAGCGTCGGCAACGAGATGCACGACAACGCCGATGTGAAGCTGCGCGGTGTCGTCGTCGGGCAGGTCCGCCACATCGCGGCCGACGGGGACGGGGCCCGGCTCACCCTCGCCATCGACCCCGGCAAGCTCGACCGGATCCCGTCCGACGTGACCGCCCAGATGCTGCCCACCACCCTCTTCGGGGAACGGTTCGTCGCCCTCGTCCCCCCGTCGCTGCCGTCCAGCAGGCCGCTGCGGGCCGGAGCGGTCATCCCGCAGGACCGTTCCAGCAACGCGATCGAGCTGGAGCAGGTGCTCGACAACGTGCTTCCGCTGCTGACGGCCGTCAAACCGGAGAAGCTCGCCGCCACCCTCGGCGCCGTCTCCCAGGCACTCCAGGGGCGCGGCGAGAAGCTCGGCGACACCCTCGCCACGCTCGACGCCCACCTGGCGAAGTTCAACCCCCAGCTGCCCACGCTCAACGAGGACATCAAGGAACTCGTCAAGGTGTCCAAGGTGTACGGGGACGCCGCCCCCGACATCCTCGACGCGCTCACCGACTTCACCACCACCAGCGGCACCCTCGCCGAGCAGGAAGCACAGCTCGCCGGGCTCTACGGCTCCACCACCGCCTCCGCCCGCGACCTGACCTCCTTCCTCCAGGAGAACAAGGACAACCTCATCCGGCTCTCCGCGGCCAGCAGGCCGACGCTGGAGACGCTCGCCCGGTACTCGTCCTCGTTCCCCTGCACCCTGCGGACCCTGGCCGGATTCGTCCCTGCCATGGACAAGGCGCTCGGCAAGGGCACCGACCGGCCAGGACTCCACGTCACCGTCAAGCCGGTGAAGTCGAAGGGCAAATACGTGCCCGGCCGGGACACCCCGGTCTACCGCGCGTCCGGCGGGCCGCACTGCTATTCCGTGCCGTACATGGGCAAGGCCGCACCGACCGCCGACGCCCGCACGGCGGCCCCGGTCACCGCGCCCGCCACCGGCACCGCCGGCCGGACGGCCGACGCCACGCCCCCGGGCCCGCGGTCCGGTCTCGGCATGCCCAACTCCCCGCAGGAGAGCCAGCTCGTCAACGAACTGGTCGCTCCCTCACTGAAAGTCCAGCCGCAGACCCTGCCCGACTGGAGCAGCGTGCTCATCGGTCCGGCCTTCCGCGGTGCGGAGGTGAAGCTCAAGTGAAGCGCCGCTCTCTCGCCGGTCCGCTCACGAAATCGATCGTCTTCGTCCTGGTGACCGTGCTGGCCACCAGCGTGCTGGCCCTGTCCATCGCCAACACGAGCGTCGGCGACTCCACCACCTACCGGGCCAGGTTCACCGACGTCACCGGACTGGTCGTCGGCGACAGCGTCCGGATCGCGGGGGTCAAGGTCGGGCAGGTCGAGTCCATCGAGGTCGCCGACAAGCGGCTGGCCGAGGTCGCCTTCGCCGTACGCAAGGGACGCAAGCTCCCCGCCTCGGTGAACGCCTCGATCAAGTACCTCAACATGGTCGGCCAGCGGTACATCGACCTCGACCAGGGAGCCGGGCCGGTCGGCCGGAGCTTCGCCGCCGGGGCGACGATCCCGCTCTCCCGCACCACCCCCGCCCTCGACCTGACCCAGCTCTTCAACGGCTTCCAGCCCCTGTTCGAAGGTCTCTCCCCGCCCGACGTCAACCAGCTGGCCGGTTCCATCGTCCAGGTGCTCCAGGGCGAGGGCGGCACCGTCGACAGCATCCTCCAGCACGTCGGTTCGCTGACCGGAACGGTCGCCGCGAAGGACAAGGTGATCGGCGAGGTGATCAAGAACCTCAACACGGTCCTGAAGACCGTCAACGACCGCGAGGCGGGCTTCGACGACCTCGTCGACACCCTCCAGCAGCTGGTCACCGGCTTCGCCGGAGACCGTAAACCGCTCGGCCGGGCCGTCACCGCGATGGGCGCGCTCACCACCGTCACCGCGGATCTGCTCGACGACGGGCGCGAACCCCTCAAGCAGGACATCAAGCAGCTCGGAAGGCTCTCCGGCCAGCTGGAGAAGGGGACACCGCAGATCGAGAACTTCCTGGAGAAGACCCCGGCGAAGATGTCCGCGATCACCCGGCTGGTCTCCTACGGCTCCTGGCTCAACCTCTACCTCTGCGAGGCCAAGGTCAGCGGAGTGACCACCGAGGACGGCAGCGCCCCGCCCACCGGCATCGAGGTCAGGAAGCCGAGGTGCCAGGGATGAGGATCACACCCGTACGGGAACGCAACCCCGTGGCCGTGGCCGTCGTGGGACTGCTCGTCCTCGCCCTCATCGGCCTGGGCGCCTACCGCGTCGACTCGCTGCCCTTCATCGGCGGCGGCACCACCTACAGCGCCGACTTCACCGAATCGGCCGGACTGGCCGAGGGCGACGAGGTGCGGGTCGCCGGAGTGAAGGTCGGCGAGGTCACCGGCGTCACGCTGGACGGGCCCAAGGTGAAGGTCAGCTTCAGGGTCAAGGACGTCTGGATCGGCAATTCCTCCACCATCGGCATCGCCATCAAGACCCTGCTCGGCGAGAAGTACCTCGCCGTCGACCCGCTGGGTGACGCCGCGCAGGACCCGCGGACCCGCATCCGGACGAGCCGCACCACCTCCCCGTACGACGTCACCCAGGCGTTCAACGGGCTCGGCGAGACCATCGGCGAGATCGACACCGAGCAGCTCGCCAAGAGCTTCGAGACGATCTCCGCCACCTTCAAGGACTCCCCGCCGAACGTGAAGAGCGCGGCAGAAGGGCTCTCCGCCCTCTCGAAGACGGTCTCCGAACGCGACGCCCAGCTCGCCACGCTCCTCAAGGGCAGCAAACAGCTCACCAGGACGCTCGCCGACAAGAAGAGCAGCTTCGAGACCCTGCTGGAGGACGGCAATCTGCTCCTCGGCGAGATCCAGGCCCGCCGCGACGCCATCCACCAGCTGCTCACCGGCACCCGCAGCCTCGGTACCCAGCTCAGCGGCCTGGTACGGGACAACGACAAGCAGCTGAAGCCCACCCTCGACTCGCTCGGCCGGGTCACCGCCGTACTGGTCAAGAACCGCAAGAGTCTCGACAAGGTGCTCTCGATGGCCGGCTCGTACAGCAGGCTCGTCGGCAACACCCTCGGCAGTGGCCGCTGGTTCGACAACTACGTCTGCGGAGTCGTCCCGAAGGCGTACGTGCCCGCGGGCACGCCCGCCGGGGCCGAGTGCAAGCCACCCAAGCAGCAAGGCGGCCGCTGACATGAGAATGAAGCGCATCGTCGGCATCGGCGCCGGACTCGCCGTGGTGGCCGTGGCCGCCACCACCGGCGTGCTGGCCGCGGACGACGAGGGATCGACCATCACCGCCTACTTCGACCAGGCCACCGGCGTGTACGCCGGGTCCGACCTGCGCGTCCTTGGCGTACGGGTCGGCACGGTCGAGTCGGTCACGCCCCGCGGCAAGGAGGTCAAGGTCACCCTGCGGCTCGACAAGGGCGTCCAGGTCCCCAAGGGGGCGCACGCCGTGGTCGTCGCGCCCAGCCTGGTCGCCGACCGCTACGTCCAGCTCGCCCCCGCCTACGACGGCGGACCGGAGATCGAGGACAACGCCGTACTGCCCGCCGCGAACAACGCCACCCCCGTCGAGGTGGACCAGCTGTACGACTCCATCACCCAGCTCTCCAAGGCCCTCGGCCCCGAGGGCGCCAACGCCGACGGGGCACTGTCCGGCCTGCTCGACACCGGGGCCAGGAACCTCGACGGCAACGGCGCGGCCATCGGCGACTCCATCGAGCAGTTCGGCAAGGCCACCAAGACCCTCGACAAGAGCAGCGGCAACCTCTTCGACACCCTGTCCTACCTGCAGACCTTCACCACCATGCTGAAGGAGAACGACGGCAACGTCCGCGCCGCCGAGCAGCAGCTCAACTCCGTCACCGGCTTCCTCGCCGACGACAAGGAGAACCTCGGCGCGGCCCTGAAGGAACTGGGCACCGCGCTCGCCCAGGTCAAGGGCTTCATCCAGAAGAACCGCGGCGCGCTGAAGAAGAACGTCGAGGCCCTGGTGCCGATCACCCAGAGCCTGGTCGACCAGCGGGCCTCGCTCGCCGAGGCGATGGACACCCTGCCGCTCGCCGCGGGCAACGTCCTCAACGCCTACGACCCGGCCAACCGCACGCTCAACGGCCGCACCAACCTCAACGAGCTGTCCATGGGCGGACCGCTCACCGAGTCTCCCGGGCTCGCCGGTCTCACCCCGGTGGACACCGCACGCCGCAAGGCGCTGCCCAGCCTGCCGCTTCCCGCCGTCGGCACCGTCTACGGCACCCCGGCGAAGACCGCCACGCAGAAGAAGGGGGCGAACCGATGAGCCCAGCGCTGCGCAGACCCGGAGCCCGCACCACGGGGGTCGTCGCCCTGGTGGCGGTGGGCGTCGGCCTGGCCCTCGTCGCCACCTCCGGCCTGCCCACGTTCACCGGCATCGACCAGGTGCCGCTGCCCGGCGGCGCCGACCTCGGAGACCACCCGTACGAGATCACCGCCGAGTTCGCGGACGTGCTCAGCCTTGCCCCGCAGGCCTCGGTGAAGGTCAACGACGTCGCCGTCGGCCGGGTCACCAAGATCGCGCTGGGCTCGGACAGCTGGAACGCCAAGGTCACCATGCGGGTCAACGGCAAGGTCGAACTGCCCGCGAACGCCTACGCCCACCTGGAGCAGTCCAGCCTCCTCGGCGAGAAGTACATCCAGCTCGCCACGCCCAGCAGCGGCACCGCACAGGGACGGCTCGCCGACGGGGACCGGATCCCGCTGGCCCGCACCAACCGCAACCCCGAGGTCGAAGAGGTCTTCGGCGCCCTGTCGATGCTCCTCAACGGCGGTGGCGTCAACCAGCTCAAGACCATCACCACCGAACTCAACAAGGCGCTCTCGGGCCGCGAACCCCAGGTCCGTTCCATGCTCCGCCGGGTCGACACCCTGGTCACCAACCTGGACGGCCACAAGAAGGACATCACCGACGCCCTCGACGGGGTGAACCGGCTCTCCGCCACCCTCGCCACCCGCAAGCAGGACGTCGGCACGGTCCTCACCGGGCTCAGCCCCGGCCTCAAGGTGCTGGAGAAGCAGCGCGGTTCACTCCTCACCATGCTCCGCTCGCTCGACACCCTCTCCACCGTCGCCGTCGACACGGTCAACAGGAGCAAGGCCGACATGATCGCCGACCTCAAGGCCCTCGCCCCCAGCCTCAAGGCGCTCGCCGACTCCGGCCGCGACCTGCCCGACTCCCTCCAGGTGCTGCTCACCTACCCCTTCACGGACGAGGTGCTGCGCGGGGTGAAGGGCGACTACCTCAACGTCTACCTGGATGTGACGGCCATGCCCGGCACGCAGATCATCCCGCCGCTGATCCCGGCGGCGAAGCCGCAGAGCGGGGCCGCCCCGGCCGCGCGCTCCCTGCCGCTGCCGCTCCCCGCGATCCCGGCGGCGGGCACCGACGGGAGCAGCCAGTGATCACCCTCTCCATCCGGCTCAAGAACATCTCGTTCCTGATCATCGCCGTGCTCGTGCTCGGCTTCCTCGGGGTGCGGTACGCCGACCTCGGCCACTACGTCGGCCTGCGCAGCTACTACACCGTCAAGGTCCAGCTGCCGCGCACCGGAGGGCTGTACACCCACTCCAACGTCACCTACCGGGGCGTCTCGGTGGGCCGGGTCGGCCCCATCGAGCTGACCGACGACGGGGTCGAGGCCGAACTGCGCATCGAGAAGGACGCACCGAAGATCCCGGACGGGCTGGAGGCCGTGGTCGCCAGCCTTTCCGCCGTCGGCGAGCAGTACGTCGACCTGCGGCCCACCCGCACCGGCGGTCCGTACCTGGCGAACGGCTCCGTCATCGACCAGGCCGACACCACCGTGCCCGCGCCCGTCACCAACGTCCTCACCAGCGTCAACGACCTGGCGAGCTCGGTCGATCTGGAATCCCTGCGCACCGTCGTCGACGAGTTCGGAACCGCGTTCGAGGGACGTGGCGACGACCTCCAGGTGCTGCTGGACACCAGCAGCGACTTCGTCCAGGCGGCGGACGACGCACTGCCCACGACCACCAGGCTGATGGCCGACGGCCGGACCGTACTGCGCACCCAGGCCGAACAGGGCGAGGCGCTCAAGGGCTTCGCCTCGGGCGCCGAGGAGCTGGCCGCACAGCTCAAGAGCTCCGACACCGACCTGCGCAAGCTGATCACGGTCGCCCCCGACGCCACCGGGCAGATCAGCGGACTGCTGCGGGACGTCGACCCGGCCTTCGGGGTCGTCGTCGCCAACCTCCTCACCACCTCCGAGGTGGCCGTCACCCGCCAGCGGGGCCTGCAGGAACTTCTGGTGAAGCTGCCCGCGGTCGCCGCCGCGGGGTCCAGCGCGATCGACGAGAACGGCGCCCGGTTCGGGATGTCCGTCACCTTCTTCGAGCCCCTGCCGTGCACCGCCGGGTACGGCGCAACGGCCTACCGCCCCGGTCTGGACACCACCGCCGGACCGCCCGTCAACACCAAGGCCCGCTGCACCTCCTCGCCCGGCACCGGCATCAATGTGCGCGGCAGCGCCAACGCGCCGAAGGGCGGCGCCGTCCCCAAGCCCGCCAAGCCCGGCTCGATGCTGCTGGGCGACGGCACGGCGGACCGGCTCCCCGGCACGCTCGGTGTCACCGGCCAGGCCCCCCGTGGCGGCGATGCCATGGCCGGGCTCCTGGGCCTCGGGCGGGAGGGCGGCCGATGACATCCCGGACGAGGAGCCTGACCGGCTGGGTGGTGCCGCTCGTCGCCGTGGCGGCCTGTGCGCTGGGCGGCTGGTCGTACCTCGGGGCGCGCGGTGACGACAGCCTGGCGTACGCGAAGAGCCGCGACGCCGCCCTGGCCGACGGCACACACCGCCTCGCCCTGCTCAACAGCCTCGACGCCAAGGACGCCCGGAGCGTGGACGCCGGTCTCGGCACCTGGCTCGACTCCGCGACCGGACCGTTCCGCGACCAGCTGGGGCGGACCCGGACCAAGGACGCCGCGGAGCTGACCAAGGCCGGTGCCACCGCACGCGGAAAGGTCACCGACGCCGCGCTCACCGCGCTGGACGAGCGGACCGGGACCGCCGAGATGATCGCGACCGTCGATGTCGAGGTCACCCCGCGCACCGGGCAGGGCGGCACCGAGCGCAAGCGCTTCGAGGCCACGCTGGCCCGTACCCCGGACGGCTGGAAGGTCAAGTCACTCACGGCGATTCCGGTCGGGAGCGGCGCATGAACGAGCGGGGAGGGACAGCGGTCGTGAGCACGGACACCGGCACCCGGGACACCGGGGCCGACGAGGAGACCCGGGCCGACGAGGGGACCGGCGCCGACGACGCGAGCGGGAGCACCGGGGCGGCTGACGCAGAGGCCCCCGCCGAGACCCCCGCTGAGACCTCCGCCCGGCGGTGGCCGCGCATCGTGACGGCGGCCCTGTCGGTCGTGCTGCTCGTGGCTGGCGGGGTGCTCTTCGCGCAGGGCCGGGCCCTGCGCGACACCCCCGCCACCGCGAACCACGCGCTGACCGACAGCGAGGCGACCACCCGGGTCGCGGGCGATGTCAGCAACGCGCTCGGCAAGGTCTTCTCGTACAGCCCGCAGGCCACCGGCGTCACCAAGGAGTCGGCGAAGCAACTGCTCGCCGGCAAGGCGCTCCAGCAGTACGCGGCCCTGTTCGGCCAGGTCGAGAAGCAGGCCGCCGACCAGAAGCTGACGCTCACCACCCATGTCGTACGCGCCGGGGTCACCCGGCTGACGGACGACAGCGCCCACCTGCTGGTCTTCCTCGACCAGGTCTACGAACGCGCGGGAAAACCCGCCACCACGGCGGCCGCCCAGCTCTCCGTCACCGCGCAACTGCGCGACGGGCGCTGGACCGTGGTCGAGATCACCGCCAGATAGCAGCGTCCGCATCCGCGCGACTCGGTACGCGAAGGCCGGCAGAAGAGAGAGACAGCACATGGCACGGGTACGCAAGACGAGGAACCCGCTGATGGTGGCGGCGGTCGTACTGACGGTCGCGGCGACGGGCGCGGCGGCCTGGGGCGGGGTGTCCTGGTACGGCGCGGCGCACGACGACGCGGCGGCCTACGCGCAGGCCCGCGACGAGGCGCTGGCGGCGGGGGAGCAGGCCGTGCAGAACATGAACACCCTCGACCACCAGAAGCTGGAGAAGGGCCTCGACAGCTGGGAGGACTCCACCACGGGTGATCTGCACCAGCAACTCGTCGACGGGCGGTCCGCGTTCGTCAAGCAGATCCAGGAGGCGAAGACGGTCAGCACCGCCCAGGTCCTCTCCGGGGCGGTGACCGAACTCGACGACCGGGCCGGAAAGGCCGGGGTCATGGTGGCCCTGCGGGTCACCGTGACCGCGCCGAAGGGCAAGCCCGCGGTGAAGGAGAGCCGGATGCTCGGCAAGCTCACCCGGACCTCCGAGGGGTGGAAGCTCAGCGCCCTCGGCCAGGCGCCCGTCGGCAACACCGCCGGCTGACGCCACCGCCGCCCCCACCCCGCCACCGAGAGGACCCCGGACATGTCGACGACCCGTCACCTCGTCAACCGCCAGCGCCGCCTGGCGACCGTCGCGGCGGAACGCGCCGCCGCCCCGGAGCGCGGGCCCGCCGCCCCCGGCGACCCGGACGCCGCCCCCGCCGCGGAGGGCGCCCCCACCAGTGAGGACGCCGAAGCCACCGCCGACGAGGCCCCGGACGCCGAACCGGCCGAAGATGCCGAAGACGCCGAAACCGCCGCCGCGCCCGCCAGCGCCCGGCAGAAGAAGGCGCCACGGGCCACCGCCCTCCGTGACCGGCTGCCCGCCGCGCTCTGTGCCCTCACCGTGCTGCTCGGAGCCTTCGCCGCCTGGGCGTTCGCCTCGGCCGCCGACCTGCGCGACGACCCGTCCCGGCAGAACACCGCCCTCACCGACATCGCCCGTACCAGCGAGGTGAAGGGCCAGGTCGCCGACGCCGTCGGCGCGGTCTTCTCGTACAACTACGCCGCGCCCGCCCGGTCCGAGGAGGCGGCAGCGGACCACCTGGTAGGCAAGGCGGTGCAGCAGCACAAGGACATGCTGGCCCAGGTCCGGGCCCAGGGGCAGAAGCAGAAACTGGTGCTGACCACGACCGTCACCGACAGCGGGGTGGAGCTGCTCGACGGTGACAGGGCCCGGCTGCTGATCTACGCCGACCAGAGCAACACCCGTACCGGCGCTTCGGACGAGACGACCTACGCCGCGGCCATGTTCGCCGTGGACGCGGTCCGCCGCGGTGGCACCTGGCGGATCTCCTCCATCGACACGTTCACCCGCTGACCCGGGGAGAAGGGGAGCACGCATGAGGTTCAACGGCACGATGCGCCGCGGACTCGGCGGCACGGCCGTCGCGGTCGCCGCGATGGCCGCGCTCACCGCGTCCCAGGCACCAGGACTCGTGAGCCACGAGGTGAAGCCGGACAAGAGCCGGGAGGCCGACGAGGTCAAGTGGACACAGGTACCCAACGACGACTCGTACCACACCGAGATCCCGCCGCTCACCTCACCGAAGCCGCCGGAACCCGGGGCGAAGCAGAGCCCGGTCGCCGCCCGCTCGTGGGCCGAGGCGGGCATCCCCGCCACCGTGCTCGCCGCCTACCGCAAGGCGCAGAGCGCCCTCGCGCGGACCGACCCCGGCTGCGGCCTGCCGTGGCAGCTGCTCGCGGCGATCGGCAAGGTGGAGTCCGGCCAGGCGGGCGGGGGACGGGTGGACGCGCGGGGCACCACCCTCACCCCGATCCTCGGGCCGGTCCTCAACGGCGCGGGCTTCGCCAACATCCCGGACACCGACAACGGCGTGTACGACGGCGACCGCACCCATGACCGGGCGGTCGGCCCGATGCAGTTCATCCCCTCCACCTGGGCGCACTGGGGCAAGGACGGGAACGGCGACGGCCGCCGCGATCCGAACAACGTCTTCGACGCCGCGCTCGCCGCCGGGTACTACCTCTGCGCCGGACCGCGTGACCTCTCGGTCAAGGCCGACCTGGACCGGGCGATCCTCAGCTACAACCACTCGGACACCTATCTGCGCACCGTGCTGTCCTGGCTGGAGTTCTACCGCAAGGGCATCCACCCGGTGGCCGACGGCAGGGGCACCGTCCCCAAGAGCCCCGGCGCGGGCGGCCCGAACAAGCCGGAGCGCCCGGTCGGCGGCCCCGGCGCCCCGGACGGCGGCGGCATCATCGTCGGCCCGCAGCCCTCCGGCTCGCCCCGCCCCTCCGGCTCGCCCACCCCGCAGCCCTCCGGCTCACCGACCACCTCGCCCACCCCCGGCTCCCCGGACCCCACCGACCCGGGCAGCGGATCGCCCGACCCCACCGGCAGCGGCCCGGCGAGCCCGGACCCGGGCGAAACCCCCGATCCCGGCACCCCGGAGCCCACCCCGACCTGCCCGACGGACCCGGCGACGCCCGAGCCCACCGACACGACCACGACCACACCCGACCCCGACCCGACGGAGAGCGAGGACCCGTGTGCCACGCCGACCGGTCCGGAGTCTGACGGGTGACCTCCGACCGGGCGGCCACGCCCCGGAAGGCGTTCCCTCCAGGGCCTCGTGGGCAGGCGGGACCTCCTGCCCACGTCGCCGGAACGCCCGCGCGGCTCCTCGCCGGCACCTCCCGGCACCCCGGAGCCGCGTGCCCCGGAGCGCGTCCGCTCTCCGGCCGAAGACCACCCGAAAGGCCCTCAGCCTCCACCGGATGACAGCACCTCGGCCAGGTCGTACCGCACCACCTCCTCCAACTGCGCGTAGGTGCAGCCGGCGGGGGTGCGGTCCGGCCGCCACCGGCGAAACCGGGCGGTGTGCCGGAACCGGTCGCCCTCCATGTGCTCGTAGGCCACCTCGCAGACCCGCTCCGGGCGCAGGGGCACCCACGACTGGTCCTTCTTCCCCGACCAGCGGCTCGGCGTCCCGGGCAGCCGGGCCCGCTCGTGCGCCTCGGCGTCGTCCCAGGCCGCCCACGGGTGACCGCCGAAGCCGACGCGCAGCGGCTCCAGCTCAGCGACCAGTTCCGCGCGCCGTTTCATGGGGAACGCGGAGCAGACCCCCACGTGCTGGAGGACCCCCTCGGAGTCGTACAGCCCGAGCAGCAGCGAACCGACGACCGGTCCGCTCTTGTGGAGGCGGTAACCGGCCACCACGCAGTCGGCGGTCCGCTCGTGCTTGATCTTGTACATCACCCGGCTGTCCGGGCGGTACGGCAGGTCGAGCGGCTTGGCCACCACCCCGTCGAGCCCCGCGCCCTCGTACCGCTCGAACCACTCCCGGGCGAGCTCCCGGTCCCTGGTCGCCGGGGCCAGATGGACCGGGGGAGCTGCCCCGGACAGCGCCGCCTCCAGCACGGCGCGCCGGTCGGCCTGCGAGAGGGAGAGCAGGGAATCGTCCCCCACCGCCAGCACATCGAAGGCGATCAGACTGGCCGGGGCGCGTTCCGCGAGCAGCCGCACCCGGGACGCCGCCGGGTGGATCCGCTCGCTGAGCCGGTCGAAGTCCAGCCGCCCGTCGCGCGCGACCACGATTTCGCCGTCGATCACGCAGCGCGGCGGCAGACTGTCCCGTACGGCGGTGACCAGCTCGGGGAAGTAGCGGGTCAGCGGCTTGCCGGTGCGGCTGCCGATCACCACCTCCTCGCCGTCCCGGTGCACGATCGCCCGGAAGCCGTCCCATTTCGCCTCGTACTGCATCCCGGGCGGGATCGTGGCCACGGACTTGGCGAGCATCGGCTTCACAGGCGGCATCACCGGCAGGTCCATGGCCCGATTCTCATGTACGCCCCACCCCATGTCTCCCGATATGCGGCATAGGTGGGCCCGGCCTACCGTGACCGTCATGGGCGCAGCGGTGAAGGCAGTGGAACTCGACGCCGACGGGCGGACCGTACGGCTCTCCAGTCCGGACAAGGTCTACTTCCCGGAGAGGGGCTACACGAAGAGGGACGTGGCCGAGTACTTCCTGGCCGTGGGCCCCGGTATCACCCGTGCCCTGCGCGACCGCCCCACCACTCTCCAGCGCTTCGTGGACGGGGTGGAGGGGGAGTTCTTCTACCAGAAGCGGGCCCCGAAGAACCTGCCCGACTGGATTCCCACCGCACGCATCGCCTTCCCCAGCGGCCGTACCGCCGACGAGATCTGCCCCGCCAGCCTCGGCGCCGTCCTCTGGGCGGCCAACCTCGGCACCCTCACCTTCCACCCCTGGCCGGTCCGCGGCGCCGACACCGACCACCCCGACGAACTCCGCATCGACCTCGACCCGCAGCCCGGAACGGACTACGCCGACGCGGTGCGCGCCGCCCACGAACTGCGGTCCGTGCTCGATGCCCACGGGCTGCGCGGCTGGCCCAAGACCTCCGGCGGCCGGGGCTTGCACGTTTTCGTGCCGATCGCACCACAGTGGACGTTCACCGAGGTCAGAAGGGCCGCCATCGCCGCCGGACGGGAACTGGAACGCCGGATGCCGGACCGGGTGACCACGGCCTGGTGGAAGGAGGAGCGCGGCGAGCGGATCTTCGTCGACTTCAACCAGACCGCCCGCGACCGCACCATCGCCTCCGCCTACTCGGTACGCCCCCGCCCCCACGCCCCGGTCTCCGCCCCACTGCGCTGGGAGGAGATCGACGACGCCGAACCGCACGACTTCGACATCCAGACCATGCCCAAACGCTTCGCCGACGTGGGCGACGTGCACGCGGACATGGACGACCACGCCTTCCGGCTGGACGCCCTGCTGGAGCTGGCGGACCGCGACGCACGCGAGCGCGGGCTGGGCGACCTGCCCTATCCGCCGGAGTACCCGAAGATGCCGGGCGAGCCGAAACGGGTCCAGCCGAGCCGGGCCCGGCACGACGAGGACGCCACCGGATGAGCGTGCCCGCCCGGGAGGCCGCCGCCCCGCACGGGGCGCACGGAAGACCGCTCAGCCGGGCCGAGAAGTGGGCCGCGTACAAGAAGTCGCCGTACTTCCCCGCCACCGTCCTGGTGTTCATCCTTGCCGCGGCGGCCGGTCTCTTCGCGGGCTCCTACACGTACGCCATGGCCAATCCGACCCCGCACCAGATTCCGGTCGCGGTCATCAGCGGCCCCACGCCGGACAGCGGGAAGGAGTTCGTCGCAGGAATGGACAAGGCCCTCGACGCCTCGCTCGACGTCCATGTCTTCGCCACCCGGAGCGAGGCCCGCAACGCCCTGGAGGAACAGGAGATCTTCGCGATCATGCAGGCCACCGGCCGCGGTGTGTCGCTGGACGTCGCGAGCGCCTCCGGAGCCGCCGTCGCCCAGTTGCTCGCGGAGTCCGCGGTGAAGGTGGCCGGACAGATCGGGGAGCCGGTCGCGGTACGGGACATCAAACCGCTCCAGCGCGGCGACCCGCGCGGCCTCGCCCTCTTCTACATCTCGCTGGCCGCCGTCATCGTCGGCTTCGTCGGCGCGATCCAGCTGAGCGTGCACGCCCGCGCCCTGATCCCGCTGGAACGCATCGCCTTCACCCTCGCCTACGCGCTGCTCGGCGGTTTCGTGATCGCGGCGGTGGTGGACTGGCTGCTGGGCGCGGTGGACCTGCCGTTCGTCGAGTCCTGGCTGATCCTGGTGTTCACGATGTTCACCTCCGGCATGGTCTTCACCATGTTCAACACCCTGATGGGGCGCTGGGCGATGATCCCGACCTGGGGCGTCATGGTGCTGCTGGGCAATCCGTCGTCCGGCGGGGCGGTCTCCTGGCCGCTGCTGCCCTCCCTGCTCGGCCACATCGGGCGCTGGCTGCCGCCCGGCGCGTCCGTCAACGCCCAGCACAGCGCCGTCTACTACCAGGGGCATCAGCGGCTCTTCCCGTTCCTGGTGCTCGGGGCCTGGGCGCTGGTCTCCTGCACGGTGTTCTGGGTGTGGCGCCACCGGCACCCCGGAGGCCGCGACCGCATGCCCCAGCACGCGGCCACAGCCGCCTGATCAGCCGTCGTCCACTGCGGACGCCCCGCTCGGGGACGCCCCGGGCGACTGAGGGGCCGCGCCGGTCACCAGCCGCAGCTGTTCCTCCTCCACGATGCGCCGGGCGAGCGCCCCGTCCGACACGTCCACCGCGTCCGGGGTCGTCTCGGCGACGTCGCTGCGCCGCGCGTAGAGGTCGAACAGCCGCTCCTTGCGGGCCAGGATGTCGAGCATCCGCTGGTCGACGCTGTCCGCGGCGAGGAGCCGGTGCACCTGGACCGTCCGTATCTGCCCCATCCGATGGGCGCGGGCCACCGCCTGGTGCTCCATGGTCGGCTTGATCTGCGGCTCGCACAGGATGACGACCGAGGCCGCCTGCATGTTCAGCCCCACCCCGCCCGCCTGGATCTGGCTGAGCAGTACGGCATGGCCGTCCGCCGCGGCGAAGCCGTCGATCAGCCGCTGCCGCCCGGCGGCCGCGAGCCGCCCCGAGAGCGGGCCGAACACCGGCGAGTCCAGCGCCTGCCCGACCGTGTCGAGCACCTCGCGGAAGTACGAGAACACCACGACCTTCGCCCCGTTGCCCGCGGCCTCGGCCACCAGTTCCCGCAACCGGTGCAGCTTCGCCGAGGCGGCCGGACGGGCGTACGCGGCCCGGCGCATCCGCATGAAGTGCCCGGCCCGCACCGCCTCGCGGTAGGCGTCCAGGTCCTCCGGGCTGAACTCCTCCCACTCGTCGACCTGCACCAGCGCGGGCAGCTCGGTCAGCACGTCCACCTGATTGCGCCGCAGATAGGCCGGTGCCACCGCCCGGCGGAAGGCGAGCGAACCGGCGGCGCCGTGCGTGGTGTGTATCGAGGGGGCCAGCTCCGGCTGGAGGTGCCGGACCAGGCTGCGGAACTCCTCGACCCGGTTCTCCATGGGGGTGCCGGTCAGGAACAGCACCCGCTCGGTGTGCTGCGTCCAGCCGGAGACCGCCCGGGAGCGACGAGTGGCGGGGTTCTTGACGTAATGGGCCTCGTCGACCACCAGCATGCCGGGCCGCAGCCCGCACTCCGCAGCGTCGGGCAGGGTGTGCAGGGCGTCGAACGTGGTGAGGGCGACACCGCCGCCGTCACGCCACGCGTCGAACGCGGACCGTCGCTCCGGCCCGTGCACCGGCAGGGTCCGCAGGGTGGAGCGGGCACGGATCTCCCGCGCCCAGTTGATCAGCACACTCGCCGGGCAGACCACCAGGAAATGCGTCTCGCCGCGCGCCGAGAGATGCGCGAGCGCGGCGATGGCCTGGACGGTCTTGCCGAGCCCCATCTCATCCCCGAGGATCACCCGCTTCTGCGCGAGCGCGAAGCGGGCCCCGAACGACTGGTAGCCGCGCAGCGAGACACGCAACTGGGCATCGTCCAGCCGCAGTTCCCGCACCCGGTCCGCCATCCCGGACGGCAGGAAGCCCTCGGCGGCGTCCCGGTCGGGGCCGCTGCCGGACAACTCGGCGAGCAGGCTGTAGTACTCGGCGGACCGCAGCTCGAAATCGACCCACGCCGCGACCTCGGACTCCCCGGACCGCAGCAGGTCGGCCGAGACCTGCCCGAACAGCAGCGGCAGCTCGCGCCGCACCGCGTCGGCGACGACGCCGCGTACCCCGGCGACGGCCTCCAGCGCGAGGGAACGGGTCTGCCGCCCCGTGAACAGCATCCGCATCCGGCGCCGGGCCGGACCCGCCGAGGCCAGCAACGGGTCGAGCCGCCCCGTCAGCCGACCCGCCGCGTCCACCGCCCGGCGGACGTCCGGCCCGGCCTCGACCAGTCGGTACAACGCCATGACCAGGGTGGTCGTCGCCTCGTCCGGGTCGTCCACGGCTATCCGGACCGCGACCGTCTCCCGCACCGCGTGGGCGATCTGCCCGGCGGCGGCCAGCGCCTGATCGGCGGTCTGCGCGCCGACCCCGGGAATCTGCCGCAGCTCGTAGCGGCCGGCCGCGTGGACCTGGCCCACGGTCGTGAAACCGGCCTGCTCGATCGCGCCGAGCCGCAGCCTGCCCTCGGTGACGTCCTTGAGCCGGGACACCGGGATCACGGCCAGCTCCCGGCCGACCAGGGCGTCCAGCATCGGATCCAGCGCGTGGCGCACGGCTGCGACGGCGGCGGTGTGGTCGGCCAGCACGACGCGCGCGGACGCCAGCAGCCCGTCCGCCCGCTCCAGCAGCTCCCGGGCGGCCCGCCCGGTGAGCGCCCCTTCCTCCGAGGCTCCGGCCCGTGTCATCTACGTCCCTCTGTCCGCGCACCCCGGCTGCCGTCCGGCCCCTGCCCGGACGGTCCCTATCGTGCCACGCGGCACTGACAGTCCGGCTGCTCAGGGCGCGGGCGGGCGGCGCTCGGCCGGAGGGAGCAGCAGCACCTCCAGGGCCCGAGCGCAGGACCGGGCCCGGTCCAGGAACCAGTCGGCGCGCTCATGGGTGATCACCCTCGGGGTGGCCCGGAGCGCCAGCGCGAAGCGGGCGTGACCGGCGGCGTCCAGCACCGGGACCGCCAGCGTCCGCACCCCCTGGGCCGATTCGCCGTCGTTGACCGCGTACCCCTCGGACCGCACCCGGGCCAACTCGGCCTCCAGGGCAGCCGGTTCGACGATCGTGCGGTCGGTGAAGGCGGGCAGCGGAGGCAGCGAGGCGGGCCCGCCCTCACCCGGCCGGGCCCAGGCCAGCAGGACCTTGCCGAGCGCGGTGGAGTGCAGCGGCCTGCGCAGCCCCGTCCGCGGAGTGACCGAACCGCCCGCGACGATCACCGCGTGCGGGCCGCTGCGCAGGGCCAGATCGGCGGTGGCGCCGGTGCGCGCGGCGAGATCGGTGAGCTCGGGAGCGGCCAGGTGCAGACCGCGCTGGTGGTACGAGAGCCTGCCCAGCTCGGTCACCGCGGGCCCCAGCCGGTAGCGGGACGTGTGGGCGTCCTGCTCCAGGAAGCCCGCGCCCAGCAGCGTACGGGCCAGCCGGTGCGCCGTGGAACCGGAGAGCCCGAGGCGGCGGGCGAGGTCGGAGGCGCTGAGATCGGGGCCGTTGTCATGGAAGCAGTGCAGGACGTCCAGGGCGCGCCGGACGGCCTGCGCTCCACCGGGGGCACGCGCCGTCGCGTCCTCGGTCATACCGGCTCACTCTCCGCTCATCGGGCCACCCCCCGGACTCCTGAGGCCATGACCGGGCCGAGGTGCCACATTACGGGAGTCCGGAGGCGTGTGGAAAAGGGTGCCGAAACACCGTGTTCACACCGAATCCCACATCATGGGAAGCGAGTTGTGGGGGAACCCCGACCGTGGCAGTCTCGGCACGTCGGCACCGACGAGCAGAAGGGAGCAGTGCCATGGCCGCCCGCCGCACCGCGGACCGCGCCCACGCCGCTCCGGTCCCGCTCGCCCTGACCCTGCGCCGTCACATCGACCTCGCACGGGTCACCAGCGCCGCCTGTCGCTGACGTCACCCCCTTCTCCTTTCCGCGCGCCGTCGCGCCCTCGTCGCTCCGTGCTGCCCCCTGCCGTGCTCCGGTGCGACGGGGTGCCCGGCCGTACCCGCTGACCGGGCCCCGGAGTTGACCCGGTGCGCGCCCGCCACCCCCTCCGCTTCGCCGATCCCCCGGGGAGACCTCCATGACGCCTGCCGCCCTGCCTCCGACGCTCTGGTTCACCCGCTGTCCCGTCCCCACCGCGACCGGTATCGCCGCCGACCGCGGCTGGCTCACCGAGGAATTCGCCGCCGACGGCATCACGGTGCGGTCCCTCCAGGACGCCGCCCCCGGCGTCGACCCGGCCGCCCACTTCACCCACGCCCTGCCCGGCCTGTTCCGCGAGGGCGGCAACGTACCCGCCCTGTGGGCCCGTTCACGCGGCGAACGGACCCGGCTGATCGGCCTCACCTGGATCGAGGAACGGCAGACCGTCCTCGTCCGCCCCGGCTCCGGCATCCGCGGCCCCGGGGCCCTGCGCGGGCTGCGGCTGGCCGTCCCCGTCCACACCGTCGCCATCGACTTCTGGCGGGCGATGGCCCTGCGCGGCTTCGACGGAGCCCTCGCCGCCGCCGGGCTCACCCCGGACGACGCCACGTTCGTCGACGTCCCCGCCGCCGGACACCGGGGCCAGTGGGCCGCCGAACTGGCGGCGCTGGGCCGCGGCGAGGTCGACGCCGTCTACGTGAAGGGCGCCCGCGCCGTCGAGGCCGCCCGGCGCGAGGGCGCGGAGATCGCCGTCGAGCTCGACGAACTGGCCGACCACCGCTTCCGGACCAACAACGGCACCCCGCGCCCCATCACCGTCCACCAGCAACTCCTCGACGAGCACCCCGGGCTCGTAGACCGTTTCCTGGCCGTCCTGCTCAGGGCCGCCGACTGGGCCGCCGGGCAGCCCGCCGAGGTGGCCCGCATCCTCGGCGCCGAGACCGGCGCGGGCGCCGAGGGAGTCGCCGGGGCCTACCGGCCGGGCACCCACCTCGCCCTGCGCCCCGGCCTCGCCGCGGACCGGCTGGCCCTGCTCGCCGAACAGGAGGCCGCCCTGCGCGGCCACGGCTTCCTGTCCGAACCCGTCGACATCACCGCCTGGGCCGACCCCGGACCACTGCGCCGCGCCACCGCACTGGCCGCCGCCCCCGACCCCGTGAGGACCCCCGCCCCGTGAACATCCCCCGAACACCCCGCGAGGCCAAGGCCGCCGCCACCGCCCTCCTGACGGCCACCGCGCTGCTCGTCCTCGCCGCCTGCGGCGGCTCCGGGACCGGCGGCGGCCCCGGAGCCCGGGGCACGGTCGAGGTCCGCATCCCCGACCCCGGCAACTCCGGCGTCCTCGCCCTCGGGAAGAAGGACGGCAGCCTGGACACGGCGCTCGCCAAGGTCGGCGCCAGAGTGCGCTGGACCGGCAGCGCGGGCCCCTTCGCCCCCGCCGCCCAGGCGATGAACGCCGGCCAGCTGGACATCGCCACCGGCTCCATCACCTCCGGGATCACCTCGCTCGCCCAGCGCCCCGGCTTCAAGTTCTTCACCGCCGTCGATCCGGACGCCGCCGGTGAGGGCATCCTCGTCAAGAAGGACTCCGGCATCACCTCCGTCAAGGACCTGGTGGGCAGGCGCGTCGCCGTCAACCAGGGCGGCACCGGCGAGTACCTGCTGCTGAAGGCCCTCGCCCGAGCGAAGATCCCCGCCGACCGGGTCGAGCGGGTCTACCTGCGCCCCGACCGGACAGCCGCCGTCTTCAACGCCGGACAGGTCGACGCCTGGGCGGTCTGGGCGACGTACGCCGTCGCCGAGATCGGCGGCGGCACGGCCCGCTTCGTCGCCGACGGCGCCGCGATCGGCTCCGACAACTACAGCCTCAACGCCGTACGCACCGGATTCGCCGAGCGGCACCCCGAGATCGTCAGGGCGCTCTACCGGTACCTCCACGACGCCAGCGCCGAGGAGAAGAGCGACCCGGCCGCGTACCTCAACGTCTTCACCGACGCCGGGCCGACCGCCGTCACCGGGAAGGCCAAGGAGGTCCAGACCCGGTTCACCCGCGCGGGCGGGACGGTCGACCCCATCGGCCCCGAGGACATCGAGCGCTTCCAGGACGTCGCCGCCTTCTACGCCGAACAGAAGGTCACCAGGGACCGCATCGACGTCACCCCCCACCTCCTCGACATCGAGAAGCTGACATGAGCGCCACCGCCCCGCCCCCGGGGCTCGTCCGGCCCCGCCCTCCCCGTCGCCGGGCCCGCGGCCGCGGATACGCCGCGACCGTCCGGGCGCTCGGCCCGGTCGTCCTCCTCGCCCTGTGGTGGGCGGCGTCCGCCACCGGCGTACTCACCCCCGACGTCCTCGCCCCACCCGCCGACGTCCTGCGCGCCGTGGGGGAGCTGTGGGGCAACGGCCAGCTGCCCGACGCCCTCGCCACCTCCCTGACCCGCTCCGGCCTCGGCCTTCTCATCGGCCTCACCGCCGGACTGGTCCTCGGCATCACCACCGGATTCACCCGCCTCGGCGACGAACTCCTCGACTCCTCCCTCCAGACCCTGCGCACCATCCCCTTCCTCTCCCTGGTGCCGCTGTTCATGGTCTGGTTCGGGATCAACGAGGCCGCCAAGATCCTCCTCATCGCCGTCGCCACCACCTTCCCCATGTACGTCTCGACATCCAGCGGGGTGCGCGACACCGATCCCGGACTCGTCGAGGCCATGCGCAGTTTCGGCATGGGACGGCTCGCCCTGGTGCGCGAAGTCGTCCTGCCCGGGGCGCTGCCCTCGCTCCTGGCCGGGCTGCGGCTCTCCATGACGCTCAGCGTGATCGCCCTGATCGCCGCCGAGGAGATCAACGCCACGGCCGGCATCGGCTACCTGATGTCCCAGGCACAGAGCTATGCCCGCACCGACGTCCTCGCCGTCTGCATCCTCGTCTACGGACTGCTCGGGCTCTGCGCCGACATCGTCGTGCGGCTCCTGGAACGCGTCCTGATGCCCTGGCACACCCCGCAAGGAGCCCCCCGATGACCGGACCGGCCCCACGGACCGCCGTACGGGTACGCGCCCTGCGCCGCGCCTTCGGTGGCCGCGCCGTGCTCGACGGGCTCCGGCTCGACATCGCACGCGGCGAGTTCGTCGCCCTGCTCGGCGCCAGCGGCAGCGGAAAGACCACCCTGCTGCGCATCCTCGGCGCCCTCGAAGCCGCCGACGACGGAGAGGTGCTGGTTCCCGAGGCCCGCACCGTCGTCTTCCAGGAACCCCGGCTCATCCCCTCGAAGAAGGTCCTGGCCAATGTGACCGTCGCCCTGCCGCGCGGGCGCGCCGCGGACGGGCGACGGGCCCTGGCCGAGGTCGGCCTCGAACGGCACGCGGACGCCTGGCCCGCCACCCTGTCCGGTGGCGAGGCCCAGCGCGTGGCCCTCGCCCGCGCCCTGGTGCGCGAACCCGAACTGCTCCTGCTCGACGAACCGTTCGCCGCTCTCGACGCCCTCACCCGGCTCCGGATGCAGGACCTGGTGGGGGAGCTGTGCCGTCAGCACCGCCCCGCCGTCCTGCTCGTCACCCACGACGTGGACGAGGCGGTCCGCCTCGCCGACCGGGTCGCCGTACTGCGCGAGGGCCGCCTGGTCACCGACGAACCCGTCACCGTCGACCGCCCGCGCGACCCGGGCGACCCCGCCTTCGGCGCGCTGCGCCGACGCCTCCTCGACGATCTGGGCGTCCCGACGGCCCGCGCCCTCCCGAACACCCCCGACCGAACCGAAGCCGGAGTGATCTGAATGACCATCACCATCGGAGTGCACAGCAGCAACCCGTCGCTCTACCACCTCCACCACCTCACCCGGCTCGGCCTCGCCCAGGAAGAACTGGCGCCGCTCGGCGAGCGCGTCGTCTTCCACCCGTACACCAACGGCGTCCGCACCGGTGAACTCCTCGCCCGCGGCGTCATCGACTTCGGCGGCACCGGCTCCACCCCGCCCATCACCGCCCAGGCCGCCGGTCACGACATCGTCTACACCGCCGTCTCCGCACCCCGCCCCGGGCACGGAGCGGTCCTGGTCCCCGAGGACTCCCCGGTCCGCACCGTCGCCGACCTCAGGGGCGCCACCGTCCACCTCGCCACCGGCTCCTGGCAGACCCACCTCATCGCCAAGGCACTCGACGACGCCGGACTCTCCTACGCCACCGACATCACCCCGGTCCACAGCGGCGCGAACAGCGAGGAACTCCTGCGCACCGGCGCCATCGCCGCCTGGGTCGCCCAGGGCGCCCACCTGGCCGCCGCCCGCCGCGTCGGCGGCCTGCGCACCCTGATCCCCACCGGCGACGTCATCACCGACCGCTCCGTCTTCTTCGCCCGCCGGGACCTCGCCGAGAGCCGCCCCGAAGTGATCGAGGCCCTCACCCGGGCCCTCGGGAAGGCCGACGACTGGGCGGCCGCGCACCCCCGGGAGGCGGCCTGGATCGCCGCCGCCGACCTCGGCGGATCGGCCGACGACTGGGAGAGCGCGCTGTCCGCCCTGCCGTGGCGGATCGAACCGGTCACCGAGTCCTTCCTCGCCGAACAGCAGGAGGCTGCCGACATCTTCCACCGCACCGGCGTCATCGACCGCGCGGTCACCGTCGCACACGCCCGGACCGGGGCCCGCGCCCACCGGGCGGCGTGACGACATGGCGACCGAAGTCCTCTGGTACATCATCCCGCGCGAAGGCGCCTACCCCTGGGAGCCCGAAGGAAGGCGGCCGGTCGACCACGGCTACCTCGCCCAGCTCGCCGGTACGGTCGAACGCCTCGGCTACAGCGGGGCACTCCTCGCCACCGACCTCTACGACGTCTGGCCCCTGGGCAGCGCGCTGGCCGCCTCCACCAGCACCCGGTTCAAGCCGCTGCTGGCCGTCCACCCCGGCCTGATCTCACCCACCCTGCTCGCCAAGATGGCCCTCAGTTTCGACCACCTCTTCGGCGGCCGGCTCCGCTTCAACGTCGTCAACGGCTCGACAGCGTCCCTCCAGGAGTACGGGCTCCACGTCGAGCACGACGAACGGTACGAGCTGAGCGCCGAGTACTGGTCGATCGTCAAGCGGCTCACCGCGGGCGAGGTCTTCGACCACAAGGGCCGCTTCTACGACCTGAAGAACGCCGGAGCCTCCTTCGGAGACCTGAAGCCGGTCCAGGATTCACACGTACCGCTCTGGTTCGGCGGCTCCTCCGGGCCCGGCATCGAGATGGCCGCCCAGCACGTCGACGTCTTCCTGACCTGGGGCGAGCCCCCGCACCTGCTCCGGGAGAAACTGGACCGGGTCAGGGCGCGGGCCGCCGCGCACGGCCGCACGCTCAGGACCGGCCTGCGCCTCCACCTCATCGTCCGCGACACGGAGGCCGAGGCGTGGGCGGCGGCCGACCGGCTCCTCGACGTGACGAGCGAGGCGACCTACACCCGGCAGCTCGGGGCCAGGGCGGGGGAGGACGGGGTGGGCTGGCAGCGGCAGTTCCGCCAGCACGGCGGCAAGGTCCCCCGCCACGCCCGGGAGCTGGAGACGCACCCCAACCTATGGCCGGGAATGAGCCTGTTCCGGCCGGGCCCCGGTACCGCCGTCGTCGGCTCCACGGCCCAGGTCGTCGAACGTCTCCAGGAGTTCCAGGACCTGGGCGTCGACACCTTCATCCTCTCGGGAAACCCGCTGCTGGAGGAGGCGTACCGGGTGGCCGAGACGGTGCTGCCGGCACTCGGCGTCAGCCGCTGACCGCACGGGGGAGGGCCGGGCGCGCGTCGGCGGACCGCGCCCGGCCCTCCGCGCGGGGTTTCCCGGTCCCGCCGCCCGGGTATGCAGAGACCTGGCCGGAAGTCGTCGGCGCGCCGTATTGATGGCGCGTTGATCAGTCGTTTATCGCGACCGGGCATGGTGGTCCCATGCTGATCAACACCGCGACCGACCCCGCACTCGCCTGGCAGGAAACAGCGCTGTGCGCCCAGGCCGGCCCCGAGTTCTTCTTCCCGGCCCCCGGCAGCTCCACCCGCGAGGCCAAGCAGCTCTGCAACGCCTGCGAGGGGCGCCTGGCCTGTCTGGAATACGCCCTCGCCAACGACGAGCGCTTCGGCGTGTGGGGCGGCCTTTCCGAGAAGGAGCGCGAGCGCCTGCGCAGAACCCGCCGCGCCTGAACCTCCTCCCGGAGGTCCCCCGCCCGGATCAGGCCGGACATACGGGACCTGGCAAAATGCCGGGATGAACGACAACGACAACGACCGGGACAGCCTGCTCGCAGCGGCCGTGGCCCTGCGCACCGGGGGGCACCGCGAAGAGGCCCGGCAGCGGCTGCTCGCCCTTGGTGCCGACTTCCCCGACGATGCGGCAGTCGCCTACCAGACCGCCTGGGCCCACGACGTACTCGGCCTGGAGGCCGAGGCCGTGCCCTTCTACGAACGCGCCCTGACCGGGGCCGGGCTGTCCGAGGAGGACCGCCGGGGCGCGCTGCTCGGACTCGGCAGTACCTACCGGGTGCTCGGCCAGTACGAGAAGGCGGCCGAGACCCTGCGCGACGGCGTCAGGCGGTTCCCCGAGGACGGGGCGCTGCGCACCTTCCTGGCCATGGCCCTCTTCAACACCGGCGCCCACCACGAGGCGATGCGCCTGCTGCTGGAACTGCTCGCGTCCGGCAGCACGGACCCCTCGGTGCGCGAATACCACGAGGCGATCGCGTACTACGCCCAGGATCTGCGCGCGACGGTGTGAGCGCCGGGTGGCGGTACGGTTCCCGCTCCGCCACCCGCGGACCCCGCAGCCGTCAGGCGCGCCCGCGCGCTGCCATCCGGGCCTTGCGCGCCGCCAGCTTCTCGTCGAACTTCGACGCCTCGTGGTCCAGGCCGCCCATGAACAGCCCCAGCTCCTCCTGCGCCTTCAGGCCCTCGGGGCCCAGGCCGTCGATGGACAGGATCCTGAGGTAGCGCAGCACCGGCTGGATCACGTCGTCGTGGTGGATGCGCATGTTGTAGATCTCGCCGATCGCCATCTGCGCGGCGGCCCGCTCGAAGCCGGGCATGCCGTGACCGGGCATCCGGAAGTTGACGACGACATCGCGCACGGCCTGCATCGTCAGGTCCGGCGCCAGCTCGAAGGCCGCGCCGAGGAGATTGCGGTAGAAGACCATGTGCAGGTTCTCGTCGGTCGCGATCCGCGCCAGCATGCGGTCGCAGACCGGGTCGCCCGACTGATGACCGGTGTTGCGGTGCGAGACCCGGGTGGCCAGCTCCTGGAAGGCCACGTACGCCACCGAGTGCAGCATCGAGTGCCGGTTGTCCGACTCGAAGCCCTCCGCCATGTGCGCCATCCGGAACTGCTCCAGCTTGTCCGGGTCCACCGCCCGCGAGGTGAGCAGGTAGTCGCGCATCACGATGCCGTGGCGGCCCTCCTCCGCCGTCCACCGGTGCACCCAGGTGCCCCAGGCGCCGTCGCGGCCGAAGAGCGAGGCGATCTCGTGGTGGTAGCTGGGGAGGTTGTCCTCGGTCAGCAGGTTCACCACCAGCGCGATCTTGCCGATGTCGGTGACCTTGGACTGGTCGGCCTGCCAGGCCTCGCCGTCCTCGAAGACGCCGGGGAAGTTCCGCCCGTCGGAGAACGGCACGTACTCGTGGGGCATCCAGTCCTTGGCGGCCTTCAGATGGCGGTTGAGCTCCTTCTCCACCACCTCTTCCAGGGCGTACAGCAGCTGGGCGTCGGTCCACGCCTTCGGGCTGCCGAGGTGGGGAGCGGTGATCGTCACGGGGGACTCCTGGGGACGGGAGAAGTACCTACGGATACGTAGGTTACGAGACCGTAGGTTAAGGCGGGGGTAAGGTCACCGCCAATCCGGCTCGTTCAGTGACCGGTTATCTGACGTTATGTCGCGATTCTCTGCTGCGGATGCGCCGGACCCATGCCGGACACGGGGCGGCGGAGGCGACCGGGACGCGGGTCAGCGGGCGTCGCCGAGCAGCGTGGCCAGTTTCTGGTCGAGGCCGAGGAAGAGGTGCTCGTCACCGGTCGGCACCCGCTCCTGCGAGCGCTCCAGGAAGCGCCGCAGCTCGGCCGTGTGGACGTGCACCATCGCGACCCCTTCGACGGCGTGGAACTCCAGGACCGTACGGTCGTACCCGAACGGCCGGATGCGCACGTCCCCGAGACCGGCCTCCGTGTCCATCCCCGCGGCCAGCAGCTCACGGGAGAACTCCCAGGCCACCTCGGTGCCTTCCAGGGTCGCCGGGGCGGGGAACGCCATCCGTACGGTGAACGGATCGTTCGGGTCGTACTGGAGCGTGGCGGGAAGGGTCTCCATCCGCGGCGCGGACGCGACCATGCGAGCCTGCACGGACTGCTGGATGACGGTGGACACGACCTGCTCCCCTTCTCTGCCAGGCGAACGCTTCCCGGTACCGGGACAGACGACGGAACGCCCGGATCCGTGCACCGCGTGACAGGGTGAGCTGTGTCACCGTGCGTCGCGCCGCCGCCCTCCACGGGCGTTTCCCGGCGGCGGACCCTGGACGGCGCGCGAACGGGTGGGCTAGCTTCCAGCGCCATGAGGGTCAAGGGGAAGACGAGACGGCTGATGTCCTGGGGGCTGAGTGCGGCGGCGCTGGTCGCGGCCTCGGCCACACCGGTGGGAGCGGCGGTGCCGCACGACGGGGACCGGCCCGGCCAGCGGCCGGTGTGGACGCTCACCGACACCGGGACCGACGCACGGTTCCGCGGCCTCGCCGCCGTGGACCGCCGCACCGCCTGGGTGGCGGGGTCCGAGGGCACGGTGCTGCGCACCGTCGACGGCGGCCGGCACTGGCGCGATGTGTCACCGGCCGGGGCGGCCCGGGAAGGGCTGGAGTTCCGTGACATCGAGGCGTTCGACGCCCGGCGCGCGGTGGCCCTGGCCATCGGGGAGGGCGAGGCCTCCCGGGTGCTGCGCACCGAGGACGGCGGCGTGACCTGGACGGAGTCGTTCCGCAACACCGACGCCCGCGCCTTCTACGACTGCCTCGCCTTCTTCGACAGCCGCCACGGACTGGCGATGAGCGATCCGGTGGACGGCAGGTACCGCATCCTGTCGACCGCGGACGGCGGCCGCAGCTGGCGGGTGCTGCCCGCCACGGGCATGCCGGACGCGCAGCCCGGGGAGGCCGCGTTCGCCGCCAGCGGCCAGTGCCTGGTCACCTCGGGCCCCCGGGACGTCTGGCTGGCGACCGGCGGTGCCGCCACCGCGCGGGTGCTGCACTCCGCGGACCGGGGCCTGACCTGGACCGCGACCGAGTCGACGGTCCCGGCCGGAGACCCGGCCCGCGGTGTCTTCGGGCTGGCCTTCCGCGACCGCCGCCACGGCATCGCGGTCGGCGGCGACTACCGCCCCGGCGAACCCTCGCCGCGGGCCGCGGCGGTCACCGGCGACGGGGGCCGCACCTGGCGGCAGTCCGCCGCTCCGCCAGCCGCCTACCGCTCCGGCGTCGCCTACCTGCCCCGCAGCGGGTCCGGTGCGCTGGCGGTCGGCCCCACCGGCACCGACCTCACGACGGACGGCGGCCGCACCTGGCGCACCGTCGACACCGGCTCGTACGACACCGTCGACTGCACGGTGGACGGCGGCTGCTGGGCGGCCGGTGAACAGGGGCGCGTGGCACGCGCCGGACGCTGACAGCCGCGCCGCACGCCTCCCGGGACGGGCTCGGGCCCGCCCCGGGAGGCACCCCGCTATCCGGGCAACTGCTGGCGGTACGGGGCCAGTCCGGCCACCGTCTTCGTCGCGATGAACTCCGTGACCGTGTACGCGCACACCCCGTGCACCGTGAACGGGTCTGCCGCGACGATCTTCTCGATCTCCGCCCGGTCGTCCCCGACGGCCAGGATGATCCCGCCGTCACGCGGGTTCTTGCGGCCCGAGGCGATGAACACCCCGGCCGCGTACTGCCCGTCCAGCCAGGCGACATGGTCCGCGAGCAGTGCGTCGACCCGTTCGACGGGGGCGGTGTAGGTCAATTCCAGTACGAACATGACCGCCAGGCTACGGGCCCGCCGAAGGCCCGCCGGACACGCCCTGGGCACTGTCCGGCGGATCAGGTGACTCCGAGGATCCCGGGGTGTCCGTTCCCTGCTGGTCCGGGTCGCGGTGGGCACTCTTCCCGGGACGTCGCCCCACTGGCCCGGAACGGCCGGGCGAGCCACCGGGCGGCATCCGCCTCCCCCGGCGGGACGGATCGTGCGGGTCAGCCCGCTCCGGGACCGTCCGGTCCCCTCGCCGGGGCGTCGTCGTTCTCACCCTGCGCGACCCGTCGGATCTCCCCGCCCCATGACCGGACCGGCGAGCGGCCGATCGGGACGTCGCACGATCCGCCGGACAGCGCCCGCGCCTGCCCGGCGAGGGGACGCCTCCACGTCTCGGCGCGGCGGAACCTACGGTTTGTGGGTGACCCAGAGCAGTTCCGCTGGCCAGCGGTGTGCCCAGTCCGGTGGGTCGGTCTCGTTGTAGCCGTTGGGTGTTCCGGGTCCGGGCCGCGGCTCGATGAGGTCGTCGATGACGAGACCCGCGCCGCGCAGGACCCTGACCCAGTCGCCGTAGGTGAGCTGATAGCTGGTCGCGCCGTCGCCTTCGGCGATGGTGTCCAGCCCGAAGTAGTCCTGCTGCAACGTCGTGGTCACGCGGCTGGCGGCTTCGTCGTAGCACGCTTCGAACCAGGGGCTGGCGACGTTGAACACCAGGCGCCCGCCTCGGCCCAGGACGCGTGCTGCCTGCGGGACGGCCAGGTCCGGGGGTGCCCAGCTGAGCCCACCGAAATCGCAGAACACCAGGTCGAAGCTTTCGGCGGCGAAGGGGAGTCGCTCGGCGGCGCCTTGCACGAGCGGGTAGCGGGCCGCTCCCCTCGCGCGGTCCGCCGCGGCGAGCTGGGCTTCGGACACGTCGAGCCCGACCACGCTGGCACCCTCGGCGGCGAGCGCCCTGGACCACTGGCCGGCGCCGCAGCCGAGTTCGAGGACGCGCTTGCCGGTGACGTCGCCCAGGGCGTGCAGGTGCGCGTCGGGGATGGAGTACATGCCCCACAGCCGGGGTGCGGCGCCGATCTGCGGGTCGTGCTCGTGCTGGTAGGCGCTGCTGATCTGGTTCCAGAGCCGCCGGTTGGCGGGGATGCTGTCCATGTGCCGACTCCAGCACCGCATGCCGGGGGCGGTCAACACGATGAGGGCACTGGCGCGGCCCTCGCCTCAGTCCGGCCGTGGCCCGGCCCCGTGATCCGCCGGACACGGCTCAGTGCCGCGCCGCGTTGATGCGACAGGGGCCGAAGTGGCGTGCCGTCGAGGACCGGTGGGCAGGCCGCTTTCCCGTAGGCGCACTGTCGTCCCGGCCGGAGTCACCCGGTGCCTGGTCACGGACGCGAGAGCCTGACTCCGCGGTCAGTGGGGCGGACCTCCCAAGGCGCCGGAGTTCAGACCCGGGGCGTACCGAGGCCGGGCCGGTGGGCTGCCGGCATCGGCCATGCGCGGGTGGGCGCGTAGTCGACCGCGAGATGGTGCAGCTGAGTGGCGAGCAGGCGGCTCGCGTCCCGGGCCGCGCCCTGGCGGTCCGTCACTGGATGGGGGCCGTCCAGGACGGACATGGTGAGGTGATAGGCCGACAGGGCCCGGTCCGTCCCGGTCCTGGTCTGTTCCCCGGACGGCGCGCGGGAGAGGACCAGGACCGCCGGCTCCCGGTTCTCGGCGAGGGCGGCGACGAGGCGGGCGTGGCCGTCCAGGACCACGTAGCAGTTGAGCCCGCTGAACCACCAGAGCAGTGCGGGCGGCAGGATGCCTTCCCGGGCTTGCTTGCGGTAGGCCTTCACCCTGCCCTCGCCGGGCGTCGGCATCCGCCGCAGGGGCACGACCCGCCACGAGCCGGTGAACCAGTCGATGGAGCCGTCCGGATGCTCGTCGAGCAACAGCGAACGCCACGGGCGGGCCGGGCCGTCTCCGGTCCGGGCCATCCCTTCCCGGGCAAGTCGCCGGGACAGCACCCACCGTCCCTCGTGGAGCGGACCGATGGGGGAGGCTTCCAGGGCGTCGGCAAAGCGATGCGCCCAGCGGGTGTACCAGGACGGCTGCCCTCGTTCGGAGACGGCGCGCACCTCGGTGGCCCGCAACGGGGCGATGGGCGATCGGTAGTGGTCCGTGCGGGAGTACGCGACTCCGCCCCGGTCGTCGTCGATCCTGGCGGAGAGCACCACGTGCGGCCCCTGCGACAGGACGATCTGATTCCCGTTGGCCGCCTCCGGCCGCAGCCCCGGCTCGGTCGCACGCTGAAGCTCCAGGCTGAGGCCGACCCAGGATGCGCTGTCGTTCGCCGCTGTCAGATTCGTCCGGTGCACCGGACGAATCCTAGGGCCTCTCGTTTGGATCATGCCGGGCTCGCGGGGGCTGGCACGCACATCTGCCGCGTTGTCGTCAGTCACCGACGCTCCGCGTCGGCTCCTTCCTCCGCCTTGCAGCTGCACGCACCAGCCCCCGCTCCCTGATCCAGCCTGATCCAAACGAAAGACCCTAGTGCCGCACCCTTTCGGATCGCCGAGCGCGTGTGCTTGTCCCTGACGCCGGGCCGTTGGGACAGAGGCCGCACGTGCGGTCGAGGGCTTCTTCGGATGATCCGGAGGGGGAGCCGCTGGGCAGGACGCCGTCCCGCCCCCCGCCCCGTGGCTCAGCCAGGCAGAGCCGTACCTCCGCGCCCTCACGCGCCCCGTCTCGCGGCACGGCGGCTCCCCCCGCCGCGACGACCTCATCGGCAGGACCGGCACGTTCACGATCCGGCACGACCGCCAAGCCCTGCCGCCGGACCTGCGAGGGCGCACCGCCCCAGGCCGCTATGGCCCTCCACGAGTCAGCACGCCGCAGCACTAGACTCGACGGCACCATGACAAAGTTCGCGATGCCCGCCGACGAGACCGAGGCCCGCGCCGTCCAGGACGCCCTGCGGACCCGGGTGGTGCTCGACGAGCCGGGCCCGCCGCCCGGCACCGGACGGGTCACCGGCGTCGACGTCGCCTACGACGACGAGCGCGATGTCGTCGTCGCGGCGGCGGTCGTCCTCGACGCGGAGACGTCCGAGGTGGTCGCCGAGGCCACCGCCCGTGGCCGGATCACCTTCCCGTACGTCCCCGGCCTGCTGGCCTTCCGGGAGATCCCGGCCGTGCTGGCCGCGCTGGAAGCGCTGCCGGTCGACCCCGGACTCGTGATCTGCGACGGATACGGCCGGGCGCACCCCCGCCGCTTCGGGCTCGCCAGCCACCTCGGGGTACTCACCGGCCTCCCGGTGATCGGCGTCGCCAAGAACCCGTTCACCTTCACGTACGAGCAGCCGGGCCCCCGCCGGGGCGACTGGGCGCCGTTGCTCGACGGCGAGGAGGAGGTGGGCCGGGCGCTGCGCACCCAGGACGGCGTCAAACCCGTCTTCGTGTCCGTGGGCCACCGCACCGGCCTGAACAACGCCTGCGCCCACACCCTGCGGCTGGCCCGCGGCTTCCGTCAGCCGGAGACCACCCGCAGGGCCGACGCGCTCTGCCGCAGGGCTCTGAAGGAAGCGACCGCCTGAACTTGTTCTTTTTCTTCCAGCCTCGAACGGTGTCTCGTACTGAGTCGCTCACCTGGGGGTTCGCCGGACGTGGGGGCGGCCTTCGCCTGATCATGTGCTCCGACCAAGGTGCACTGACCAAAACGAAGGCCGTGAGGGTGAGTCTGCTGCCCGGAGGGAAGCGTCACGCTTCCGGGGCGAGTTCTACGAGTGTCTGACCGCCCGGCGGGATGAGTTGTTCGAGCTTGCGGACGCGGTGCTGTGTGCGGATGGTGCGGTGAGGTCTCCGGTGGATCTGACGCTGCTGCTGGAGCATCGTCGTGGGCACGGAGCGATGTACGGCGGTCTGAACCACGGCCGGATCGATGCCGGCCGGCTGCGGACCGTGCTGGCCGGGCTGTCGCTGCCACGTTTCAACGGTGGGCGTCTGGTGCTGGCGGTCGATGTGTCGCCGCGGCTCCGTTCGGACGCGCTGTGCTCGGCCGATCGGCTGTTCCGCCACGTCCACGGCCGGGCGAAGACAGCCTCGCAGCTCATCCCGGGCTGGCCCTATTCCTTTGTCGCCGTGCTGGAGCCGGGGGCCACGTCCTGGACCGCGATCCTGGACGCGGTCCGGCTCGGCCCTTCGGACGACGCGACCGCGGTCACCGCCGCACAGCTGAGAGGGGTCACCGAACGGCTCATCGCCGCAGGTCAGTGGCAGAACGGGGATCCCCGTACCGTGATCGTCATGGACGCGGGCTACGACGTCACCCGCCTGGCGTGGGTCCTGCGCGACCTGCCCGTCGAGCTGGCCGGCCGGGTCCGTTCCGACCGCGTCATGCGGCTGCCGAAGCCGCCCCGCCGGCCAGGGACGAACGGCCGGCCGCCCAAGCACGGACCGGAGTTCCGCTTCACCAGGCCGGAGACCTGGCCCGAGCCCGCGATCACCACGGTCACCGACACCACCAACTACGGCAAGGCCGAAACCCAGGCATGAAACCGGGTCCACCCCCGGCTCACCCACCGCTCCTCATGGCACGATCATGATGACGAACTTCCTTTGGTGGAGGGCACGTTGATCCGCCTGAAGGCCGAGCACCTGCCGAAGGAGCGGGACGCTCCACCGGTGTGGCTGTGGTCCTCCAGGACCGGCGCGACCCCGGCCGACGTGGACCGCTTCTGGCAGGCGTTTCTCCGCCGCTTCGATCTGGAGCACACCTTCCGCTTCGCGAAGCAGACCCTCGGCTGGACCACCCCGAAACTCCGCACACCCCAGGCCGCGGACCGCTGGACCTGGATCCTGATCGTCGCTCACACCCAGCTCCGGCTCGCCCGGCCGCTCGTCACGGACCTCCGACGCCCCTGGGAGAAACCCACCACCCCCGCCCGGCTCACCCCAGCCCGGGTCCGCCGGGGGTTCAGGAACATCCGCGCCCACCTCGCCTGCCCGGCCCGCGTTCCCACACCCCGCGGCACCGGCCCCGGACGACCACCCGGCACCAAGAACAAGCACCGGGCACCCCGCTACGACGTCGGCAAGACCGTCAAATGCCCCGAGACCCTCAAAGCCAACGGCAAGCCGGGAAGATCTTGGTAGATAAAGAACAAGCTTAGACCGTGTCCTGCATGGTCAGTTTGAGGAGCCGTTTGTAGCAGCAGAGAGCAGCTGCCAGTCCGAGAAAGGCCAGGTAGTTGCCTGGTTTTCGTTCGTATCGGTGGTTGAGCCTGCGGTAGCCGGTCAGCCAGGACATGGTGCGTTCGATGACCCACCGGCGACGGCCGAGCCGTTCGCTGGAGTCGATTCCTTTGCGGGCGATGCGGACACCGATGTGCTTGCCCCATAACCATCAGCAGCCGGCTGGGTCAGCGGGGAGAAGTCCGAGACCTGGACAGCTCGAGTCGGAGCACCGTCAGGTTCGGCAGTGCGCCAGCGATGCCCTCCAAGCTCATCACGTCGAAATCGGCGCTCTCGCCGTCCCAGTAACGCCAGATCAGGGGTGTCGCGGCGGACGAAGTGTGCCAGGAGAGGGATCGCACCCCGGCGAGCTGCGCAGCCGTGACCGGGCGGGCGAGCAGGTCCTCGGCCGCCTCCTCGCGGTACTCGTAGTCCCGGCCGTTGTCCCAGTACGGCAGAGCCCCGTCAGGCGCGCGGTGACGCGGTCCGACGCGGCGCTGCGGGGTCAGCCCTGCCGTGCTGTCTTGGGGCGCAGCCGGCGGGCGATCAGCATGCCCGCGATGGAGAGCAGGCCGGTGAGGACGAAGACGCCCAGCAGTGCGGTGCGGGTGGAGCCGCCGTGGTTCTGGGCGAATGCGATGGCCGCGCCGCCGAGCCCGGCGATCACGCCGGTCGCCAGGGTCTGGGCAAGCTGCAGCGCGCCGCTGGCTTGACCCTGCTGCTCCGGCGGGGCCTGCTCCAGGGTGGCGGTGGTGGAAGCGTTGAAGCCGATACCCATGCCGAGGCCTCCGATGGCCCATCCGGCCAGGGCGGTCCAGGAGGGGATTGCGTTGGTCAGGATCGTCAGCGCGATCAGCGCGACGCCCGCCAGCAGGATGGCGAAGCCCAGCACGGTGGAAGCCGTGCGCGTGCCGTGATTCCCGTTGTCCCGCTTGGCCTGCAGGCCTGAGCCGACCACCCAGGTGAGGGCTCCGGCGGACAGGCCCAGACCGGCCAGTGTGGTGCCCATGCCCCGCAGCTGCTGCAGCCCGAGGGGCAGGAAGGCTTCGCTGCCGAAATAGACACCGCACAGCAGGCCACGGACGACGACACCCGCGCCGAGGCCGGCCCGGGCGCTGAGGGTGCCTTCCGGGGTCACCCACCGCAGCGCGGGCACAGCGATGGCGACACCGGCCACGGCCAGCACGATCAGCAGGACGATGTTCTTCAGGAGCAGCGCCTGGAGCAGTACGCCGGTGCCCACGGTGAGCAGGATCGCGCTGGGCAGCGGACGCTTCCACCACGGAGCGGCCGGGACCGGGGCGGTGGCGGCTGTTTCTGCGCGGTGCAGGCCGGGCAGGGTGAGCAGCGCGGCCACCGCGGTGATCGGCAGCATGAGCAGGAAGACCGAGCGCCACGTGATGAGGTCGGCGAGGATGCCTGTGACAGCGGGGCCGACGAGGGAAGGCAGCGTCCAGGCCGAGGACACCAGGGCGTACATCCGGGCCCGCAGGCGCTCGGGGTAGGCGAGTCCGATCATGGTGTAGGCCATGGACATGACGGCACCTACGCCCAGGCCCTGTCCGAAGCGGCCGACCAGGAACAGTGGCCAGGAGGGTGCGGCCCCGGCCACCGCGCAGCCCGCCGCGAAAGCGAGCATGCCCAGGGCCATCGGGCGCCGGGGGCCCTGGCGGTCGGCGGCGCGCCCGGCGAGGACGGTGCCGATGATGTTGGCGAGCATCAGTGCCGACAGGCCCCACCCATATGCGCCCAGGCCGTCGAGGTCCTCCGCGATGCCGGGCAGCACGGTGGCCACCCCGAGGGACTCGAACGCGACCATGCCGACCGACAGCAGAACGCCGAGGGTGAGCGCGCTGTACGTGCCCGAGAAGATGCTCTCCTTTCCGGCTCCGTTCTCTGCGGGGGGAGAGGGCGGGGCTTCTTCAGGGGCGTGCACGGGGTCGCTGTCCTTCGCGTCGGCGGGAGTGTGGGACATGGGGTGGACTCCTCGAAAGATTTAATTCCGTTCCGTATCGGAACGTAATTGAATGCTACCTATACTTGCCGCATGGTCAACACCAAGAGCGACGGAGGAAGAGCCGGAGCCCGCAGAGCCTCCGGCCGGCCGCGGGATACCCGGATCGACGAGGCCGTACCCGAAGCGGTGATGGAGATCCTCAACGAGGTCGGTTACAGCGGCCTCACGCTGGAGGCGGTGGCCGCCCGCGCCGGTACGAGCAAACCTGCGCTGCGTCGCCGCTGGCCCTCGCGCCAGCACCTGGTCGTGTCGGCTCTGGCCCGGACCATCGGCACTACGCCGACCCCCGACACCGGCTGCACGCACTGCGACCTCATTGCCGGTATCGGCACCCTCAGCGAGGCGTTCACCAGCACCGTGGGCCGAAGAGTACTGCCGGGGCTCGTTGCAGACCTCGCCGACGACCCCCGACTGGAAAAGGAGTTCAAGGACACCTTCTTCCATCCGCGCCGCGCCACCACTGCCGAAGCGCTGCGTCGCGGCATCGATCGGGGTGACATCCGGTCCGATGCGGACATCGATCTGCTGCTGGACATGCTGGCGTCGACCACGTACTACCGCGTGCTCTTCGGGCACCTGCCCATCACGCCAGAACTTGCCGAAGACGTCGTATCGGTGGTCATGGCGGGCAGCGCCACCAAGCGGTGGCGTGACGAGCACGGTCCCTCACGCGGCGTGCCGGGGTGACGCAGGGGTGTCGAGGGCCAGGCTGCGATGTCGGCCATGAAACCGTCGAGGTCTCGGGCCGGTACTGGCCCGTCACCCGCGCGTGAGAGACCGCGGACGGTCTGCGGGAACTCGACCCCGCCGTCCGGGCGCCCGAACGGGGTGGACCCGATGCCCGGTGAGCCCAAGGACAACGCGAACCGCACGTCTGAGATACGCCCGCGCCCTCTCGGCCGGCGCCCTCGCCGTGGCCCTGAACATCACCCTTGGGCCAGCCGTTTCGCCCCGACCACCTGTCCGCGCTCCTCAACAACGCCGGTGTCCGGGCCGCAGCCACCCGCGACGCCGCCATCCGGCAGCAACTCCTGGAGATGCCCGCCCCTGTCGTCGCAAAGGCTCTCGGCTACCACGACAAGACCACCACACGCCCCCGCAACAAGACCGGCGAAGCATGAAGCCGATACGCCGCCAGCGACCACACACGGTCACCAGCGGGTCGGATTCCTCGGGGAACTTGAATACGAGAGCACACCAGTACCGAGGCCGCCGGGCCTCTTCGGCAAAGCCGTCACATCCTGCGCAGACCTGCTTCGCTGTCGGCCGAGGGAGCCTCCAGCAGCCGCAATGCCACGCGAGGATACGGGTACGTACCCGTATCCTTAAGGGACGGGAAGGAGCACGATGATGTCCGATGCCAATATCCGTATCCCCGAGGAAGCCAAAGACCGGCTGGCCGCGATCGCGGCCGCCGAAGGCCTGTCGCTGCGCGCGTACCTGGCACGCCTGGCCGAGACCATGCTCACCCCGGCCGAGCGCGCCGAGCGCGCCGAGCAGGCCAGGGCCGCACTGAAGAAGTGGAACGGCTACGCCCCCACCGCTTCCGAGGAGGACGACCTGGACAGTGAGCTGGACCGGCGCCTGGCCCGGGTGACGGCCCGGTGAGCAACGCCATGCACATCGTCCTGGACGACACCGCCATGACCGCGGCCGGCCAGGGCAACATCCTCGCCTCCCGCCTGATCCACCGGGCGCACGCCGAGGCGGGCTGGTTCCTGTACGCCCCGGCATGCGCACTCGTCGAGGCCGATCGGACGCGGCCCGGCACGGCCGGGCACCTGGCCGCGCTGCCGGGCATCACGGTCCTGGACCTGGACCTGTCCGCTGCGCTGGCTCTCGCCCGGCAGGAGACGTGGGCGGCGGCCCACAGCCAGTTCGCCGCGCAGCCCACCCCCGACCGCCCGGACGGGGCGATCATCGCCACCACGGCCCCGAAACGGTGGGAGGGCGAGCCCGTGCGCGTCCTGGACCTCAGCACCTGAACAGAGCGGTCCGGACGCCGCGTGCTGGCCGGGGCAGAACGGCACGGCACCCTCACCGTTACTCGTATGCGGTGAGCCAGTGAGAGTGCCGGGCACCCGGCACCGACGGGGTTCACGTCACGGTGCGACGCCGTACGTGCGCCGCGCGGATTCGGCCGACTGCGGCGTTGCGGCTCGGCGTGCGGGGTCTCAGCCCGTCCGGAGACTGCTGAGGGCAGGCCGCGGGCGCTCCCTTCGCACGATGAAGCTGCTTTGGTCGCACCGGAGTTGCTCGTCACGGCCACTTACGGGGTGCAGGAGGGGCGCCCGCAACCAACCGTGTCCGGCGTGACGACGGAGCGCCGGACACCGCCGGAGAGCCGCGCCCGTGGCCGTCCGAGGTCGACCTGCGTCGCCAGGACGTGCGTTAACGTGTTCTGCGGCCCGAACGTCAGACCGTGAGCATCGATGCCACCGCAAGGGAACGAACCAGCCGACCGCCAAGCAGACTCGATATGCCGCTGCGCCTCGCGCCTGCCCTCGGCTTTGTCCCGGAGCCGTCCGGCGAGCGTCATGCCGCGCAGGTTCAGGGTGCCGACCGCAAGGTCGCGCTCAGCCGTGCTCAGCGGGGCCGACCGCACAGCGACGATCGCCCGGTCGACGACGACCAGGCCGCGCTCGACATCCCCGAAGTTCAGGTAGGTGCCCGCACGGTCCCGGGCGCTGAACGCCTGGGCGACGGGATTGGGCTGCTGCTCGGCGGCCCACCGCTGACGCGTCACCGCGAGCTCGGCCATGTCCATCCACCGGTGTCGCGCGCCCGGCCGACTGCGCTCCAGCCCTCACTCCTCGGACGGCAGGGCCTGGCGTACCGCGTCGGCGGCGGCCGCAGTCGCGCGGTCGCCCTTCAGGAGCCGTTGGGCTCGCGCGACCAGGAATCCGGCGGAAGGGGCCCAGCCCAGCCGACGGCCAGGTCGGCAGGGAAGCGGGCGGGGCGTTCGCCCGCCCGGCCAGCACAGGCGGCGCCGCGGCTGCTGGGATGGGACCTCAGGGTGGTGTGGCTGACGGGGTGGAGCCGCCTGATCTGCCGGTCGATGAGGACGTCCAGGCGTGGGCGGGGGCGAAGCGGGCGGATGACCGCGCCGATTGCCCTTCAGGGCCAGGCCCTCGTCCCGTCCCCTGTCCCCGTGGACCTGGACGCTGATTACGCCCGTGCGCTGGTATCGAGTTCCTCAGGACCTGAGGAGTCTGTGTGCGTGCGAGTGGAAAGCGTCCCGATTCCGAGCGCCCGGAGGGCCGCAGAGCAGCGATGGTGCCGCCCGGGAGAGACAGCGCCCCGGAGAGTGCGTACCAGCCCGGCCGGAACCGCCTTTCGGCTGAACTGCTCCGTGCCCTGCAGGGCACGCACGGGAACTTAGTGGTGTCCCGGATGATGGGCGGGCACGAGGGACCGACACCCGCACCGGCCGGTGGGGTGCCTGTGCAGCGTGTACTGGAACCCGCCGCGAAGCGGCTGGAGCACTACGGGGATGCCTTCGGTGAAGGGAGCGTGCGTGAAGGCATGGTGGCCAGGAGATCACCGGCGCTCACCGCGTTCGGTGAGGAGCTGCCTCCAAAGTTCATCGAGCTGGACGAGACGACGTCGAACTACGAGCAGGACCCCACGGAGCCGGAAGCCAAGCCCCCGAAGTCCGGTGGGCACTTCAAGAACGTCTTCGGCAAGGACAAGGAAAGGGCCCGCGCTGTCGCCGTGATGATGGAGAACTACCGGGCCACGGATGAGAAGTACACGGCCAGTGAGGCGTTCATCCACCAGTGGTCCCAGGTGCAAGGACTCTTGAACCAGGACAATGTCTCGGGCAGCAAGCTGGAAAAGCAGGCGGTGGCCGCGCTCGAAAAACGCACAGAGGTCACAGACGTGCCGGGCAGCCTCCCGGACTCCATCTACCGGCAGAACATCTCAGGGACAGCGGCCAAGGAAGTGCTGGGGGTGCTGCTGCCTGAGGGCGAGGACACGTTGACCTTCGAGGAAGGCGACGCGGCGTTCGACAAGGTGATGAGTACGGTGAACGGCAAATCCACCCGCAACATCGTGCGTACGTTCAACGAGATCAAGAAGGACTCGGGAAGCCCGCAGTACCGGATCAAGGGCGGCGGCCTCAGGCGGGTCGACAAAAACTTCCAGCTGCGGTTTGACATCGTCGAGGACAGGTAGGCCGTCTCGGGACTGCCTGACAGGTGACGCACGCTCCAGCCACTGCTCAAGCGACCGATTCTTGTCCAGGTCGGATATGCCGTCCGGGCCAGCCACGGCTACACCTCGCCACCAGACTCGGGGGCGCGCTTCAGCGCCATGCGGGCACCGGCACGCTCACCGGAGTCGATGGTGTCCCAGAAAGGGTGGGCGGAGACCTCGATACTCAGCCTGAGCAGCTCCTCCCCGTACCGGGCGACCTCGGCCTTCTGGCCGTCGGTGTAGCCGGGGCTGTCTGGCTTCCCGGAGACGTAGCTGCTGTGTGAGGTTCCCCCGAGATGCGGGAAGTGGTGACAGTAGGTCAGATGGGATTCACAGGGAGGAGCCCTGTTGATGCCTGCCCCGAGGAAGTACCCGCTGGAGTTGCGTGAGCGTGCGGTGCGGATGTACCGCGCCGCGGAGCCGAAGCCCGTGATCCGCCGTATGGCCGAGGAGATCGGTGTCCCCTGCGCGGTTGGATCCGTCAGGCCGAGGCCGGTGCCGGCGAACGTGACGACCTGCTCACCAGCGGCGAACGCGCCGAGCTGGCCGCGCTGCGCAAGGAGAACACCCAGCTCAAGCGGTCGAACGAGATCCTGCGGACGGCACCGGCTTTTTCGCGGCACAGCTCGACCCGACCCGGTCCAGGCGACGGCGCTCTTCGACGAGCACCCTCACCTGGAGGTCGAGCCCACTCTCCGGGAACTGCATATCCCTTCCCCCTCCTACTACCGCTGGCGCCAGGCCGAGACCGAGCCGTGTGAACGCCACCGCCAGGATGCCGCGCTGACCAACAGGATCCGGCAGGTCTACGACGAGTCCGGCGGGATCTACGGCTCACCGCGCGTGCACGCCGTTCTCAAGCGCGAGGGCGTTCACGTCGGCCGCAAGCGCGTCGAACGGCTCATGCGCCAGGCCGGTCTGGCCGGGATCGGCGTACTCGACCGTGTGCCTGGGCACCACCAGCACCACGGTGTGCCGCTTGTGGCGCCGCCGCCCGTACTTCTCCTCGCGGAGCCCGGCGGGCACCGCCAGCCCGACCTGCCGGAACTGTGAGAGGTGGAGACGGACGGGGAACGCCGGGTTGACGGGGAGGTGTACATGCGGGTCGAGGCGTGGCTGACTTTTGCGGGCCTGGTGCCCGGTGATCCATGTACGGCCCCGACCAGGCGCATCTGGCCGGGGCCGTCGTGCATATTTGGGTCAGTTTCCGGTGTGCAGGTGTTCCTGGCAGGCCTGGACCAGGGTGTGCCAGGCGGAGCGGACGTCGTCCTCGCTCTTGGTCCAGCGGGTGGTCGAGGGCTCGGGCAGGGGGCAGGTCGGCCATGAAGTGGGCGATGTCGGTGATGTAGGCGAAGTCGCCGGCGGCGGTGAGCGCGCGCAGGCGGCGGATGGTGGCAGTCAGGTCCTGGTCTTCGTTGCGGACGGTGTGGTGGAAGGCAAGGGCGAGCTCCACGAAGCGGTGGAGGAAGGGGAGTCCGGCGGTCTCGATGTCGCAGTGAAGGTCCTGGGCGCGGGCGGGGACGCTGCCGGTTCCGGCGTCCTTGATCAGGGCGACGACCTGGGCGAGGAGGGTGTTGGAGCGCTGGTCGAGGCCGGTCAGGAGCTGGTGGGCGAGGGCGAGCTCGTCGCCGGCCCGGGCGGGGTCGGCGAAGGCGAGGGCCAGGGCGAGCAGTTTGACCGCATGGTCTGCGACGTGCTGCCGTTCTCCGAGTTGCGGAGGCTTGCCGGCCTGCGCGCGTGCGGTTCAGGCCGCGAAGGGGCAATCACATTCCTAGCCATGCGGCTTCGCAGCAGGTCGCGACTGGCGGCGTCGTTTGAACCGTGACCGTCGACAGCGGAGTGGATAGTTGCAGAAGGCGCCCAGAAGGAAATGCCACGGAACTGAGACACAAGCACCCGGACATGGGCTGGGACAGCCCAGAAACCCGCTGGTCAAAGCTGTGCTCTATGACACGAGCCGCGAGACCCTACAGCTCGCTGCGATCCTGCGCGAGCTCCAGGAGGACATCAACGTTCCCGGCGGTCTCTTCCCCGCGCTCGCGCAGCTGGTTTCCACCGCCGCCCGCCGGGCTGAGCAGATCGAGCCCCACCGGGTCGGTGACGCCTCCCGCCCGCTCCACGAAGCCGCTGCCCGAGCACAGTCTCGTGGTCCTCATCGGCCCGTCCGGCGCCGGAGAATCCACGATCGCGCGCACCTCTGGCCCACCTCGCAGGTCCTGTCCCTGGACGCGCTGCGCGAGGTCGTCAGCGACGACTTCTCTGTCAGGTTCAGCGTGTCGAACTGAGGGCCGCCGGTGGGCTCGGTCCTGGAAGCGAGGGGTGGCCGCACCATTTATCGAAAATGCTGTTTTCGAAAACTTGATTTTCGATAGGTGGGGTGACTAGGGTTGTGGTGTCAGCAACGGACGCCGGATCAGGAGCAGTCATGGCCGAGGCACCGGTGGCATCGCGCCGTCGCAAACTCACCCCTGAGCGGGAGCGGGAGCTGCTGCGGGTGACGGCGGAGTTGGTCGGTGAGGTCGGATACGACCAGGTGACCATGGCGGCGGTCGCGCAGCGGGCCAAGTGCAGCACGGCCACGCTCTACCGGCGGTGGGAGAGCAAGCCCCGGCTCGTGATCTCGGCGTGGAAGGCTTGGAGTGTGCACGAGCGCGGCCTGTCGCAGATCGATACGGGCAGTCTGCGCGGTGACCTGATGGGTGTCGTGCGGCAGTTGGTGGCCGAGGACCCGGACAAGGACACGTTTGCGTCGATCCCTCCCGCCATCGTGCAGGACGAGGGCCTCATGGAGGTGGTCCGCGAGATCTTCGTCCATCCGGCCGTGCGCGACCTGGCCCGGCTGCTCGAGCGTGCGGTGGACAGAGGGGAGATCGCTGCGGGCAACCCGGTGATCGGTCTGGCGGACCGGATTCTGCTCGGCCCGTGGGTTGCCCACGGCATCCTTTACGGCACTTCGGCCACCCAGGAGCTGATGGAGTCCATCGTCGACACCGTTCTCCTGCCCGCCCTCACAGCACAACCCGCCACCGTATGACCTCGTGACCTGAATCCCGGTACACCGGACCACGGTCCCGGCCGAGGTACCGCCCCGGCTCTGTGCTGTCCGCTTCTGCTGACGACTTCGCGCGGAAGTGCGACGGCCATGTTTCTACTTCTGCATGCCCTCACGGCCCCGCAAGCGCGTTTTTGCCGGGCTCAGGGCTTCGCACGCCCAAAATCCCCCCTTCGACTCGGAGTTCTGCACCCTCATGGCTACCTTCCTGCACAGGATCGGCCGGTTCGCCTTCCGGCGGCGCTGGCTGGTCGTCCTTCTGTGGGCCCTCGTTCTAGGCGCTGTGGGCGCCGGCGCGGCCAACAGTTCAGGGCCTGCCAGCTCAGGCATCACGCTGCCCGGCACAGAGGCCCAGCGAGCCTTCGACCTGCTGGGGGAGAAGTTCCCGTCCGCCAACGCCGACGGTGCCACCGCCCGCGTCGTCATGCGGGCCCCCGACGGAGAGAAGATCAGCAACGCAGAGCACAAGGCCGCGCTCGAAGCGACCTTGACCGAGGTCAAGGAGTCCTCCTCACGCGCCGGCCAGGTCACTGATCCCTTCGCAACGCAGGCGGTCAGCACCGACGGCACCACCGCCTACGCGCAGGTCACTTACACCGCCAAGGACACGGACCTGACCGACAGAGATCACACCGGTCTTGAGAGGGCCCTGGAGGCGGGCCGTGACCAGGGGCTGACGGTGGAGGCCTCCGGCAACGCGCTGGCGCCCCCTGCGGAGAGCCACGCGGCCGAGGTCATCGGCTTCGCCCTGGCCGCCGTCATTCTGGTCATCACCTTCGGCTCCCTGATCGCCGCCGGCCTTCCCCTGCTCACCGCTCTGGTCGGAGTCGGCGTGAGCATGGCTGCCATCACCGTGCTCAGCGGCCCGCTCGACCTCAACAGCAACACCTCAGCCCTCGCCACGATGCTGGGTATCGCCGTCGGGATCGACTATGCCCTGTTCATCGTCTCCCGCTACCGTTCGGAGCGCGCCGAGGGGTACGACGCGAGGGAGGCCGCTGCCCGCGCGAACGGCACGGCCGGATCCGCCGTCGTCTTCGCCGGGCTGACCGTGGTAATCGCGCTTGCCGGTTTGGCTGTGGTGAAGCTGCCCATCCTCACCGCGATGGGCCTGGCCGCCGCCGGTGCCGTCGTCGTCGCGGTCCTCGTCGCCACCACCCTGGTTCCCGCGCTCCTGGGATTCGCCGGCGAACGCGTCCGCGGCAAGGCACGCAATCAGACCGCCCCCGAGGCTGATGCGGCCAAGCCGGACAGGACGGGACTGGGGCAGCGGTGGATCTCGTACGTCCTGCGCAAGCCGGCGAAGGTCCTGCTCCTGGCGGTGGTGGCCCTGGGTGTGATCGCCCTGCCCGCTGCACAACTCGAACTCGGACTGCCGGACGACGGCTCCAAGGCCACCTCGTCCACTCAGCGCAAGGCCTACGACATGCTGTCGCAGTCGTTCGGGCCCGGCTTCAACGGCCCCCTCACCGTGACCGTCGACGACCAGGACCCCGCCGTCGCCCGCAGCGGCGCCGCGGACATGGGCAAGTCCCTGGCAGACCTGCCGGCCGTGGCCGCGGTGACACCGGCCGCGTTCAACCCGGCCGCCGATACTGCCATCATCACGGTCATCCCCAAGAGCGCACCGGGCAGCGACGCGACCAAGGACCTTGTCGACGACATCCGTTCCCTGGCCAGTGGCATCGAGTCGGACACCGGAGCCCGCTCCCTGGTGACCGGTACGACGGCGCTCAACATCGACATCTCCGACAAGTTCAGCGCGGCGATCGCGCCCTACCTGGCCCTCGTCGTCGGTCTGGCGGTCCTCGTGCTGATTCTGGTCTTCCGCTCGATTCTCGTCCCTGTCAAGGCCGCCCTCGGCTTCCTGCTGTCGGTGCTGGCCTCCCTCGGCGCGCTCGTCGCGGTCTTCCAGTGGGGATGGCTCAAGGATCTGGTCGGCTTGGAACAGACCGGCCCCATCATGAGTCTGATGCCCATCCTCATGGTCGGAATCGTCTTCGGCCTGGCCATGGACTACCAGGTGTTCTTGGTGACCCGTATGCGCGAGGCCCACATCCACGGCGCTGATGCCCGCTCGGCGATCGAGTCGGGGTTCAAGCACAGCGCCACCGTCGTCACCGCCGCAGCCCTCATCATGATCTCCGTGTTCGCCGGCTTCGTCGGCTCCCAGGACAGCATGATCAAGGCACTGGGCTTCGGGCTCGCGGTCGCCGTCGCCTTCGACGCCTTCATTGTCCGCATGACGATCGTGCCCGCCGTTCTCGCCCTCCTCGGCAAGCGAGCATGGTCACTGCCCGGTTGGATCGACCGCATCCTGCCCAGCATTGACATCGAAGGCGAGAAGCTCACCCGGCACACACCGCCCCCCGCCCTCGCGGAACGCGAGCCCAGTTTCGCCGGCTCTTCGGACGAGCACCGCTGACACCCCCCGCCTCTCAGGCCCGCGGCCGCCACGGCGCCGCGGGCCTGTCAACTGCCCGAAGGACGGCGATGCACCGGGTAATCGTCGCGGGCGGCGCCACTCTCGTACGCGACGGCTACGCGCACATCATCGACGGATCCCCCACCTTCCTCGCCACCACACCGAGCGACCTCCTCCTGATCGAAGCCCACGAGCTCGCCGGTGTCCCACCGGTCGCGACCCAGCAGTCACTGCGGCAGGCTGCCGCCCGGACCCGAGTCGTCCTCCTCGGAAACCCCCCGACGGACCTCGCCCTCCTTGTCGGCGCAGGAGTGACGGGCGTCCTCGGCCTGCACCTCGAACTCGACCACTTCTTCACCGCCCTCGACCTCGTCAGCCGCGGCGGAATGGTCATCTCACCCGCCCCCACCCACGCGACTTCGGCACCCTCAGTCCTCCGGCACTCGCATCGCTCTCCAGCCGAGAGCGCCAGGTCCTGAAGCTGAGTGCGCGTACGGATTCCGATTGTCGATCATGAACGGCAAGCTTGTACCCATGAACGAACATCGAACATCCACGCGGCCCGGCACCGTCTACCTCGCTCAGCGGCGACTCGCGGTGGGAATGACCCTCGGCATGGTGGCGGGCGCGGTCTGGGCGGTCTCGATCATCTGCACCCTGGTGTCCTGGGCGCTCTGACGCCGTGCGGCGCGACTGCCCGTGCGGGCCGGGCCCCTGGGCGTTGAGCAGTGCACGCCAGGTGTCCTCGCCCCTGGCGCCTGTCGCGGCCAGACTCCGGGATTCCCGGAACTCCCTGAGCGAACGCATCGTCGAGGGGGCGTACGCCCCGGTGCTGTCGGCCGGCACCCCGGGTGCGGCAGGTACCGCATCGCCGCGATGGCGTCCGGCTTCGTGGTGCGCGAGTCGACCGTGACGATCAGCAGCGGCCAGCTGTCCTTGCCGACCTTGCCGTCCGGTGTCAGGGCATGTGCGGTCTGGAACCGCTCGACCGCCGCCGCCGTGGCAGGGCCGCCATCGGCGCCGACCGTCACGTCGTACCCGTTGGCACGCGGCAGCAGTCGCACCGTACGCGCCCTCCAGAGCACGTTGCCCTCCCGGACCAGCGGCCCGTCCATGCCCGGGACGGCTGGTCCGGGGTGCTCGCCGTGACCTTGGCGTCCGTCCGGTCCGCGCGCGGCGCCATCCCCTACATGAGCCCGCCGGCCACGAGCACCAGGGACGACGCGACGGCCAGCGCCGGGAACACGATGGGGGAGCGGTCCCACCACCGTGAGGCACCGGGCCCCCCCGTCCGGCTCGTCCGCCGGGTCCGTCCCGGCGGAGCGGCGCCTGCGGGCCGGGGAGGCCGCGGCCGCGGCGTCCGCCAGGCCCAGGGCCCGGTCCAGCTCCCCGGCCGGGGCCCTCAGCTCTATGTGCAGCCGCTCGACGATCCTGCGCGGGGCGTTGGAGGGGTGAGCGGGATTCAGATAGCGCGACAGGGTGGTCTGGTCCACCCCCAGGCGCTTGGCGAGGGACTGCTGCGTCGCCTTCTCCCGGCCGTCGCGCGCCGACGACTCCCACCAGCCCCGCAGTAATCCGGCGAGTGCCCGTCCCGGCTGCTCCCCGCGACCTGCCACCGTGCTGTCCGTCATCGTTCTTTCCTGACTCTCAGCGTGCATAGCCGCAGGTCAAAGCTGTGCAGGGGGAACATGGCCCCGGTACGGCGACCTGCGGGACGCAGAGCGTAGTGAAAGCCCGGGACCGTCCCGCGCGGCCGTGGAACCCCCGAAACGGCGCCACGGCCCCGCCCACCCGGGAAACCGGGAGAGCGGAGCGGGCGCCAGACATCACCCGAACGAGTGTGTGCGGCCCGCGGGGTGCCGGTTCGGCGCCCGTCGGTTCAGCGTGCGGACGCGAGCCGGAAGCGCAGACCGGCCGCGCGCAGCCGCTCCAGCAGCGCGTCCCCCATCGCGGTGGCCGTGGTCAGCTGCCCCGACAGCGGCGGGAGCTCGTCCAGGGCGAGGCAGAGCGCCGACTCGGCGAGCATCTTCGCCGTCTCGCCGTAGCCCGGATCACCGCCCGAGACCTCGGTGAAGACCCGCCGTCCGCCGCCCTCGCCGACGAACCGCACCCGGAACCAGCTACGGCCGCGGCGCTCCGCGTCCGGGCCCCGGCCCGGCTCGTACCGGTCCATCAGCCAGGACCGGGCCGCCGGGATCTGCGCGGTGCCCAGCAGAGCCCCGGCCGCCGCCGCGCCCCCGAGCGCCACCGGCAGATGCCGCACCGAGGCGAAGTGGCGGTAGCGGAAGTCGGGACCGTACCGGGCCAGGGCCCGTGCCGAGCGTTCGACGACCCGGGGGTCCAGGGTCGGCAGCGGCAGCGCCCAGGCACCGGTCTCCGCGCTGAAGTGCGGGGCACCGGCCAGGGCCCGAGCCCGGCGGGCGACCAGGCGCGGCTCGTGCAGTCGGCGTTCGCGGGCCGCGCGCAGCATCCGGGTGCCCCGGCCCATCGCGGCGAGCGCCGAGGCGAACGTGCCGCCGGAGAAGACGGCGTTGCTGCTCACGAAGCCGTCCACGGTCAGCGGCACGTCCGGCGGCAGCTGCCGGACGGTGAAGTACACCCCGAGGTCGTGCGGTACGGAGTCGAAGCCGCAGGCGTGCACGATTCTGGCCCCGGTCTCGCGGGCCCGCGCGTCGTGCTCCAGATACGTCCGGTCCACGAACTCCGCCTCGCCGGTGAGGTCCGCGTAGTCCGTTCCCGCCTCGGCGCACGCCGCGACCAGCTTCTCCCCGTACCAGACGTAGGGGCCCACCGTGGTGGCCACCACCCGGGCGGACTCGGCGAGCGCGCGCAGCGAGCGCCCGTCGTCGGCGTCGGCGTGCAGCAGCGGGAGGCCGGCGCAGCGCGGGGCGAACGCGGTGAGCCGGTCGCGCAGGCGCTCCAGCCTGGCCCGGTCGCGCCCGGCCACGGCCCAGCGCAGACCGGCGGGCGCGTGGGTGGCCAGATACTCGGCGGTGAGGGCGCCCACGAAGCCGGTGGCACCGAAAAGGACCACGTCGTAGGGGCGTTGTGCCCCGTTCCGTCCGTTCATGACTGCCTCCGCGGGGGGCCGGGTGCCGATGTGGCAGGCAGAGGCTAGCGGAGCGGGTCGTGGCGGTGTGCGGCAGGGCGGCCGGGGTGCGGAAGGATCCGGAACGCGCCCCTCGCGACGCCCTAAGCGCTTGCTCGGCCCCAGGGGTTGTGCGGAGCGCGGCGCATTCTTAGCATCATCGATGTTACATCAGTTGTGTCATACCGCTGGGGGCTTGATGACGACGACAGGACACGAGCCGCGGGGCCCGCTCGCCGGGGTGCGGGTGGTCGAGCTGGCGGGCATCGGACCCGGCCCGTTCGCCGCGATGCTCCTGGCCGACCTCGGCGCCGATGTCGTCCGGGTCGACCGTCCCGGCGGCCCGGGGCTGGGCATCGACCCCACGTACGATCTCACCAACCGCAACAAGCGCTCCGTGGTCGTCGACCTCAAGTCCGAGGGCGGGGCCGCCACGGTGCTCGATCTGGCCGGGCGCGCCGACATCCTGATCGAGGGCTACCGGCCGGGCGTCGCCGAGCGCCTCGGAGTCGGCCCCGACGCCGCCCTGGCCCGTAATCCGCGGCTGGTCTACGGCCGGATGACCGGCTGGGGCCAGGACGGACCGCTCGCCGGGCGAGCCGGGCACGACATCGCGTACATCGCGCTCACCGGCACCCTCTCCATGATCGGCAGGTCCGGCGAGCCGCCCACCGTCCCGGCCAACCTCGTCGGCGACTACGCGGGCGGCTCGCTCTACCTCGTCGTCGGCGTCCTCGCCGCCCTCCAGCACGCCCGCACCCCCGGCGGCCGGGGCCAGGTGGTGGACGCGGCGATCGTCGACGGTTCCGCCCACCTCGCCATGATGATCCACGGCATGCTGGCGGCGGGCGGCTGGCAGGACCGGCGCGGCTCCAACCTCCTGGACGGCGGCTGCCCGTTCTACGGCACGTACGAGACCGCCGACGGGCAGTACATGGCGGTCGGGCCGCTGGAGCAGCGGTTCTACGACGAGTTCAGCAGGCTTCTCGGACTCGGCGACGACGCGCCCGACCGGGGCGACACCGCCCGGTGGGAGGAGCTGCGCACGGTGGTCGCCGAGCGGTTCTCCACCCGCACGCGCGCCGAGTGGACCGAGGTGTTCGAGGGCTCGGACGCCTGTGTCGCCCCCGTCCTCTCGCTCCGTGAGGCGCCCGGCCACCCGCACCTCGCCGCCCGCTCCACCTTCGTCGAGCACGACGGACTGACCCAGCCCGCCCCCGCGCCACGTTTTTCCGCCACCCCCGTCTCCGTACACCGCGGGCCCGCGCGGCCCGGCGCGGACACCGAGGCCGTCGCCGCCGACTGGGACGTACCCGGCCTCGCCCGCTGACCGCGCCGCCGACCCCGCCCACCACCGAGACACGACCCCAGGAGGACCGCTGTGCAGCGGCAGATCTTCACCGAGGAGCACGACGCGTTCCGCGAGACCGTGCGCACCTTCCTCACCAAGGAAGTGCTCCCGCACTACGAGCAGTGGGAGAAGGACGGCATCGTCTCGCGCGAGGCGTGGCTCGCGGCTGGCCGGCAGGGACTGCTGGGCTTCGCCGTACCCGAGGAGTACGGCGGCGGCGGGAACACCGACTTCCGCTACAGCGCCGTCCTCGCCGAGGAATTCACCCGGGCCGGTGCGCCCGGCCTCGCGCTCGGGCTGCACAACGACATCATCGGCCCCTACCTCACCGGTCTGGCCACCGAGGAGCAGAAGCGGCGCTGGCTCCCCGGCTTCTGCAGCGGCGAGACGATCACCGCGATCGCGATGACCGAACCCGGCGCGGGCTCCGACCTCCAGGGCATCCGCACCACCGCGGAGGACAAGGGCGACCACTGGCTGCTCAACGGCTCCAAGACCTTCATCTCCAACGGCATCCTCGCCGACCTGGTCGTCGTCGTGGCGAAGACCACTCCCGAGGGCGGGGCGAAGGGTCTCTCGCTGATCGTCGTCGAGCGCGGCGCGGAGGGCTTCGAGCGGGGCCGCAACCTCGACAAGATCGGCCAGAAGTCCCAGGACACCGCCGAACTGTTCTTCCACGACGTACGCGTCCCCAAGGAGAACCTGCTCGGTGAGCGCGACGGCGCCTTCATCCATCTGATGACCAACCTCGCCCAGGAGCGGATGGGTATCGCGGTGGCCGGGATCGCCGCCGCCGAACACCTGCTGGAGATCACCACGAAGTACGTCAAGGAGCGCGAGGCCTTCGGCCGTCCGCTCTCCAGGCTCCAGCACATCCGCTTCGAGATCGCCGAGATGGCCACCGAATGCGCCGTCACCCGTACGTTCCTCGACCGCTGCATCGTCGACCACTCCGAGGGAACCCTCGACGCCGTGCACGCCTCGATGGCCAAGTGGTGGGCCACCGAACTGCAAAAGCGCGTCGCCGACCGCTGCCTCCAACTGCACGGGGGGTACGGCTACATGGCGGAGTTCCCGGTCGCCAAGGCGTTCACCGACGGCCGTATCCAGACCATCTACGGCGGGACGACCGAGATCATGAAGGAGATCATCGGCCGTTCCCTGCTCGCCTGAACCCTCGCACAACCACCCCGAAAGGCTGCTGTCTTGAGTACCGAAGCGTTCGTCTACGACGCGATCCGCACCCCGCGCGGCCGTGGCAAGGCCAATGGGGCCCTGCACGGCACCAAGCCGATCGACCTCGTCGTCGGCCTCATCCACGAGATCCGTGACCGCTTCCCCGGCCTCGACCCGGCGGCCATCGACGACATCGTCCTCGGTGTGGTCAGCCCGCTCGGCGACCAGGGCTCCGACATCGCCAGGATCGCGGCCGTCGCCGCCGGGCTCCCCGACAGCGTGGCAGGCGTTCAGGAGAACCGCTTCTGCGCCTCTGGGCTGGAGGCCGTCAACCTGGCCGCGGCCAAGGTCCGCTCCGGCTGGGAGGACCTGGTCCTCGCGGGTGGCGTCGAGTCGATGTCCCGGGTGCCCATGGGCTCCGACGGCGGAGCCTGGGCGATGGACCCGATGACCAGCTTCGAGGTCGGCTTCGCCCCGCAGGGCGTCGGCGCCGACCTCATCGCCACCATCGAGGGCTTCTCCCGCCGTGATGTCGACGAATTCGCGGCGCTCTCCCAGGAACGTGCCGCCGAGGCGTGGAAGGAGGGCCGCTTCGCCCGCTCCGTCGTCCCCGTCAAGGACCGCAACGGGCTCGTCGTCCTCGACCACGACGAGCACATGCGCCCCGGCACCACCGCCGACTCGCTCGCCCGGCTCAAGCCCTCCTTCGCCACGGTCGGCGAGATGGGCGGCTTCGACGCGGTGGCGCTGCAGAAGTACCACTGGGTCGAGAAGATCGACCACGTCCACCACGCGGGCAACTCCTCCGGCATCGTCGACGGCGCCGCACTCGTCGCGATCGGCAACAAGGAGACCGGCGAGCGCTACGGACTCACCCCGCGCGCCCGGATCGTCTCCGCCGCCGTCTCCGGCTCCGAGCCGACCATCATGCTGACCGGCCCCGCCCCCGCCACGCGCAAGGCCCTCGCCAAGGCCGGCCTGACCATCGACGACATCGACCTCGTCGAGATCAACGAGGCCTTCGCCGGTGTCGTGCTCCGCTTCGCCCGGGACATGGGGCTCTCCCTCGACAAGATCAACGTCAATGGCGGCGCCATCGCGCTGGGCCACCCGCTCGGCGCCACCGGCGCCATGATCCTCGGCACCCTCATCGACGAACTGGAGCGCCGCGACCAGCGGTACGGCCTCGCCACCCTCTGCGTCGGCGGAGGCATGGGCATCGCCACCGTCATCGAGCGCGTCTGACCGTCCCCCCGCCTACGGAGAAGAAGAACCATGACCGAGAGCACGACCATCCGCTGGGAACAGGACGAGACAGGCGTCGTCACCCTCGTACTCGACGACCCGGGCCAGTCCGCCAACACGATGAACCAGGCGTTCAGGGAGTCCATCGCCGCCGTCGCCGACCGCGCCGAGGCCGAGAAGGACTCCATCCGGGGCATCATCTACACCTCCGCCAAGAAGACCTTCTTCGCGGGCGGCGACCTCAAGGACATGATCAAGGTCGGTCCCGGCAACGCCCAGCAGGTCTTCGACACCGGTCTCGCCATCAAGAACGCGCTGCGCCGCATCGAGACCCTCGGCAAGCCCGTCGTCGCGGCCATCAACGGCGCGGCGCTCGGAGGCGGTTACGAGATCGCCCTCGCCGCGCACCACCGTGTCGCCCTCGACGCCCCCGGTTCCCGGATCGGCCTGCCCGAGGTCACCCTCGGCCTGCTGCCCGCCGGTGGCGGCGTGACCCGCACCGTACGCCTCATGGGCATCACCGACGCCCTGCTGAAGGTTCTCCTCCAGGGAACCCAGTACACCCCGCGCCGGGCCCTGGACAACGGCCTGGTCCACGAGATCGCCTCCACCCGCGAGGAGATGCTCGACAAGGCCCGTGCCTTCATCGACGCCCACCCCGAGTCCCAGCAGCCCTGGGACGTCAAGGGCTACCGGATCCCCGGCGGCACCCCGTCCAGCCCGAAGTTCGCGGCCAACCTCCCGGCCTTCCCGTCGAACCTGAAGAAGCAGCTCGGCGGCGCTCCCATGCCCGCGCCCCGCAACATCCTGGCCGCCGCGGTCGAGGGCTCCCAGGTCGACTTCGAGACCGCGCAGACCATCGAGGCCCGGTACTTCACCGACCTGGTCACCGGCCAGGTCGCGAAGAACATGATCCAGGCGTTCTTCTTCGACCTCCAGGCCGTCAACTCCGGCGCCAGCCGCCCCAAGGGCATCGAGGAGCGCCCGGTCACCAGGGTCGCCGTGCTCGGCGCCGGAATGATGGGCGCGGGCATCGCCTACTCCTGCGCCCGCGCCGGGATCGACGTCGTGCTCAAGGACGTCACCGCCGAGGCCGCGGCCAAGGGCAAGGCGTACAGCGAGAAGCTGCTCGACAAGGCGCTCTCCCGGGGCCGCACCACCGAGGCCAAGCGCGCGGAACTGCTCGCCCGGATCACCCCGACCGCCGACCCGGCCGACCTGGCGGGCTGCGACGCCGTGATCGAGGCCGTCTTCGAGGACACCGCGCTCAAGCACAAGGTGTTCCAGGAGATCCAGCACGTCGTCGCCCCGGACGCGCTGCTCTGCTCCAACACCTCCACGCTGCCCATCACCGTGCTCGCCGAGGGCGTCGAGCGCCCGGCCGACTTCATCGGGCTGCACTTCTTCTCGCCCGTGGACAAGATGCCGCTGGTCGAGATCATCAAGGGCGAGCGGACCGGTGACGAGGCCCTGGCCCGCGCCTTCGACCTGGTCCGCCGGATCAGGAAGACCCCGATCGTCGTCAACGACTCGCGCGGCTTCTTCACCTCACGGGTGATCGGCCAGTTCATCAACGAGGGTGTCGCGATGGTCGGCGAGGGTGTCGAGCCCGCCTCCGTCGAACAGGCCGCCGCCCAGTGCGGCTACCCGGCCAAGGTGCTCTCCCTGATGGACGAGCTGACCCTCACCCTGCCCCGCAAGATCCGCAACGAGACCAGGCGGGCGGTCGAGGAAGCCGGAGGCACCTGGCCCGGACACCCCGCCGACGAGGTCATCGACCGGATGGTCGACGAGTTCGGCCGCCCGGGGCGCAGCGGCGGCGCGGGCTTCTACGAGTACGACGAGAACGGCAGCCGCACCCGCCTCTGGCCCGGCCTGCGCGAGCACTTCACCCAGCCGGACGCCGGCATCCCGTTCCTCGACATGAAGGAGCGGATGCTCTTCTCCGAGGCACTGGACAGCGTCCGCTGCCTGGAGGAGAACGTGCTGATCACCGTCGCCGACGCCAACATCGGCTCCATCATGGGCATCGGCTTCCCGCCGTGGACCGGTGGCGTGCTCCAGTACATCAACGGGTACGAGGGCGGCCTGCCCGGCTTCGTGGCCCGCGCCCGGGAGCTCGCCGAGCGGTACGGCGACCGCTTCCTGCCGCCCGCGCTGCTCGTGGAGAAGGCCGGGAAGGGCGAGACCTTCCACGACTGACGCCGACCGGCGCCGGCCGCCCGCGGGCCGCGTTCACTCCGTCGTGAACGCGGCCCGCAGCTCCTGCTTCAACGACCGCTGGAACGCGGTCACCAGCGCCTGGAGCACCATCGGCTGCATATCGGCTGAGAGCGACTTCATCGCCGCCACGTGCTCGGGGTCCGACTCCCGCTCCCGGTAGGGGCCCCACACCTCGTCCCGGAACAGCCGGGTCAGCTCCTGCGCCGCGGACCGCGAGTGCTCCAGCAGCACCGTGCGGGCGGCCAGGATCGTCTCGTGCGCGATCGGCACGCCCAGCAGCTCGACCCCGAGCCGCAGCAGCCCCGGATCCACCCGGTAGCTCCCGTCGACCGGCTCCGCGCGCTCCAGCACCCCCATCGCCGCCAGCCGGGCGATGTCCTGCCCGGACAGCGACCGGCCCGCCCGCCGCTCCAGCTCTTCCCTGGTCGCGTCCTCCGCGGAGTCCGGCGCCCAGGAGGCCACCAGGGCCCGGTGGATCGCCAGGTCGTGGGCGCTGAGGTCGGGCGGCAGCTGCTCCAGATAGCGCTCGATCGCGGCCAGCGTCATGCCCTGGTGCTGAAGCTCCTCGATGAGCGCCAGCCGGGAGAGGTGGCCGGGGCCGTAACGACCCACCCGGCGCGGGCCGATGACCGGGGGCGGCAGCAGTCCGCGGGTGCTGTAGAAACGCACCGTACGCACGGTCACCCCGGCGCGTGCCGCCAGCTCGTCGACGGTGAGCGTGGGCTCGTCGGCCCCGGTCGCCATATCTGCTCCTCGTGTCCGGCCCGTGGGAGACGGGCCGCCGTGCGCGGCGTCCACCCGCTGCAACAGTATTGCTGTCTCACCAATGATGTGAAAGTGCCCGGCTGTCAGAGGCACCGCGTAAGGTCTGCCGACATGTCCGAGATCACGTACATCCAGGGGGACGCGACCGCGCCCCAGGCCAAGGGCGTCAAACTGATCGCCCATGTCTGCAACGACCTCGGCGGCTGGGGCAAGGGGTTCGTCCTTGCGCTCTCCCGCCGCTGGCCCGAGCCCGAGGCGGCCTACCGTCGCTGGCACCGCGAGCGCGCGCACAATGACTTCGGTCTCGGCGCGGCACAGTTCGTGCAGGTGAAGCCGGACATCTGGGTGGCGAACATGGTGGGCCAGCGGGGGATACGCAGAGGCAGCAACGGCGTCCCGGTGCGCTACGAGGCGATCGGCACGGCGCTCGGCGCGGTCGCCGAGCGGGCCGGGGAGCTGGGGGCCTCCGTCCACATGCCGCGGATCGGCTGCGGGCTCGCGGGCGGGAAATGGTCCCTGATCGAGCCCCTGATCGAGGAGCGGCTGACCGGTCAGGGCATACCGGTCACGGTCTACGACATCGGCTGAGGTCCACCGGGCGGCCCCGACCTGCAAAAACCGGCCGGATAACCTGCTTCCGGTCGACGCGGCGGCAGGAAGCGGGGTGGGTCCGGTGGCGGGTTCTGGGGCAGGAGACGAAGGGGCCGGAAGACGCGGGGAGCCCGGCAGGCCAGAGGAAACCGGGCGGTCGCAGGAGCCCGCGCGCCCCGGTGCCGCGGCGCAGGGCGGTCCGGTCGACGCGACCCTGCTGACCATGCTCGGGCTCGCCCCGGACGAGGACGCGGTCTACCGCCAGCTGGTGGACCGGCCCGACAGCGAACCCGAGGCGTTCACCGGTGCGCTGGACGGCACGGCGGTGGCCCGTGTCCTCGACGCGCTCGTCGACCGCGGCCTGGCCAGCGCCGCCCGGCCGGACGACGAGGGGCTCGTACGCTACCGGGCCGCCTCGCCGCTCCTCGCGCTCGGACCGCTCCTCGAATCCCGCCGCTCCGCGCTGCACCGCGTCGAATCGCTCGTCGGCGACCTCGCCGAGCGCCACCGCTCCGCCCAGACGCACGCCTCGGGAGCGCCGGTGGAGGTGCTGTCCGGCCCGGCGGCCATCCGGCGGCGGCTGCTGAGCATGCAGCGCCAGGCCAGGAGCGAGGTCTGCACCCTCGTACCGGCCCGGCACGTGCCCGCGGTGCTCAGCTTCGAGGACAACCACGAGGAGGTGGACGCCGAGATGACGCGCCGCGGGGTCAGCGTGCGCAGCGTGGTCGAACGCGAATGGCTGGAACAGCCGCAGACCGCCGCCCTGCTCGCCTCCTGCGTCGCCCAGGGCCAGCACATCTCCGTCACGGACAAACTGCCGATCAAGCTCGCCATCGTGGACCGCCGGATCGCGCTGCTGCCCCTGGACCCGGAGCGCGAGACGGAGCCGGTGGCGCTCGTCGTGCACCGCACCGGCCTGCTCACGGCGCTCGTCTCGCTCTTCGAGGAGCACTTCGACAAGGGCTGGCGGCTGAGCGCCTTCGGTACCCAGGAGGAGCGGGGAGCCCAGATCGCCGCCCTCGACCGGCAGATCGTGGCCCTCCTCCACGTCGGGCTGACCGACGCGGCCATCGCCCGCCAGCTCGGCATGGGCCACCGCACCGTCCAGCGGCGGCTGCACACGCTGATGGACGAGGTGGGCGCGGCGACCCGCTTCCAGCTCGGCTGGTACGCGGCGCGGGCCGGCTGGCTGCCGGACGCCGCGGACAACCCCGCCGTACCGAACGCTCCTGAGGCGTAATTACGCCACGGCACTTTCGCGCCAGCGTCACCCCTTGTTCACCCGCGCCCGCATGGCGAACGATCAGCACGTCAAGCGCCGGATGCCCGTACGGATCAGGCGCAGGTGTGCGATGGGGAGGTCCTGTGAGACGAACGAACGTGCTGCGGCTGCTGGCGACCGGGGTGGTCGCCGCCGCGACCGGCGCGTCACTGCTGGCCGCGCCGGCCTGGGCGGACGACGCCGCCGCGGAGCAGACGCCGCAACCGGTGCGCGTCGCACCGGCGATGACGCAGGGCCTGGACAAGGCCGCCCGCCAGGGCACCCCGGCCGAGGCCGCCCGTGCCCACATCAAGGCCCACCAGGACACGTACAAGGTTCCCGTCTCCGACCTGAGCACGGTGCGGACGACCAAGGACGGCCGGCAGTCCTCGGTGCGCTTCCAGCAGAAGCACAACGGCGTCCCGGTCTTCGGCGCCGAGTACGCGGTGCAGACCCGGGCGGCCGACGGCGGCCAGCAGGTCACCTCCGCGACCGGCACCCTCTACACGGACCTCACGGTCTCCACCACGCCCACGGTGAGCGAGGCCACCGCGAAGCAGCGGATGTTCAGCCTGGACCGCGGCCTGTCCGGGGTGCGGGGCGCGAAGACCGAGGCGCACGGCCTGTCCGTACTGCCCGACGCCCAGGGCGGCCGACTGGCCTGGCACTTCACCGTCACCGGCGGTAAGAGCAACGGCTCCCCGGTGCGCCAGGAGGTGTACGTCGACGCGCGGGTCGGCGGCATCGCCCTCTCGTACAACAACATCGACGCGGCCGACGCCTCGCCCGCGCAGGGCACGGGCGTCCGGGTCGACGGCACCGAGGCGGCGCTGGACGTCAACAAGGAGACGGGCGGCTCGTACACCCTGGTCGACTCCACGCGCGCCATGTACCCGGCGACCGGTGGCCAGATCCGCACCTACGACGCGCAGCGCAAGCAGTACACGCTCGTCGCGGGCGGCCCGGTCACCGACGACATCCCGCTGGCCGCCTCGGCGAGCGACCGCTTCGAGGGCGCGAACACGTCCTCCGGCGCGGTCGACGCCCACCTGAACGCCTCGAAGGTCTACGAGTACTACAAGGACCAGATCGGCCGCGACGGTGTGGACGGCAAGGGCGGCACGATCTACTCCGTCGTCAACGTCGCCTCCAACGGCAAGGACTACGCCAACGCCTTCTGGGACGGCTCCAAGATGGTCTACGGCCACATGGACGGCGTCCCGCTCTCCGTCGGCCTGGACGTCGTCGGCCACGAGATGACGCACGGTGTCACCGAGCACTCCGCCGGTCTCGTCTACCTCAACCAGTCCGGCGCGCTCAACGAGGCGATATCCGACTACTTCGGCAACGCCATGGAGACCGCCGACAAGGGCGTCGCGATGAGCGACCCGACGTCCGGCCTCATCGGTGAGTACCTCTGCAACGGCACCAAGCCGCTGGAGGAGTGCGCCCTGCGGGACCTGAACGACGGGCGCAGCGCGCAGAAGGACTACGAGCCCATCCCGCTCGACATCGACAACGGAGGGGTGCACTACAACTCCACCATCGTCGGCGGCGCGCTGTGGGACATGCGCAAGAACATCGACAGCAAGCTCGCCGACCGGATCATCTACCGGTCCGCGCAGAACTACCTCACCCCGCTGTCCGGCTTCACCGACATGCGCAACGCGGTCACCCTGGCCGCCCGGTCGCTGGACGTCTCAGCGGCCGACCTCGCCGCCATCGACAAGGCCTTCGACACCCACGGCATCGAGGCCGGCTGGGAGCAGAAGGGCGGCACGCACGACGGCACCACCATCGGCGCCGGCATCCTGCCCGCCTACGAGGTCTACAGCGGGGTCGACGAGCAGGCCGCGCAGATCAACGGCGACGTCTACGCCATCAGCCACGGCGACGCCATCGCCTGGGACCAGGGCAGCGCCGCCTTCGGCATCACCGTGGGCCGCTTCGGCAAGAAGCCGACCCACGAACTGGCCCAGAAGGACGCCTACCTCCTCGACCCGTCGATGGACGACGACCGCATCGTCTTCACCCGGATCGCCGGTGACAGCATCGGCGTCTACCAGACCGGCCCCAAGGGCCAGGGCGCGATCAAGAAGGCCGTCGACCGCCCCGACGCCGACGAGACCGAGCCGGTCACCGACAACGGCGCGCTCGCCTACATCAGCACCACCGCCGACGGCGAGCAGGACGTCATGCTCCGCAAGGCCGACGGCACCACGGTCAACGTGACCCCCGAGACGGGCTCCCACGCGAGCCACCTCGCGATGAAGAACGGGCGGATCGCCTGGGCGGGCGGTGACGGCACGTACGTGTACGTGTACGACACCGCGACGGGCACCACGCAGACCAAGCGCATCACCGGCTTCCTCTTCGACTACGTCTCGGACATCCAGCTCACCTCGGACCGGGTCTTCTGGCGTGAGACGGGCGGCTTCCTGATCCCGGGCACCAAGTTCGTGTCGGCCCCGCTCGGCGACGTGTCCAAGGCCGCGGCGCTGCGCTACCCGACGAGCATCTACCTCGCCCAGTTCTCCGTCACCGACGAGTACTTCGCGTACTCCACGTACGACCTCTGGGGCGCGCTCGGTTCCTGGAGCGGGCCGGGCAAGGCGAAGGTCGCCAGGACCGCCGACGTGCTCGCCGGGCTCAACACCTACACCCGGGTCTCCTGCTCCTCCGGAGCCCAGCTGGCCCCGTCGCTCGGTGACGGCCAGCGCATCGCCTGGCTGGACACCACCGCGGCCGCCACCGACGTGGTGACCCGCGAGACGTTCGCCGGGACCTGCGAGTAGCGGTCCGCACCACCACACCGAAGGCAGGGGCGTCCACCCGGTGATCCGGGGGCGCCCCTGCCTCCGTCAGGGGAGGGAGCGGGCGCGGGGACCGCTACGGAGAGGGGCTGCGCTCAGGCGGAGGCCCGGCGTACCAGTTCGGTCGGGGTGACCACGGCCCGGGGTTCCTCGGAGCCGCTGCCGCCGGACAGCCGCTCCATCAGCATCCGCACCATCAGACGGCCCATTCCCTCGACATCCTGACGGACCGTCGTCAGTGGAGGATCGGTCGCCCCGGCGATCGACACCATGTCGTCGAAGCCCACCAGCGCCACCTCGTCCGGCACTCCGAGCCCCCGCTCGCGCAGCACCCGCAGCGCCCCGGAGGCCATCAGGTCGTTGGCGGCGAAGACCGCGTCCGGGCCGGGACGGCGGTCGAGGAGCTCCGCCATCGCCCGCGCGCCTCCCTCCGCGGTGAAGTCGCCGTCCACGACCAGGGCCGGATCCGCGTCGGGCAGCACGTCGCGGTAGCCGTCGATCCGGTCGAGCGCCGAGGTCTGGTCGCGCGGCCCGGCGATGTGCGCGATCCGGTGGCGGCCCAGGGAAACCAGATGGCGTACGGCCGCCGCGGCGCCGCCGCGGTTGTCGCAGTCGACGTAGGACACGGCCGGTCCGGGGGCCCCGCCGGGGCGGCCCGGCCGTCCGCCGTACACCGCGGGCACCCGGAACCGGCGGATGAGCTCGGGGAGTTTGCCGTCGGTGTGCAGCGAGAAGGCCAGCACGCCGTCCACATGGCCACCGGCCAGATAGCGGGCGACCCGGTCGGCATCACCGCGCCCCTCCACCAGGAGCAGGACCAATTGCACGTCGTTCAGGGTGAGTTCACGGCTTATACCGCGGATCTGCTGGGAGAAGAACGGGTCGGAGAAGAGCCGGGACTCCGGCTCGTCGACGATCACGGCGACCGCTCCGTTGCGCCGGGTGACCAGGGTCCGGGCGGCGTGGTTCGGAACGTACCCCAGCTCCTCGACCGCCTTGCGCACCTGCTCCACGAGCGGCTTGCGTACCCCGGCCCCGCCGTTGACCACCCTGGAGGCGGTCGCCCGCGAGACGCCCGCGCGGGCGGCCACCGCTTCCAGGGTGGGGCGGGCCGCGGAGGCGGAATCGCGGGACGGACCGGGCAAGGGGCGCTCCTCGGACACACGGCATCGGACCGGCCCTACCGCGCCGGCGCCGTCAGCCTAACCGTCCGCCGCCGCCCTTCCGGAGGGGGAGGGGCGGCGGCGCGGGTGCGCCGGTCAGTGGCGGTCGTGCACGGAGTTCGTCGCCGCGATCTTCTTCCAGGAGGCGGGCCGCACGGGCTTCGCGTCGCCGCGCAGGACCCGCGCGCCGTCCGCCGCGGGCGCCTCGGGCCGTACCGGCTGGAACAGCCAGGTGTCCAGCAGCGAGGCCAGCGGCCGGCCCGAGACCCGCTCCGCGTACCCGAGGAAGTCGCTCACGCTCGCGTTGCCGTAGGCGTGCTCGGCGGGCCAGCCCTTGAGCAGCGCGAAGAAGGTCTCGTCGCCCAGCTCGTCGCGGAGCGCCTGGAGCGCCAGTGCTCCCCGCTCGTAGACCGCCGCGTCGAACTGGTTGTCCGGGCCCGGATCGCCGGGCTTCACCTGCCAGAACGGGTCGTCGGCCGGGTGCTGGGCGTAGGTGTAGTCCGCCAGCTCCCGCGCGGTCCCCTCGCCCTCCTTCTCCGACCACAGCCACTGGCTGTAGCGGGAGAAGCCCTCGTTGATCCAGATGTCCTTCCAGCCCTTGACCGAGACGCTGTCGCCGTACCACTGATGCGCCAGCTCATGGACGACCACCGAGACGTTCGAGCCGCTGGCGAACTGCTTCGGGCTGTAGAACGGCCTGGTCTGGGTCTCCAGGGCGAAACCGCTGGTCACATTGGGCACGTAGCCGCCGAGCGCCTCGAAGGGGTACGGCCCGAAGACCTCCGTCAGCCACTCCGCGACCTCGGTGCTCCGCTCAAGGCTGGCGCGCGCGGCACCAGCGTTGGCGCCGAGGTCCTTGCTGTACGCGTTGAGCACCGGCAGCCCGTCGGACGTGGTGTCGGTGGTGATGTCGAACTTCCCGACCGCCAGCGTCGTCAGATACGTGGCCTGCGGCTTGCCGGAGCGCCAGTTGAAGCGGGTCCAGCCGAGCTTCGAGCTCTGGGACTGGAGCGTGCCGTTGCTGATCGCCTGGAGCCCGTCCGGCACCGACACCGAGATGTCGTACGTCGCCTTGTCCAGCGGGTGGTCGTTGCTCGGGTACCACCAGGCGGCGGATTCCGGCTCCTGCGCGGCCACCGCGCCGTCCGGGGTGCGGACCCAGGACGTCCAGCCGTTGATCTTCGCCTCGGAGGGCTTCCCGGCGTACCGCACGACCACCGAGACGGCCCTGCCCTTCGCCAGCGGGGCGGCCGGGGTGATCTCCAGCTCCTGCTCGCCGGTCTTCGTGTGACCGGCCTTCTTGCCGTTCACGCGCACCTCGGAGACGTCCAGTGCGAAGTCCAGATTGAAACGGGAGAGCTCCTGGGTGGTCGTGGCGAGGATCGTCGCCGTGCCCTCCAGCAGATCGGTCGACGGCTGGTACTTCAGCCGCAGGTCGTAGTGGGAGACGTCGTAGCCGCCGTTGCCGCTGGACGGGTAATAGGGGTCGCCGATGCCCGGGACGCCCGCGGTGCCCCCGGCGGCCGAGGCCGGGACCGCCAGCAGGAGGGAGATCGCGAGCGCGCTCGGGGCGATGAGTCTGCGGTGCACGGAATGCTCCAAGTGGTCGGGGCGGAAGATCTCTTGAACCGTCACGCAGACCCTATTCAGCGACCACCGCCCCAGTCGTGTCCATGGCCACAGCTGTCACACGATCGCCATTCGGCCGCCGGGGCGACAGGGTTGTTTCAGGCCATGATCATGTCACTCTCGCCTCTGACTGCCCTCTGTCGCGGGGGAGTTGGCCGGGGGTACCTTCCGCCCATGCCGACACGTGCGCACGGACTCCGTTCGAGGTACAGATCTCTGGTGGTGGCGGCCGTCGCCGCCCTGATGGCCGTCCTGCTCTCCCCGGCGGGCGCGCAGGGCGCGGGCTCCGGCGGGGCCCGGACGCCGCTGAGCGAACCCGTCTACTCGTACTCCGGCGCGGTCCGCGAATCGGTCTGGGTCGACACCGGCCTCGACGGCGACGGAGACGGCCGCGACGACCGCGTCGCCGCCGACATCATCCGGCCGCGCGAACCCGCACGCCAGGGCCGGAAGATCCCTGTGATCATGGACGCCAGTCCGTACTACTCCTGCTGCGGGCGCGGTAACGAGAGCCAGCTCAAGACCTACGACAGCGACGGCCGGCCGGTCGGATTCCCGCTCCACTACGACAACTACTTCGTCCCGCGCGGCTACGCCTTCGTCGCCGTCGATCTGGCCGGAACCAATCGCTCGGACGGCTGTGTCGACGTCGGCGGCCGCTCCGACGTGCAGTCCGCCAAGGCCGTGATCGACTGGCTGAACGGCCGCGCCCGCGCCTACACCACCCGCACCGGCGGCACACGCGCCACGGCGGGCTGGTCGAACGGCCGCACCGGAATGATCGGCAAGAGCTGGGACGGCACCATCGCCAACGGCGTCGCCGCGACCGGTGTCCGGGGGCTGCGCACCATCGTGCCGATCAGCGCCATCTCTTCCTGGTACGACTACTACTTCGCCCAGGGCGCGCCCCTCTACGACGGCGGCCCCGACTGGCTCTCCGGCTACGTGGACAGCCCCGAGGCGCTCGGACGCTGTGCCGCCGTGCAGCAGCGGCTCGCCGACGGGGCACCCCGCACCGGCGACTGGACACCGCTGTGGACCGGGCGCGACTACGTGAAGGACGCCCGCAAGGTGCGCGCCAGCGTCTTCGCCGTCCACGGCATGCAGGACCTCAACGTCCGTACCAAGCACCTCGGCCAGTGGTGGGACGCGCTCGCGGAGCAGGGCGTGGAACGCAAGATCTGGCTGTCCCAGACCGGACACGTCGACCCGTTCGACTTCCGGCGCGCTGAGTGGGCCGACACCCTGCACCGCTGGTTCGACCACTACCTCCTCGGCTACGACAACGGCATCGACCGCGAACCGATGGCCGACATCGAACGCCACCCCGGCCAGTGGTCCACCGACCGGGTCTGGCCGCCCCGCACCACGCGCACCACCGCCCTGCACCCCGGCTCCGGAACCGCTCCCGGCGTCGGCGCTCTGAGCCTGCGGCCCGCCCGCCCCGGCGCCGCCGAGACGTTCACCGACGATCCGGCGCAGAGCGAGACGGAGTGGGCCGCCGACCTGGACCGGACCACCACCGCCAAGGCCGGGTTCCGAACCGGGCGGCTCACCGCCGACCTGCGGCTCTCCGGTTCCTCGACGGTCACCGTCACCGCCACCCCGACCACCTCGACCGCCCACCTCTCCGCGGTCCTGGTGGACCTCGGCCCCGACACCATCCGCGACTACGGAGCCTCCGGCGAGGGCATCACCACCCTCACCGACCGCAGCTGCTGGGGCGCGAGCACCCCCGGCGACAGCGCCTGCTACCGCGACACCGCGGCCCGCACCGCCGCCGTCGACCGGACCGTGATCAGCCGGGGGTGGGCCGACCTCGGCACCTACGCCTCGCCCGGCAAGGGCCGCCCGCTCACCCCGGGCCGCCCTGTCACCCTCACCCTCGACCTGGCCGCCACCGACCACGTCGTCCCGGCCGGACACCGCCTCGCCCTGATCGTCGCGGGCACCGACCGCGACCTCATCGACCCGCCCGGCTCCACCCCCACCCTCACCCTCGACCTGTCCCGCACCACCGCGCGGCTGCCCCTCGTCGGCGGCACCGGCGCCTTCGTACGCGCCACCGCGGGCTCCACCGCAGCGGACGCCGTCTCCATGGCGCCGGGGGCCCGGGGAGTGACCCCGCCGCACCCGGCCCCGCGCGTCCCGGGTGACGGCCGCCCCTGACGCTCCAGGCGGGCAGGGGGCCAGGAGGTGACCCCCGGCCCGCCGCCGGACCGCTGTCGCCCGGCAGACGGCGGTCCGGCGCCAGGCCCTTGGACTCAGGTCACTAGGGCCTCTCGTTTGGATCATGCCGGGCTCGCGGGGGCCGGCACGCACATCTGCCGCGTTGTCGTCAGTCACCAACGCTCCGCGTCGGCTCCTTCCTCCGCCTTGCAGCTGCACGCACCAGCCCCCGCTCCCTGATCCAGCCTGATCCAAACGAAAGACCCTAGTCGTGGTCGCAGTTGCGGCGCTCTCCTGTTGAGGACGGCCTGGCACACGGTGCAGTACGTGTCGGCGTGGTCGCCCGTCGGCATTCGCGTACGTCGGCTTGCGTGCCCCGGCAGTTCCTCTCGCGTCTTCCGCCAGCAGAAGGCCCGGACCGCATCACGGTCCGGGCCTTCGTCGTTCTCTGGTCTCAGTCGGTGTTCACCGTCGGCCGTCCGGCTGCGCGGGAGCGGGTCAGTGGCCTGGGTGTTTGCTGTGGGCGGCGGGCTGCTGCCGGGGGCACTGGCCATGGGAGTGAGGGGGGTGCCCGGCGCGGCATGGTTTGTGCCCCTTGGGCGGGTGACCTGTCTGGCCGGAGCAGGGGCCGTCGGCGGCGCGGCAGACGCGGACGGAGAAGTCGGCGTCGTCGTTGGTGCGGATGCCGTCGCCCGGTTCGTCGACGTGGTCGTGGCCGGTGAGGACGAGGCCCGCACGGGCGTGCGGCGAGACCCGGACGGAGAACTCGTGGATCACGTCGCGACCGGCGTGGGGGTCCAGCCCGGGCGGGATGCCGCAGACCATCTTGGTCGGGCTGCTCCGTCGGCAGCCCGGTGGGATCTTGTCGACGAACGTCAGTCCGGCGGGAAGCGAGAGGGTGTGTGTGCCCCGGCCACTGCTCGCCGACGGGCCGTTGTTGCGCACGCGGGTCTTCAGCCGAACCGTCTTGCCCGGGGTGACGGACTTTTTGGCGAACCAGGCGTGCACCGCCATGTCCCGCCGGGGCTTGGCGGGACGGCCGTGGTACGGAAGCGGTGCGGTACTGGTGTTGTTGGCGGTGTCCGGATCGACGTCCTGGCTGGTGACGGACGCGGTGTTCACCGCGTCCGATCCGTTGCCCCGGTAGGCGGCGTCAAGCCGCATGACGAGGGTGTAGGAGAGCGTGTCCCCGGCTTTCAGAAGGTCCTTGGCGGGGCAGGTCACGGTGCGGGTGGTGCCGTCGTACCGGCAGCCGGCCGGCCGTGACGACAGGTAGGTCAACGGCGCGGGCACGCGGTCGGTGACGACGACCTGATGGGCGTCGTCACCGGGGCCCTTGTTGATGACGGTGATCGTGTACGGGATCGTCTCGCCCGGAGCGACCTGCGGCCCCGTGGCAGTCTTCTCCACCATGAGGTCCGCGAGTCCCCGGGTCGGCGGCCGCCCCGGCAGACCGGCCTCGGCGGTGTTGTCGGAGGTGTCGGGGTCGGCGGTGTCCGAGGTGACCTTCGCGACGTTGCGGATGCTGGAGCCGTCGCCTCGGTAGTCGGCGCTCACCCGTACCTTGATGGTGTAGGTGCGGGACGCGCCGACGGCGAGGGTGGCGAGTTCGGGGCAGGTCACGTTCTGCCCGGTGGAGGTGCAGCCGTCCGCGGAGGACACGAAGGCCAGCGCTGCGGGCAGGGTGTCGGTCACCACGACCCCGGCAGCCTGGGACGGTCCGCTGTTGGAGACGGTGAGTACGTAGTCGAAGGTCGATCCCGGCGAAACCGGCGTGCCGCTCGCCGCCCTCTTCGTGATCGCCAGGTCCGCCGTCGGGACGACCGGACCGGGCGGGACGACCAGCGGACTGCTGTTGTTGCCGCTGTCGTCGTCGTTCGTGTCCGACCTGATGACGGCGACGTTGCCCAGATCGGAGCCGTCGCCCAGATAGGCGGGGTCCAGGCGGGTGGTGAACGTCCATGTCCGGGTGCTGCCCACGGCGAGCAGGGCCTCGGGCCCGCACGTCACCGTCTGCCCGTCGGCGGTGCAGCCGTCGTCCGACCCCAGGAACGTGATACTCCGGGGCAGTTCGTCGACCGCGGTCACATTCCGCGCCACGGAGGGCCCGTTGTTCCTCGCGGTCAGTGTGTAGACGAGCAGGTCACCGGGGTGGACCTCACGGGGGGCCGAACCTGGCGCCACAGCACGGAGTTCGACCGCCCCGCTGAGACCGGCCCGCGGCCCGGGAGCGGGCGCAGGGGCCGTCGGACGATGTACGGCGTCCGGAACGGCCCCGCTCGCACCCGTGACGGAGGCGCACGACAGCACAGCTGCCGCGACAAGGATCCGGACAGCGAACCGCCATGCGCCTGCGGTCATTTCACCGTCTCCTCGGCCTGGACCCGCGGCGCACCGGGAAGACGACGCCCGCTGGGCCGTGTGCTCGGCGAGCCGGTCCGCTGTCCGGCTGCCGCTGCCGCGGGCTGCGTGCTCTCGACCTCCTTGGAGATCTCCAGGTCCGCGTTACCGGAGTTCACCGCTCCTCCGGGCAGCCCGGCCGCTGGCGTCGGGCCGGTGCTGTTGGCCGGGTTCGGGTCGCTGGTGTCGGACGAGACGGTCGCCTGGTTGGCGATGTCCGAACCGTTGCCGGTGTACGCCGGGTCGAGGCGGACCGTGAACGTCCAGGCCTTGCTGCCGCCGGGGGCGAGAGCCGGCTCGGGTCCGCAGCTGACGACCTGCCCGCTGGCGGTGCACCCGTCGGACGAGGAAACGAAGGACAGCTGGCTGGGCAGGGTGTCGGTCACCTTGACGTTGACGGCCTGCGACGGGCCGGCGTTGGCGGCGGTCACGGTGTACTGGAACGTCTCGCCGGGGCCGATCGTGCTGCCGAGGGGCACCTTGCCGACGGACAGATCGGCCAGCGGGGTGAACGGGCCCGGGGGCAGCACGGGAGGGTTGGTGTTGTTGGCGGGGTTGCTGTCGTTGGTGTCCGACTTCGCCGCGGCGATGTTGCCGAGGTCGGAGCCGTCGCCGATGTACGCCGGGTCGAGCTTGGCGAGAACCTTCCAGGTCTTGGACTGCCCGACGGCCAGCGTCGGCTCTGGCCCGCAGCTGACGTCCTGCCCGACCGCGGTGCAGCCGTCGGGCGACGACACGAAGGTCACATGGGCGGGCAGGGTGTCGGTGGCGGTCACGTTGTGTGCCACCGCGGGGCCGTTGTTCTTCACGCTGAGCGTGTAGGTGAAGGTCTCGCCCGGCGTCACCGCCTGGGCTGCGGGGAGCGTGGCGGGCACGCTCCCCAGGGCCAGTGCTGTGCAGGCGACGAATGCGCTCACCTGTACTTTTCGAACAATTCCTGGCATGACCGGCGACGCCTTTCAGAAGGGGGATGGCGCGGTGGTGCGCCCTTGTGAGTCCTGTGGGGGTGTGAGCGGGTCAGGGCCCGGCGCCCTTGCCCAGCTCAAGGTCGGCCTGAGCCGGCGCGGGTGTCCCGCCGGGCAGGCCGGCGCCGGGCTGGGGGCCGGTGTTGTTGGCCGGGTCCGGGTCGCTGGTGTCGGACGAGACGGCCGCCTGGTTGGCGATGTCCGAACCGTTGCCGGTGTACGCCGGGTCGAGGCGGACCGTGAAGGTCCACGAGGCGGATTCGCCGGCGTGCAGGACGGCCTGGGGACCGCAGCTGACGGTCCCGCCGCTTCCCGTGCAGCCGCTGGACGAGGAGACGAACGACAGCGCTGCCGGGAGGGTGTCGGTCGCCCTGACGTTGACGGCCTGCGAGGGGCCGGCGTTGGCGGCGGTCACGGTGTACTGGAAGGTGGTCCCCGGACCGACGGCGGTGTTGCCCACCGGCGCCTTCCCGGCGGACAGGTCAGCCGCCGCCGCGGCGACGACGACGGCCGCCCGGCACGGACTCGGAGTGGCGGAGCCGCACAGGTCCGGTGTCGAACTGGCCGTGTTGGTCAGGGTAGTGCCGGCTGCGACCGGGTCGTTCACCTTCACCGTGTAGGTGAGCGTGACCGTACCGGCGACACCGCTGACGGCCGCCGGGACGCTGCCCGACCAGGTGACGCGCTGGTTCGCCGCGTCGAACTGCGGGGCTGCGGCCGTGGCGGGCGGGGAGGCCACGGCGGTCAGCGCCGTCGGCGTACCCGTGTGGGCGACGACCTGGGAGACGTCGTCCAGCAGACTGAGTCCGGCGATCGGCGCGGTGCCGGGGTTCGACACCACGAGACGGTAGTTGACCGACTCGCCGGGTGCCGCGGAAGCCCGGTCGGCGCTCTTGACGAGGGTCGCCCCGCCGGTCATCGAGACGCAGGCGCCGAACGGGGACGCCAGCACCAGGTTGCTCGGCGCCAGACCGCTCATCCGGTCCGCACCGTTGGTCAGCGCGGGTGCGGGGCACGGTGTCGCGGTGACCACCGCCGGTGACGACGTCACGTTCACCGACACGGTGCACGTCTTCGGCCCGGGGCCGATCGACCCCCCGCTGAAGGACACCGTGCCGCCGGATGCCGTGACCGTGCCGCCGCAGGTCGTCTCCGTCGCGGAGGTGGGGGCGACGACCAGCCCCGCGGGAAGCGTGTCGGTGAACGCGAGGCCGTTCTGGCCGGTCGCGCCCGCCGCAGTGGACACGGTATAGGTCAGCCTGGTGGTTCCGCCCACGGCCACGGTGGCCGGGCTGAACGACTTGGCCAGCTGCGCCTGGGTGGTGCTGACGAAGAAGACCGAACCCACCTGGAATGAGTTGGCCACGTCCCCCGGCGTCCACGTCCGTGCGGCGCAGTCCACCGAACCGTCCCGGCTCTTCGCCTCCGGCCAGGCCAGCAACTTGTAGTAGCCGGGACCGTCCGGCCCGAAGTCCTTTGCGGGCAGGGCGACCTGCTTGGAGACATCGGCGTGGTGCGAGGTCACCGAAACGCTCACCGGGCTGGGCGTCAGCAGCGTGGGGCTGCCGTCCTCGCGGACGAACTGGTACCAGACGGTGCCGGTGACGCCGCAGTCGTTCTGCCCGGCCGTACTGACGGTCAACGGGTTGTCGGCGTCCAGGACGAACTTGTCACCGGGGACCTTGCCGTCCGATGTGACCGTGCCCCAGCCGTCCTGGCTGTTCCCGTCCGGACTGTTCCACACGTTGTCCCAGGGCAGACGCATCAGCGGCCTGCCGTTGCCGGGACAGGCGTTGAAACTGCGCTGGTCCATCGGCATCGGGACGGTGATCACGGTGCCGGACACGGTGACCTCTGCCTTGAGATTCACCGGAGTGTCCGGGCACGTCGCGTTGTCGTACGCGCCATCGCCGCGCAGCGTGAGGGTGAGCCAGTCCTCACCGCCGCCCATCGGCTCGCGCCGCACGATCTGATACTCCTGGTCGATCCCCGGCCCGGTCTTCAGCGTGGCCGTGGTGTCCACCGTCCCGTCGCCGTTCCAGTCGTAGCGGACCAGTGAGGGCGACGTGCCGGTCGGCACCGCGATCACGAAGTCGGCCCGCACCTCGCTGTCCAAGCTGTTCGGGCGCGGAAGCCCCAGTACCTTCACCAGACGGGGCGTCACCGCCCTGGTCGCCGGACCGTCCTGAGGGGCCGCCGCTTCCGCCGACACCATCCCGAAGAGCATGGACGCGACGACCCCTGCCACGACCACGGACCTCATCCGTCTGACTGCCCCGAATGCTGGCATCGTCCTCCGCTCCTGCCGCGATTTCCGCGGGATTCCCGCTGTCCCGGCCCAAGACGACGCATCCCTGCCGCGACCTTCCATAACTAAAACGACCTTTTACCCGATTTCCCCCTTGAAGTCGTGAACGCGCGACTGGAGGGAGCAAGGTGTGTTTCTTATGCAAAACATCGAATGATGAAAATCACGCCGTCTTTTCTGCGGTGGCGGCGGACTCCGCGACCTGCGGCGCGTCCCGGCCACACCACCGCTGCCCGGCTCGCAGCCATGGGGTATTCCCTACTAAGAACTCGTAACGCAATCTTGCTGGCGTGTAGCCCCAGCTTGAGCGGGTGCTGGAGCAATCTCCGTACCCCGGGCCGGAGCCGGCCGGCCTCGTACCCGGCCCGACCAGGTCCTGGCAGACAAGGCCTACACGTCCCGGAAGAACCGCCGCTACCTGCGGCGCCGCGGAATCCGGCACACCATCCCCGAACGTCTCGACCAGCCAAGGAATCGCAAGAACCGGGCATCCCGAGGCGGTCGGCCTACAGGGTTCGGCGGCGAGCGCTACAAGAAGCGCAGCACTGCCGAACGCACCATCAAGCGCCTCAAAGGCTTCCGTGCCGTCGCCGCCCGCTACGAGAAACGCGCCTCCGTCTACCTCGGCACCGTCACACGCGCAGCCCTCGCCATCTGGCTGCGAACATGATCTGGGAAACAGTGCTTAGGATCGATCCCCTGATGACTGCCACTCTCGTCGCCAAGAACCTCGCCGCCGGACACGGCGACCGCACTCTCTTCGCCGGGCTCGACCTCGTCGTCGCGCCCGGCGACGTGATCGGTCTCGTCGGAGCCAACGGGGCCGGAAAATCGTCGCTGCTCCGGCTCCTCGCCGGACTCGACCGCCCCGAGGAGGGCGAGCTGCGGCTCTCCCCGCCCACCGCCACCGTCGGACACCTCCCGCAGGAACCGGAGCGGCGGGCGGGCGAGACCGTACGGGAGTTCCTGGCCCGCCGCACCGGCGTCGCCGAGGCCCAGGCCGCGATGGACGCCGCGACGCAGGGGCTCGTCGACGGGACGCCCGGCGCGGACGACGCGTACGCCGAGACCCTGGAGCGCTGGCTGGCCCTCGGCGGCGCCGACCTGGACGAGCGCGCCGAGGAGACCGCGGCCGAGCTCGGCCTGACCGTCGGCCTCGACCTGCCGATGACCGCGCTCTCCGGCGGCCAGGCCGCCCGCGCCGGACTGGCCTCGCTCCTGCTGTCCCGGTACGACGTCTTCCTGCTCGACGAGCCCACCAACGATCTCGACCTGGACGGTCTGGAACGGCTGGAGCGCTACGTCTCCGGGCTCCGCGCGGGCACGGTCGTCATCAGCCACGACCGCGAGTTCCTGATGCGCACGGTCACCAAGGTCCTCGAACTGGATCTGGCCCAGCAGCAGATCAACCTCTACGGCGGTGGGTACGCGGCCTACCTGGAGGAGCGCGAGCGCGCCCGCAGGCACGCCCGGGAGGATTTCGAGGAGTACGCCGACAAGCGCGCCGCCCTCGAAGGACGCGCCCAGATGCAGCGCTCCTGGATGGACAATGGCGTCAGGAACGCCCGTCGCAAGGCGACCGACTCCGACAAGATGGCCCGCAAGTTCCGCAGCGAGGCCAGCGAGAAGCAGGCCGCGAAGGCCCGGCAGACCCAGCGCATGATCGAGCGGCTCGATGTCGTCGAGGAACCGCGCAAGGAGTGGGAACTGCGGATGGAGATCGCCTCCGCGCCCCGCTCCGGCGCGGTGGTGGCCACCCTGCGGGAGGCGCGGGCCGTGCGCGGTGACTTCGTCTTCGGCCCGGCCTCCCTCCAGCTCGACTGGGCCGACCGGGTCGCCATCACCGGCGCCAACGGCGCGGGCAAGTCCACCCTCCTGGCCGCGTTGCTCGGCCGCCTCCCGCTGGACTCCGGGCACGCGACGCTCGGCTCCGGCGTGGTGGTCGGCGAGGTCGACCAGGCCCGCAGGCTCTTCCACGGTACGGAGACGCTGCTGGAGGCGTTCTGCGCGGCCGTGCCCGACACCGAACCGGCCGACGTACGCACCCTGCTCGCCAAGTTCGGCCTGCGCGCCGACCACGTGATGCGCTCCGCGACGACGCTCTCCCCGGGTGAACGCACCCGCGCGGCGCTCGCCCTGCTCCAGGGCAGGGGCGTCAACCTCCTGGTGCTCGACGAGCCGACCAACCACCTCGACCTGCCCGCGATCGAGCAGCTGGAATCGGCGCTGGACTCGTACACCGGGACGCTGCTGCTGGTCACCCACGACCGGCGCATGCTGGAAGCGGTCCGCACGACCCGCCGGATCGACGTGGCGGCCGGGCGGGTGACCGAGCGGTGACCCCGGGCCGGGAGATGCCCCCCGTGCGCACCCGCTGGCGGGCGCGGCACATCCTCGCCCACCGCGACGGGGGCCACGCGCTGCTGCGGGACGGCGAGATCGTCTGGGAGGCCGGCACGGTCCTGTACGTCGGCACCGGCTACGACGGCCCGGTGGACGTGGACCTGGATCTCGGCGAGACGCTGGTGACACCCGGTCTGATCGACCTGGACGCGCTGACCGACATCGACCACCTCGTCCTGGACTCCTGGGCTCCGCCGGAGACCGACAGCGGACTCGTCTGGTCGCGGGAGTACTTCACCGGCCGGCGGCGCGACGTGTTCACCCCGGCGGAGCGGGCCGCCGTCCGTGAGTACGCGCTCGTCCAGCTCGCCCTGCACGGCATCACCACGTACATGCCCATCGCCTCCGAGGTCCACAGCGCCTGGGCCGAGCCGTACGAGGAACTGGTCACCATGGCGGAGACCTCCCGGCGGATCGGGCTGCGGGGCTATCTGGGGCCCGCCTACCGCTCCGGTGTCCATGTCACCCAGCCCGACGGAAGCCGTGGCGTGGCGTTCGACGAGGAGCGGGGCCGTGCCGGGCTGAGGGATGCCGTGCGCTTCCTCGACCACGCGGCCGCCCTGGACGACCCGCTGGTCAACGGGGTGCTGCTGCCCTGCCGGATCGAGACGCTCACCGAGGAGCTGCTGCGGGAGACCGCCGCGACCGCCCGGCGGCGCGACGCGCTGGTACGGATCCACTGTCTCCAGGGCATGCGCGAACGGGACCTGGTGCGGCAGCTGCACGGCACCACCCCCCTGGGACTGCTCGAACGCACCGGCCTGCTGGACACCCGGCTGCTCGTACCGCACGGCATCGTGATCGACCGGCACCCCGACGTGCACGGCGAGGACCGCGGCGACCTGGCGAGACTGGCAGCGGCGGGCGTCTTTGTCATCCACTGCCCGCAGACCTCGCTGCGCTACGGGCAGATGCTGCACTCCTTCGGCACGTACCGGCGGGCGGGCATCAACCTCTGCCTGGGCACCGACTCCTTCCCGCCGGACCTGATCCGGGGCATGGACCTCGGCGTCCACCTCGCGAAGGTGGCCGACGGGCGCGCGGACGCGGCACCCGCCGAGCACTACGTGGAGGCCGCCACCCTCGGCGGAGCCGCCGCCCTGGGCCGCACCGACCTCGGGCGGCTGGAAGCGGGCGCCCAGGCCGACCTGGTCGCCTTCCGGCTGGACGATCTCCGTGACGGCGTCCAGGACGACCCCGTCCGCACCTTCCTGCTCAACGGCACCGCCCGGCAGGCCACCCACTCCGTCGTGGCCGGGCGCCCGGTCATGACCGACGGCCGCCTCCCCGGCGTCGACCCGGCCGGACTGCGCCGACGTGCCCAGGGCCTCTTCGACCGGATGCGCGAGGCCTACGGCGAACGCGACACGCTGAGGCGCCCCGCCGACGTGCTCTTCCCGCCGACCTTCCCGCCGTTCGACCGGACGGACCGCTGAGACACGGGGCACCGGGGGCACGGCCCGGCCGGGCCGCGCCCCCGGTACCGCCTCCCCGCCCGACGGCGCCGGACCGGGGGGCGTCCCTACCGCTTCCGGCCGCCGCCCCGCTCCGGATCGGCGAGACCGGCCCGCCGCAGGGCGTCCGCCATCGCGCTGTTCACCGGCGCCTGGGCCGGCCGGGCCGCGCCGCCACCGCGCCGCTCACGGTCCTGACCACCGCCCTGTCCCTGTCCCTGCCCCTGGCGCTGCCGGGGCGGCCGAACACCCTGACCGCCGCGCTCACCGCGCTCACGCCGCGGACCGCCGCCCTGGGAGCCCGCACCGGCCGACGCGTCGTCGTCCAGCCGCAGCGTCAGTGAGATCCGCTTCCGCGCCCCATCGACGTCCATGACCTTGACCTTCACGATGTCACCCGGCTTCACGACGTCCCTCGGGTCCTTCACGAACGTCCGCGACATCGCCGACACATGGACCAGACCGTCCTGGTGGACCCCGATGTCCACGAAGGCGCCGAACGCCGCGACGTTGGTGACGACCCCCTCCAGCACCATGCCGGACTCCAGGTCGCCGATCTTCTCGACGCCCTCCTTGAAGGTGGCCGTGCGGAACGCGGGCCGCGGGTCGCGCCCCGGCTTCTCCAGCTCCTTCAGGATGTCGGTGACCGTCGGCAGACCGAACTTCTCGTCCACGAAGTCGTCGGCCCGCAGCGACCGCAGCACCCCCGTGTTGCCGACCAGCGAGGCGACGTCGCCGCCCGTCCTCTTCACCATCGCCCGCACCACCGGATACGCCTCCGGGTGCACGCTGGAGGCGTCCAGCGGGTCGTCGCCCCGGATGCGCAGGAAGCCCGCGCACTGCTCGTACGCCTTCGGGCCCAGCCGCGACACGTCCTTCAGCGCCCTGCGGGACCGGAAGGGGCCGTTGGCGTCACGGTGCGCCACGATGTTCTCGGCGAGGCCCGCGCCGATCCCCGACACCCGTGAAAGCAGCGGCGCCGAAGCGGTGTTGACGTCGACGCCGACACCGTTCACACAGTCCTCGACGACGGCGTCCAGCGAGCGCGAGAGCTTCACCTCGGACAGGTCGTGCTGGTACTGGCCGACCCCGATCGACTTCGGGTCGATCTTCACCAGCTCGGCGAGCGGGTCCTGGAGCCGCCGGGCGATGGAGACGGCCCCGCGCAACGACACGTCCATGTCGGGGAGTTCCTGCGAGGCGAAGGCCGAGGCCGAGTACACGGAGGCGCCCGCCTCCGAGACCATCACCTTGGTGAGCTTCAGCTCCGGGTGCTTGTCGATGAGTTCACCGGCGAGCTTGTCCGTCTCGCGGGACGCCGTCCCGTTGCCGATCGCGACCAGATCGACCTCGTGGGCCTTCGCCAGCCGCGCCAGCGTGGCCACCGCCTGGTCCCACTTGTTCGCCGGTACGTGCGGATGGATGACGTCCGTCGCGACGACCTTGCCGGTCGCGTCGACGACCGCCACCTTCACCCCGCTACGGAAACCGGGGTCGAGCCCGAGCGTGGCCCGCGTCCCGGCCGGGGCGGCGAGCAGCAGATCGCGCAGGTTCGACGCGAAGACGCGTACCGCCTCGTCCTCCGCCGAGGTGCGCAGCCGCAGCCGCAGATCGATGCCGAGGTGCACCAGGATGCGGGTCCGCCAGGCCCAGCGCACGGTGTCACCGAGCCACTTGTCACCGGGGCGCCCGCGGTCGGCCACCCCGAAGCGCCGGGCCACCAGGCCCTCGTACGCGGAGGGGCCGGGCGTGTCGGAGGGCTCCTCCGGCTCCAGCACCAGATCGAGCACGTCCTCCTTCTCGCCGCGCAGCATCGCGAGCACCCGGTGCGAGGGCAGGTCGGTGAAGGGCTCGGCGAAGTCGAAGTAGTCGGCGAACTTCGACCCGGCCTCCTCCTTGCCCTCCCGGACCCGGGCCGCCAGCCTGCCCCGCGACCACATGCGCTCGCGCAGCTCGCCGATCAGATCGGCGTCCTCGGAGAACCGCTCGGTGAGGATGGCACGCGCGCCCTCCAGCGCCGCCGCGGGGTCCGCGACGCCCTTGTCCGCGTCGACGAAGGCGGCGGCGGCGGCGAGCGGCTCGGCGGACGGGTCGCCGAGCAGCCCGTCCGCGAGCGGTTCGAGACCGGCCTCCCGGGCGATCTGCGCCTTCGTACGCCGCTTGGGCTTGAACGGCAGATAGATGTCCTCCAGGCGCGCCTTGGTGTCGGCGGCCCGGATCTGCGCCTCCAGCGCGGCGTCCAGCTTGCCCTGCTCGCGCACCGAGTCGAGGATGGCCGACCGGCGATCCTCCAGCTCCCGCAGGTAGCGCAGCCGCTCCTCGAGCGTGCGCAGCTGCGCGTCGTCGAGCATCTCGGTCGCTTCCTTGCGGTAGCGGGCGATGAACGGCACGGTCGACCCGCCGTCCAGCAGCTCGACGGCCGCCTTCACCTGCCGTTCGCGTACGCCGAGCTCCTCGGCGATCCTGCCTTCGATGGACGTCGTCACGGTTCTACCGACTCGCCTTCTCGTACGGGCTCTACTGGCTGTGCATGCCGGGGCGGGGCCCCTTCGCCCTGCATTGTGCCGGGTGGCCGGGCGCCGTGTCGCCCGGCCACCCCCGGTGTCGGCCGGACGGCGGCGTGCCTCCGTTCCGATCAGATGCCCAGCCTGGTGCGGGGTCAGCCCTTCCCGATCAGGTCCTCGGGGAACGCGCCCGCCGAAGCCGCCGTGATCAGGAAGCCCTGCCCCAGCTCCGTCAGCCGCTCCACCCCCGCCGCGCCCAGATGCTCGTACGGCGCCGCGTCGATCCGGTCCGTGGTCTCCTCCAGCTCCGCCCGGAGCGCCAGGCCCGCCTCGGTCAGCTCGCCCGCGGCGTCCAGCACCCCGCGCCCGCGCAGCCGCTCGCGGGCCGCGTCCAGATCCTCGTGCCGCCAGCCCCGGGTGGTCATCACCCAGCGCGGGGACATTCCCCGGCCGGTCGCGGTGTGGCTGACCACCGACTCCAGCGGGTCGAGCCCGGCGGTCAGCAGCGCGGCCATGTGGCCGTCGCCGCGGTGCTCGCGCAGCAGCGTCGCGGCGTGCCAGAACGCCAGGTGCGGCTCCTCGGGGACCGGAAGGTCGGCGTGGGCGGCGTAGAGGGGACGGGAGTGCCGGGTGCACGCCTCGGTCGCGCGCAGGGCGAGAGCGGCCGCCTCGGCCATCTCCGGGGAGGCGGTCGTCTCCTCGCCCAGCAGCCGCCGCAGGGTGGCGTCGGCGGCGCGCAGCCGGGCGTCCAGGGCCGCCCGGGGCGGGACGGCCGACCACACGGCGGGCAGATGGCGGGCGATGAGCCGGTGGTCGAAGTTGTAGAACGCCGCGGTGACGGGGCCCGGTCCGACAGCACCCATCGCCGCCGCACGCGAGGCGAAATAGGCGGCGCTCCAGTCGTCGACGCCGAGTGCGGTGAACTCCTTGTCGAGGTCGGGTGAGAAGTAGACCGTCGAGTGGAGGGAGTTGAGGGCGTTGTGACAGCGGCGTCCGGCGCGCGGCGGCAGAGTGCTCATGCGGGGCAGATTACCGACTGGTCGGTACGCACCGTAACCCCGAGGCGGCGCCCGGATTCCGGCGCCGTGCGAGGGCAGGAAAGGTGGGTTCTTCGTCATTGCGGCCATCTCCGGGGTCCGGCCAGGATGGCGGGCATGACGCAGCGATCCGTACTCGTCGTCCTCTACGACGGCGTCCAGAGCCTCGACGTGACCGGGCCGGTGGAGGTCTTCGCCGGGGCCTCCCGTTTCCCCGGGGCCGGGTACGCCCTGCGCACCGCCTCGCTCGACGGCGCCCCGGTCCGCACGTGCAGCGGCCTCGTCCTCGTCCCGGACAGCAGCCTCGCCGACGCCGGACCGCCCCACACGCTGCTCGTGCCCGGCGGCGAGGGCACCCGCGACCCCGACCCGGCACTCGTCGACTGGCTGCGCGAGCACGCTCCGCGCGCCGAACGGCTCGTTTCCGTCTGCACCGGCGCGCTGCTGCTCGCCGGGGCCGGACTGCTGGACGGACACCGGGTGACCACGCACTGGACGGTCTGCGACCACCTCGCCCGCAGCCACCCGGCTGTCGAGGTCGACCCGGACCCGATTTTCGTGCGCGACGGCAGACTGGCGACCTCCGCCGGAGTGACCGCCGGAATCGACCTGGCCCTCGCACTCGTCGAGGAGGACCACGGCAGGGACATCGCGCTGACCGTCGCCCGGCACCTCGTGGTCTTTCTGCGCAGGCCGGGCAACCAGGCCCAGTTCAGCGCCCAGCTCTCCGCCCAGGCCGCGCGGCGCGAACCCCTGCGCGACGTCCAGCACTGGATCACCGAGAACCCCGGCGGGAACCTCCGTATCGAGGCGCTCGCCGCCCGCGCCCGCCTCTCGCCCCGGCATTTCGCGCGCGCCTTCCGGGCCGAGACGGGGCTCACACCGGGGCGCTATGTCGACCGCGTACGCCTGGAACAGGCCCGCAGGCTGCTGGAGGACACCACCGAGGGTGTCGCAGGGATCTCCCGGGCCTGCGGATACGGCACCCCCGAGGCCATGCGCCGCGCGTTCGTGAAGGCCCTGGGCACCGCCCCCGCCGAATACCGCCGACGGTTCCGCCCGCATCCCGCGGTCGGCTGATCACTGACCCGCGTCCGGCGGCGACGGATCCGTCGCCGCCCGGCCACTGACGACCGACCGACTGGCTGATGACCGGCTGACCACCGGCCGGCTGCCGATGACCGAAGGCCCGTCCTTGACCGGCCGTGAAAGGGAACCCATGCAGATCGCCATCGTCCTCTTCGACCGCTTCACCGCACTCGACGCGGTGGGCCCGTACGACATGCTTGCCCGCACCCCCGGTGCCCGGAGCGTGTTCGTGGCCGGACGGACCGGCCCCGTGCGCAACGACGTCGGCAGCCTCACACTCGTCGCCGAGCGGACCTTCGCCGAAGTTCCGGCACCGGACGTGGTGGTCGTGCCCGGAGGCCCAGGCCAGCGCGACCAGATGGAGAACGAGGCCCTGCTCGGCTGGCTGCGCGCCGCTGATGCCACCAGCACCTGGACCACCTCCGTGTGCACCGGTTCACTGCTGCTCGGCGCGGCCGGACTGCTGAGGGGCCGCCGGGCCACCTCGCACTGGCTCATGCTGGACGTACTGGCGGAGCTCGGGGCCGAGCCGTCGGGTGAACGCGTGGTCGTCGACGGCAAGTACGTCACAGCGGCGGGGGTCTCCTCCGGCATCGACATGGGCCTCACCCTGGCCGGCCGGATCGCGGGCGACGAACACGCCCAGGCCGTACAGCTGCTGACCGAGTACGACCCGCAGCCGCCGTACGACGCGGGCTCGCCGGAGAAGGCCCCGGCGGCGATGGTCGAGAAGTTCCGCGCCCAGCGCCACTACCTCCTCCAGTAGCGCGGGCGCGGGCCGTCAGGCCCGGCCGGTCCAGGTGAAGCGGGGCGCGCGCCGCTCCAGGAAGGCGGCGGCGCCCTCGGCGGTGTCGCCGCTGAGGCGCGCCTGCTCCGCCCAGTACGCCTCCCGCCCCTCCCGCCCGTCGGCGAACTCCTTCGCCGCCGACTGCGTCAGCCGCGAGCGGGCCACCAGGGTCTTCACGTAGGCGGCGACCCGTCCGTCCAGTGCGCCGGGCGGCAGCACCTCGTCGACCAGACCGGTCCGCAGCGCCCGTGCCGTGTCGATCAGCTCGCCGGAGAACAGCAGGTGCTTGGCCGTGGCCGGGCCGGTCAGCGCCACCAGACGGCGGGTCGACGACGCGGCGTACACGATGCCGAGCCTGGCCGGGGTGACGCCGAAGGACGCGCCCTCCTCGGCGAACCGCAGATCGCAGGCGGCCGCCAGCTGGCTGCCGCCGCCCACGCAGTACCCGCGGATCGCCGCGAGCGTAGGCCGGGGGAACGCGGCCAGTGCCTCCTCCGCCGCCATCGCGAGCGTCTGCGGATCGCTCCCCGGCCCGCGCTCCGGCGCGCGCAGCGAGGAGATGTCCGCACCGGCACAGAACGTGTCCCCGGCGCCAGTGAGCACCAGCACCCGGACCGCTTCCTCCTTCGCCAGCCGCTCCAGCAGGCCGGGCAGCGCGCGCCACATCGCGGTGGTCATCGCGTTGCGCTTGGCGGGGTTGCGGATGACGACGGTGGCGACGCCGTCAGCGACGGCGTGCTCCAGGCCGGGTTCGGTGCGGTCCATGCGCCGGATGCTATCCGGCGCGCTCGAACCTATGATCAAGAAGGGGTCGCCGACCCGGCACGCACCGTGAGGAGCTTCCCATGGCCGATCCCGCAGCCGAGGGCAGGAGGCTGAGCCGCAGTTTCGGCTGGCTCGCCCTGCTCGGCATCATTCTCGTCGTGGCCGGCCTGGTCGGTCTCGTCTACACCGGCGTCGCGACGCTGACGTCGATGCTCCTGTTCGGCTGGCTGCTGCTGGTCGGCGGGATCGTCGGCCTGCTCCACGCCATCGATTCGCGGGGCACGGACTACTTCTGGCTGGGCGTCGTGGTGGCCGCGCTGAACATCGCCGCCGGAGTCGTCGTCATCCGCCACCCGCAGGGCAGCGCGGAGGCGCTGACCATGTTCGCCGCGCTGCTCTTCCTCACCGGCGGGGTGTTCCGTCTCGTGGGCAGTGTCGTGGTGCGCGGCCCGCAGTTCGGCTGGACGCTGCTGCAGGGCGCCTTCGGCCTGCTGCTGGGTCTGCTGGTGCTCTTCGACTGGCCGCACAGCAGCCGCTACGTCCTGGGCGTCTTCTTCTCGCTGGCACTGCTCTTCGACGGGCTCGGCCTGATCGCGACCGGGATAGGTGGCCGCCGGGTCGTCTCGCTGGTCTCCGAACAACAGAGGGTGACCGAGGGGCTGTCCCACCCGCCCGGTAAGGACGGGCACAACCGGTCCGAAGACTGAGCCGTCGACACACGGTCCGGTCAAAACGCATCGATAGGAGTCGAATTCAGTTCACTGGCCCAGACCGGCCCGGTGACGCCGCGCACTCTGTACCCGACGTGCAGTCACCATCGAGCGAGAGCGGGTACCGGACTATGGAGAGCCGCGGGAGTGTCCCCGCACGGCCCGTGTCGTACGAGGGAGTCTGGCGGTTCACCGCCCCGGCCGTGGACGTCTCCGTGCCGCAGGCCCGGCACGCGGTACGCGACCTGATCGCACGCCAGGGCGTGCCGCTGGACGAGGACGTGGCCGAAGGACTGCTGCTCATCGTCTCCGAGCTGGTCACCAACGCGGTGAAGCACGCCGCGCTGCTCTCGCCGGAGCTCGCCGTCGAGCTGGCCGTCGGCGAGGAGTGGATCAGGGTGTCCGTCGAGGACAACCACCCCTACCGTCCGACGGCCCTGGAGACGGACCACGGGCAGACCGGCGGGCGCGGGCTGCTGCTGGTCCGGGAGATCACCCGGGAGGCGGGCGGTGCCTGCGACGTGGAGCACACCGCGGGCGGCGGGAAGACCATCTGGGCGGCGCTTCCGCTGAACCCCCGGGCCTGAGCCCGCCCCGCGGCCTCGCCCCCGGCCGGCCGCGTCCCGCCCGGAGCGGGGTGCGGCCGGCCGGGGCGCCGTCACCAGCCCGCGGACGGCCCGGTCAGCTCCCTGATCGCCGGACGCGCGGCGTCCAGCACCGTCATGAACCACGCCGAGAACGGCGCCTCGGCATGCCGCGCGACGAGTTCCCCGGCCGTCACGAACGCGATCTCGCCGACCTCCTCCGGATCCGGGTCCGGCCGGTCCTGCGCCATTCCCACGAAGAGGTGATTGAACTCCTGCTCCACCAGGCCGGAGGCCGGGTCGGGGTGGTTGTAGCGGACCGTGCCCGCCTCGGCCAGCAGCGAGGGCGAGATCCCCAGCTCCTCATGGGTGCGCCGGGCGGCGGCGGCGAACGGAGCCTCACCCGGGTAGGGGTGGCCGCAGCAGGTGTTCGACCAGACACCGGGGGAGTGGTACTTGCCGAGCGCGCGGCGCTGGAGCAGCAGGCGGCCCTGCTCGTCGAAGAGGAAGACGGAGAAGGCGCGGTGGAGCCGACCGGGCGGCTGGTGGGCGGCGAGCTTCTCCGCCGTACCGATGGTGGTGCCGTTCTCGTCGACCAGTTCGAGCATGATCTCTTCTGCTGCGCCGTTCGACGAGCTGTGTGCCGCGGTGGCTGGTGTGGTCGGCATACCCATCCTTCGCTATGGTCCCGGCCCGGTGCGCCGGTCCCGTCGAGTCCGGCCAAGTCTGCCGTACAAAAGCGGCTTGTCCGCACCTGGGGCGTGTCCGCCGGACACGCGCGGGGCGTGTCCGGCGGACCGGATGCGGACCGGGATCAGACGCCGAAGGCGGCCGGGTAGGTGATCGTGCCCTGCGGTACCGGTGCGGACGCGTCGAGCACCAGCGCCATCATGGCCTCGTCCGGAACGTCGAAGCCCGGCCGGATCCCGTACCGCGACGCCGGTACGAAACCGAACCTCGGGTAGTACGCGGGGTGGCCGAGCACCAGGACCAGCGACTCGCCCTGCAGCCGGGCCGCGTCGAGCGCAGCCCGTACGGCGGCCTGACCGGCACCCTGCCGCTGGTGTTCCGGAGCCGTCGCCACCGGGGCCAGCGCGAGCGCCGGAGCCTCGCCGACCCAGCACCGGGTCAGCAGGGCGTACGCCGCGACGGCGCCGTCCGGACCGTCCGTCGCCACCTGGGCGAGGCCGGGCCGCCAGGCCGCCGGGTCGGTGCGCAGCGCGTCGACGAGCGCCGCCTCGTCCGGCGTCGGGAAGGCCGCGGCGTTGACCGCGTGCACGTCCGCCGCGTCCGCCGCCGTCTCCGGCCGCGTCGGCCAGCGGGGGTCGGCCGGGAGCAGCACATGGCCCGCGTAGCCGTACTCCCCGCCGTGGTCGCGCCGCATCGCCAGCTCCTCACGGGTCGCCGCGAGCGCCTGTGCCATGCCGGGGGCCGAGACGTCGGCGGCCGCGACCCGCTCGGCCAGCGGGAGGTAGTACGCGTCCCAGTCGCTGTCGGGCTGCACCAGCGTTCCCAGCACGTGGTAGCCCGCCGCCACGGCCATGGCGGTGTTGCCCGCCACGGGGCGCATGGTCGTCTCACGCTCCCAGAAGGCCCGCGCCGCGGCCGTCGGCGCGTCGGTCGTCCAGACGCAGTCGGTGACCACGAGCGAGCCGCCCGGGGCGAGCAGCCGCTTCCAGTCCCGCAGCGCGGTGCCGAGCCCGACGCAGTACGCCGAGCCCTCCGCCCAGACTAGGTCGAAGGACCCGTCGGGGAAATCGGGGCCGGACAGCGCGCCCATGTCGGCGCGGACCGTACGGATGCGGTCACCGAGGGCGCGGGCGTCGGCCGCCGTGCGCAGTTCGTCGAGGAACGGCTGATGGAGGTCGACGGCGGTCACCTCGGCACCGGCCTCGGCGGCGAGGAGCAGGGCGGCCCGGCCGGGCCCGCAGCCCAGATCCAGGACGCGCGGACGGGGCGGCAGCGCGGCGGTCAGCTCCAGCAGCCGCCGGGTGGTGGCGTCGGAGCCGGGGCTCTGCCGGGGCAGGCCATGATGAAGGGAGAAGAACGCCTCGGTAACGACGGCGTGGTCGTGCTCGGTCAACGGAGAACCCTTGGGTGAGAGGGCTCCGGCCAACGGGTCGACCCGTTGCGAGTCGGGCGCTAGCCGAGAACCCGGGAGATGAGGAAGGACCGGATGCTGCGCCGGGCAGGCGCCGTCGTGACGGTCATCAACCTCAGCTCCTCTCTCGTCTCACACACAGGAGGCCACCATGCCTCCGCGCGCACTCTACACGGCCTGCGGCACGGGGCTCAGTGGCAGAGTCTGGCCTCGTGCTCGGCGTGGCCGCTCGGCTCCAGCTGGAAGGTGCAGTGCTCCACGTCGAAGTGGGCGCCGAGGCAGCCCTGGAGTTCGTGGAGGAGCTTCTCGTGGCCGATGGAGTCCAGCGCGTCCTGGCGCACGACCACGTGGGCGGAGAGCACCGGCATGCCCGAGGTGATCGTCCAGGCGTGCAGGTCGTGGACGTCCAGCACGCCGGGCAGGGCGACGATGTGGGCCCGTACCTCCGCCATGTCGACCCCCTTGGGCGCGGACTCCAGCAGCACGTTGAGGGTCTCCCGGAGCAGCTTCACCGTACGCGGGACGATCATCAGGCCGATGACCAGCGAGGCGATCGGGTCGGCGGCCTGCCAGCCGGTGAGCAGGACGATCCCCGCCGAGACCAGCACCGCGACCGAGCCGAGCGTGTCCGCCATCACCTCCAGATAGGCGCCCCGCACATTGAGGCTCTCCTTCTGCCCGCGCATCAGCAGCGACAGGGAGATGATGTTGGCGGCCATGCCGACCAGCGCGACGGCGATGGCCAGCCCGCCCCTGGTCTCGGCCGGGGTGATGAAGCGCTCGACGGCTTCGAAGAGCAGGAAGCCGCCCACCCCGAGCAGCAGCAGACAGTTGGCCAGCGCGGCGAGGATCTCGGCGCGGGCGTAGCCGAAGGTGCGGTTCGGCCCGGCCGGCCGGTTGGCGAAGTGGATCGCCAGCAGTGCCATGCCCAGCCCCAGGGCGTCGGTCGCCATGTGGGCCGCGTCGGCGATCAGCGCGAGGGAATTGGCGAACAGGCCGCCGACGATCTCCACGGTCATCACGGTGAGTGTGATGCCGAGCGCGATCCGCAGCCGCCCCCGGTGGGCTGCCGCCGCCGTGCCGGTGGGCGGCGGGCCGCCGTGTGTGTGTCCGTGGTCGTGCCCTGCCCCCATGAGGAACGCCTCCCGGCCGTCTCGACACCCCGGACGCGGTCGGCCCGGGAGGCCCAGTGAACTACGGGTGGGGGGTATACGGCAACACGGTACTGAACACCGTTGTCATATGCTGTGACCTGCGGAAATGCTGGCAGGTCAGAGCGTTGGGGCCTGGCGGGGGAGGGGGCGGGGACCACCGCGTTTTGTCAGTGGAGGCGGCGATCGACGATGATGATCGCGGACGGCGTCGCAGGATGCCGGTCCGCCTCGAACAGAGCGCAAACGGTCAGTGAACTCGCGCTTCCGTTCATCCGATAGCCTCTGCCGACGTGCCGCCGGCCCGCATCAGGGCCGCACTGTCGCGCGCCGACTTCGCCAGCGCCAAGGAGTGAGTTCGTCTGTCGACCGCCATCCTCACCGGTGCACCGGTACCCGGGTCGTCGCTCACGGACGACCTGAGGTCACTCGGCTTCGACGTACAGATCGCCGCCGATGTGTCCGAGGCCGCACGGCTGCTCTCGGCCGTCCCCGCCGATCGCCGCGTCGCACTGGTGGACCCCCGCTTCGTCGGTCATGTCCACGCCCTCCGGCTCGGGCTGACCGACCCCCGCTTCCCCGCCGCCACCGTGCCCGGCGCGCTCACCGCGCAGCCCGAGGCACGCCCCGCGCTCGCCCGGGCCCTGGACACCACGGCCGAGGCCGTCGGCGCGGGCGTGCCCGTCGGCCCCGCCGACGTGGCGGTCACCGACCGCACCGTCCCCGGCCGGATCGCTCTCACCATGGACGCCGGGGGCACCGCGGTCCAGCGCCCCGAACTCGGCTCGCTGGTCGCCGCCGTACCTGCCGACGGCCACGCCCGTGACGCGGCGCGGCACGCCCGTGACGCGGTCGACGACGAAGCGGTACGGCTGCGCAGCGCGGTGAAGGCCCACGACGGCTTCTTCACCACGTTCTTCATCAGCCCGTACTCCCGCTACATCGCCCGCTGGTGCGCCCGCCGCGGCCTCACGCCCAACCAGGTCACCACCGCGTCCCTGCTGACCGCGCTCATAGCGGCCGGCAGCGCGGCCACCGGAACCCGCGGCGGCTACATCGCCGCCGGGCTGCTGCTGCTCTTCTCCTTCGTGCTCGACTGCACCGACGGGCAGCTCGCCCGCTACTCGCTCCAGTACTCCACGATGGGCGCCTGGCTCGACGCGACCTTCGACCGGGCCAAGGAGTACGCCTACTACGCGGGCCTCGCGCTCGGTGCCGCCCGCGGCGGCGACGACGTATGGGCGCTCGCCCTCGGCGCGATGGTGCTCCAGGCGTGCAGGCACGTCATCGACTTCTCGTTCAACGAGGCCAACCACGACGCGGTGGCCAACTCGAGCCCCACGGCAGCCCTCTCCACCAAGCTCGACAGCGTCGGCTGGACGGTCTGGCTGCGCCGCATGATCGTGCTCCCGATCGGTGAGCGCTGGGCGATGATCGCGGTCCTCACCGCCGTCACCACGCCCCGGACCGTCTTCTACGCCCTGCTCATCGGCTGCTCCTTCGCCGCCTGCTACACCACCGCCGGGCGGCTGCTGCGCTCGGTCACCCGCAAGGCACGGCGCACCGACCGCGCCGCCCAGGCCCTCGCGGACCTCGCCGACTCCGGCCCGCTGGCCGAGGCCGTGGCCGCGGTCGGGCCCCGGCTCGGAGGCAGCTGGAGCGCCCCGGTCACCGCCCTGCTCGCCGGTGCCCTGATGGTCGCGTCCGCGCTCACCCAGCCCTTCGGCAGCTGGCACACCATCCTGGCCGCGGTGGTCTACGCGATGTTCTCCGGCATGGCCGTCTCCCGCTCGCTCAAGGGCGCCCTCGACTGGCTGGTGCCCCCGGCGTTCCGGGCGGCCGAATACTGCACGGTGCTGATCCTCGCGGCCCGCAGCGAGGTCCCCGGCGCCCTGCCGGCGGCCTTCGGGCTGGTCTCGGCCGTCGCCTACCATCACTACGACACCGTGTACCGCATCCGCGGTGGCACCGGCGCACCGCCCCAGTGGCTGGTCCGCACGATCGGTGGGCACGAGGGACGCGTCCTGGCGGTGGCCGTACTCGCCGCCGTGTTCACCCAGCATCAGGCCTTCACCGCGGCACTCACCACGCTCGCCGTGGCGGTGGCCCTGGTGGTGCTCGTGGAGTCCATCCGCTTCTGGGTGTCCTCCGGAGCACCCGCCGTTCACGACGAAGGAGAACCCGCATGATCGGCCTCGTACTGGCAGCCGGTGCAGGACGGCGCCTGCGCCCCTACACCGAGACGCTTCCGAAGGCCCTCGTGCCTGTCGACGGCGAGAAGACCGTCCTGGACCTCACGCTGGCCAACTTCGCCGAGATCGGCCTCACCGAGGTCGCCGTCGTCGTCGGCTACCGCAAGGAGGCCGTGTACGCCCGCAAGGCCGAGCTGGAGGCCGCCTACGGCCTCAGCCTCACCCTGATCGACAACGACAAGGCCGAGGAGTGGAACAACGCCTACTCCCTGTGGTGCGCCCGTGAGGTCCTGGGCCGCGGCGTCATCCTGGCCAACGGCGACACCGTCCACCCGGTCTCCGTCGAGAAGACCCTGCTCGCCGCCCGCGGCGAGGGCCGCCGGATCATCCTCGCCCTCGACACCGTCAAGCAGCTCGCCGACGAGGAGATGAAGGTCGTCGCCGAGGACGGCAAGGGCGTGCGGCACATCACCAAGCTCATGGACCCCGCCGCCGCGACCGGCGAGTACATCGGCGTCACCCTCATCGAGCCCGAGGCCGCCGCGGAGCTGGCCGACGCCCTGAAGGCGACCTTCGAGCGTGACCCCGACCTCTACTACGAGGACGGGTACCAGGAGCTCGTGCACCGCGGCTTCACCATCGACGTGGCCCCCATCGGCGAAGTGACGTGGGTGGAGATCGACAACCACGACGACCTCGCGAAGGGCCGTGAGATCGCGTGCCAGTACTGACCCGGCTGATCCCGTCCCCGGTCGTCGTCGACATCCGTCGCGGCGCCCTGGACGATCTGGCCGGCCTCCTCGCCGACCAGCGGATCTCCGCCTCCGGCAAGCTGGCCGTCGCGATCAGCGACGGCTCGGGGCGCGCGCTGCGCGAGCGGCTGGAGCCCGCGCTGCCCGGCGCCGACTGGTACCCGGTGACCGACGGCACCCTCGACTCGGCGGTCAAGCTGGCCGACGACATCAAGGGCAACCGGTACGACGCCGTGGTCGGCCTCGGAGGCGGCAAGATCGTCGACGTGGCGAAGTACGCGGCGGCCCGGGTCGGCCTGCCCATGGTCGCCGTGGCGACGAACCTCGCCCACGACGGCCTGTGCTCGCCCGTCGCCACGCTCGACAACGACAACGGCCGCGGTTCCTACGGGGTGCCCACCCCGATCGCGGTGGTCATCGACCTCGGCATCGTCCGCCGGGCCCCGGCCCGCTTCGTGCGTTCCGGCATCGGCGACGCGGTCTCCAACATCTCCTGCGTGGCCGACTGGGAGCTCGCCCACGAGGTCACCGGCGAGGAGATCGACGGCCTGGCCGCCGCCATGGCCCGGCAGGCCGGCGAGGCCGTGCTGCGCCACCCCGGCGGGATCGGCGACGACGCCTTCCTCAAGGTGCTCGCCGAGGGCCTGGTGATGACCGGCATATCGATGTCCGTAGCCGGGGACTCCCGGCCGGCCTCGGGCGCCTGCCACGAGATCAACCACGCCTTCGACCTGCTGTACCCCCGGCGCGCGGCCAGCCACGGCGAGCAGGTCGGCCTCGGCGCCTGCTTCGCCATGCACCTGCGCGGCGCCCGCGAGGAGTCGCTGCTCATGGCGGCCACCCTGCGGCGCCACGGCCTGCCGGTCCGGCCCGACGAGATCGGCTTCAGCGCCGACGAGTTCGTCCGGGCCGTCGAGTACGCCCCGCAGACGCGCCCGGGGCGCTTCACCATCCTGGAACACCTCAACCTGTCCACCGACCAGATCAGGGACGCGTACGCCGACTATGCAAAAGCCATCGATAGCTGAACTCCGTCCGGTCGTGCACCCGCCGGGCGTGAAGGACCGGCGCAGCGGTGAGCACTGGGCTGGTCGGCTCTACATGCGCGAGATCTCGCTGCGCATCGACCGGCACCTGGTGAACACCCGGGTCACCCCGAACCAGCTGACCTACGTGATGACCATCGCCGGGGTGCTCGCCGCACCGGCCCTGCTCGTGCCCGGCATCCCCGGCGCACTGCTCGGCGTGCTCATGGTCCAGCTCTACCTCCTGCTCGACTGCGTCGACGGGGAGGTGGCCCGCTGGAAGAAGCAGTTCTCGCTGGGCGGCGTCTACCTCGACCGGGTCGGCGCGTACCTCTGCGACGCGGCCGTGCTGGTCGGCTTCGGCCTGCGCGCCGCCGACCTGTGGGGCACTGGGCGGATCGACTGGCTCTGGGCCTTCCTGGGGACGCTCGCGGCCCTCGGCGCGATCCTGATCAAGGCCGAGACCGACCTGGTCGGCGTCGCCCGTCACCAGGGCGGGCTGCCCCCGGTCAAGGAGGCCGCCTCGGAGCCGCGCTCCTCCGGGATGGCGCTCGCCCGCCGGGCCGCCGCCGCGCTCAAGTTCCACCGGCTGATCCTCGGGGTCGAGGCGTCCCTGGTCATCCTGGTGGCGGCCGTTCTGGACTCGGTCCGCGACGACCTCTTCTTCAGCCGCCTGATGGTCGCCGTGCTGGCCGGGATCGCGCTGCTGCAGACGCTGCTGCACCTGGTGTCGATCCTGGTGTCGAGCAGGCTGAAGTGAGCGCACCCATGAAACTCGGCGCGGTCATCATCACCATGGGCAATCGCCCCGAGGAGCTCCGTGCCCTCCTCGATTCGGTCTCCGCGCAGGAGGGCGACCGGATCGAGGTGGTGGTCGTCGGCAACGGCGCGCCCGTACCGGACGTCCCCGCGGGCGTGCGGTCCGTCGAGCTGCCGGAGAACCTGGGCATCCCCGGCGGGCGCAACGTCGGGATCGAGGCCTTCGGCCCGTCCGGCGCCGATGTGGACGCCCTGCTCTTCCTCGACGACGACGGACTGCTGCCGCGCACCGACACCGCCGAGCTGTGCCGCCGCGCCTTCGCGTCCGACCCCCGGCTCGGCATCATCAGCTTCCGGATCGCCGACCCGGACACCGGTGTCACCCAGCGCCGCCACGTGCCGCGGCTGCGCGCCTCCGACCCGATGCGCTCCTCCCGCGTGACGACCTTCCTCGGCGGCGCCAACGCCGTACGCACCAAGGTCATCGCCGAGGTCGGCCCGCTGCCGGGAGAGTTCTTCTACGCGCACGAGGAGACCGACCTCGCCTGGCGGGCGCTGGACGCCGACTGGATGATCGACTACCGCGCGGACATGGTGCTCAACCACCCCACGACCGCGCCCTCGCGGCACGCGGTCTACCACCGGATGGTGGCCCGCAACCGGGTCTGGCTGGCGCGCCGCAACCTGCCCGCCCCCCTGGTGCCGGTCTACCTCGGGGTGTGGCTGCTGCTGACCCTGCTCCGCAAGCCGTCCGGAGCGGCGCTGAAGGCGTGGTTCGGCGGCTTCCGGGAGGGCTGGTCCACCCCGTGCGGTACCCGCCGTCCGATGAAGTGGCGCACCGTATGGCGGCTGACCCGCCTCGGCCGACCTCCCGTGATCTGAGAGGTTCTCCTCTGAGAGCATGGGACGTACGTTTTCCCTGCGGGACCTGTCCGCTCCGAGCCGCGCCCGCGACTGGCTGCGCATCTTGAATACGAGAGTTTCATCTGGTGAGTGACACAACCCACGACGGTGCGGTCGCCCTGAGCACCCCGCCATCCGCCGACGACGGCCTGAGCCCGGCCGAGCTGGCCGCCAAGTACGGTCTGACGGTGAGCGGCGCCCGGCCGGGGCTCCTTGAGTACATCCGGCAGCTCTGGGGCCGGCGCCACTTCATCATGGCGTTCTCCAGGGCGAAGCTGACCGCCCAGTACAGCCAGGCGAAGCTCGGCCAGCTGTGGCAGGTGGCCACGCCGCTGCTCAACGCCCTGGTCTACTTCTTGATCTTCGGGCTGATCCTGGGCACCCGGAAGGGGATGACCCAGGAAGTCTTCATCCCGTTCCTGGTGACCGGGGTGTTCGTCTTCACCTTCACCCAGAGCTCCGTCATGGCCGGGGTGCGGGCCATCTCCGGAAATCTGGGACTGGTCCGCGCGCTGCACTTCCCGCGCGCGTCGCTGCCCATCTCGTTCTCGCTCCAGCAGCTCCAGCAGCTGCTGTACTCGATGATCGTGCTCGCGGTCGTGGCGGTCGCCTTCGGCAGCTACCCGGGTCTCTCGTGGCTGCTGATCATTCCCGCGCTGGTCATGCAGTTCGTCTTCAACACCGGCCTGGCGCTGATCATGGCCCGGCTCGGCAGCAAGACCCCCGACCTCGCCCAGCTGATGCCGTTCGTGATGCGGACCTGGATGTACGCCTCGGGCGTCATGTTCTCCATCCCCGTGATGCTCGCGGACAAGCCGGCCTGGATCGCCGATGTGCTCCAGTACAACCCGGCGGCCATCTACATGGACCTGATCCGCTTCGCGCTGATCGACGGCTACAGCTCCAGCAACCTGCCCGCGCATGTGTGGATCGTGGCGCTCGGCTGGTCGGTCCTCGTCGGGCTCGTGGGCTTCGTGTACTTCTGGAAGGCAGAGGAACGGTACGGCCGTGGCTGACGACAAGACCCAGGGACGCGTCCCCACCGTCATCGCCGACGACGTGCACATCGTGTACCGGGTCAACGGCACGGGCGGCGGCAAGGGAAGCGCCACCGCGGCGCTGAGCCGGATACTGCGCCGCGGCAAGGGCGAGCCCCGCGGGGTGCGCAAGGTCCACGCCGTGCGCGGTGTCACCTTCACCGCCTACCGGGGCGAGGCGATCGGCCTCATCGGCACCAACGGCTCCGGCAAGTCGACGCTGCTGCGGGCCATCGCCGGTCTGCTGCCGACCGAGCAGGGCAAGGTCTTCACCGACGGCCAGCCCTCGCTGCTCGGGGTCAACGCGGCGCTGATGAGCGATCTGACCGGTGAGCGCAACGTGGTCCTCGGCGGCCTCGCCATGGGCATGTCCCGCGAGGAGATCCGCGAGCGCTACCAGGGCATCGTCGACTTCTCGGGGATCAACGAGAAGGGCGACTTCATCACCCTGCCGATGCGTACGTACTCCTCCGGCATGGCCGCGCGGCTGCGCTTCTCCATCGCCGCCGCGAAGAACCACGACGTCCTCATGATCGACGAGGCGCTGGCCACCGGTGACCGCAAGTTCCAGATCCGCTCCGAGAAGCGCATCCGGGAGCTCCGCAAGGAGGCGGGCACCGTCTTCCTGGTCAGCCACAGCAACAAGTCCATCAGGGACACCTGCGACCGGGTGCTCTGGCTGGAGAAGGGCGAGCTCCTGATGGACGGTCCGACGGACGAGGTGCTCAAGGCGTACGAGCGCGAGACCGGCAAGTAGGGCCCCCGCCGCTCCGTGACGTCCCGACGGCCCCTGCCGGTCTTCCCGGCGGGGGCCGTCGTGGTGTCCGGATGCTGGACGGTGTCCGGGCCCGTGCACGCCCGGCGGTATGCCCCGCGCCGGATCTCGTCCCGTCGGATGACGTCAATTCCCTTGATCGGGTGGAAGGTTGGCGAGGCGGTGCACGGGGCGACGGGGCGCCTCGCACCCCGCCGTATGGATGAGCGTTGTACAACGTAAGCTGGACCGGTGCTGATTCGAGGCAAGTGGGGCGATAGCCCCTGGTGCACGGCCCGTAGACAGCGCTCCGCACTCGGCCGAGCGGGCGGCGTGTCCGGAATGGGATGTTTTGGGTCAGCGGTGTAGAACGGGAGATGTGGCGGCAATGACGGAAGATCTCCAGCTCCGGGGTGCTCACGCCGTCCCAGCACCGGGCGGCGACCGATGACCCGGACGTACGCCGACGACGTCGTGCCCAGCACCCTCGACAAGGCCGCGCACGAGAACTTCCCCGTAGCCCCCTTCTTCCTGCCCCGGGCCTGGCGCGACGACCTGATGGCCGTCTACGGCTACGCCCGGCTCGTCGACGACATCGGCGACGGCGACCTCGCCCCCGGTGGCGCGGACGCCCGGCACCTGGGCGTCGACCCCGCGCGGTCCTCGGACCGGCTCGCCATGCTCGACGCCCTGGAGGCCGACCTGCACCGGGTCTTCGGTACCTCCGGCGAGGCGCCGCGCCACCCCCTGCTGCGCGGCCTGCGCCCCACCGTGCGGCGCCGCGCCCTCACCCCGGAACCCTTCCTCGGCCTCCTGGAGGCGAACCGGCAGGACCAGAAGGTCCGCCGCTACGGGACGTACGAGGAACTCCTGGCCTACTGCGAACTGTCCGCCAACCCCGTGGGCCGGCTGGTGCTCCAGATCACCGGCACCGCCAGCCCCGAGCGCATCCGCCGCTCCGACGCGGTCTGCACCGGCCTGCAGATCGTCGAGCACCTCCAGGACGTCGCCGAGGACCTCGGCCGCGACCGGATCTATCTGCCCGCCGACGACATGGCGCGGTTCCGTGTCACCGAGGCCGACCTCGCCGCACCCTCGGCGAGCGCCTCGGTGCGCTCACTGGTCGCCTACGAGGCGGACCGCGCCCGCGAACTGCTGAACGAGGGCGCCCCCCTGGTGGGCAGCGTCGACGGCAGGCTCAAGCTGCTTCTCGCCGGGTTCGTGGCGGGCGGGCACGCCGCCCTGGCCGCGATCACGGCCGCCGGGTTCGATGTACTGCCCGGACCGCCCAAGCCCAGCAAGCCCGGACGGCTGCGCGAGGTGGGAGTTGTCTTGCGAAGAGCGCGTAGAGAGGGGTGAGCCGGACCGTGGAGGGACAGACGACGTACATGTCGGCACCGGTACAGGCCGCATACAGTTACTGCGAGGCGGTCACCGGACAGCAGGCACGTAACTTCGCCTACGGGATCAGGCTGTTGCCGGCCGAGAAGCGACAGGCCATGTCGGCGCTGTACGCCTTCTCCCGCCGGGTCGACGACATCGGCGACGGCGAGCTGGATCCGGAGACCAAGCGGACCCGGCTGGAGGGCACCCGTACCCTCCTGGACCGCATCCGGAACGGGGCGGTCGACGAGGACGACACCGACCCGGTGGCCGTCGCGCTCGCCGATGCCGCGCGCCGCTTTCCGCTGCCGCTCGGCGGGCTCGACGAGCTCATCGACGGCGTGCTGATGGACGTACGCGGAGCGACCTACGAGACCTGGGACGACCTCAAGGTCTACTGCCGCTGCGTCGCGGGCGCCATCGGCCGCCTCAGCCTGGGCGTCTTCGGGACCGAACCCGGCGCGCCGGGGGCCGAACGGGCCGCTGAGTACGCCGACACCCTCGGGCTCGCGCTCCAGCTGACCAACATCCTGCGCGACGTCCGCGAGGACGCGGGCAACGGGCGCACCTACCTGCCCGCCGACGACCTGGCCAAATTCGGCTGCTCGGCCGGTTTCCACCAGTCCGTACCCCCGCCCGGCGCCGACTTCGCGGGGCTGGTGCACTTCGAGGTACGGCGGGCCCGCGCCCTGTTCGCCGAGGGATACCGGCTGCTGCCCATGCTGGACCGGCGCAGCGGAGCCTGCGTGGCGGCCATGGCGGGCATCTACCGGCGGCTGCTCGACCGGATCGAGCGCGACCCCGGGGCGGTGCTGCGCGGCCGGGTCTCGCTGCCGGGCCACGAGAAGGCGTACGTCGCGGTCCGCGGCCTGTCGGGTCTCGACGCCCGGCACGTCTCCCGGCGTACGGCCAGGGGGCGTACCTGATGCGCCGTGAGGACATCTCGCGCACCATGTGCACCACGGAGATCCGATCGCGCCAGCGGTCAACCCCGTACCGGGGGAACGCGTCCCAGACTGAAGTGACCTGGTGGAAGGAGGACGCATGACGCACGACGCACCGGGCGCCGCCCGCGCGGTCGTGATCGGCGGCGGCCTCGCCGGCATCACCTCGGCCCTGCGCCTCGCGGATGCCGGGATCGACGTGACCCTGCTGGAGGGACGGCCCCGGCTCGGCGGCCTCGCCTTCTCCTTCCGGCGCGGCGAACTGACGGTCGACAACGGACAGCATGTCTACCTGCGCTGCTGCACCGCCTACCGCTGGTTCCTCGACCGTGTCGACGGAACCCGCCTCGCCCCCCTCCAGGACCGGCTGGACGTACCCGTCCTCGACGTCGGTCGGCCGTCGGGCCCCCGGCTCGGGCGGCTGCGCCGCAACGCCCTGCCGGTGCCCTTCCACCTCGCCGCCGGGCTGGCCGCCTACCCGCACCTCTCGCTCGCCGAACGGGCGAGCGTGGGCCGCGCCGCGCTGGCGCTCGGCCGCCTCGACCTGGACGACCCGGCCCTCGACACCATCGACTTCGGCAGCTGGCTCGCCCGGCACGGCCAGTCCCCGCGCACCATCGAGGCCCTCTGGGACCTGGTCGGCGTCGCCACGCTGAACGCCACCGCGCCCGAATCCTCGCTGGCGCTCGCCGCGAAGGTCTTCAAGACCGGGCTTCTCTCGGGGCCCGGCGCCGCTGACATCGGCCTGCCGCGCGTACCGCTGGGCGAGGTGCACGACACACTGGCGCGCACGGCACTGGACGCCGCCGGGGTCCGCACCGAACTGCGGACGAAGGCCACCGCCCTGACCCGTACGGCGGAGGGCGGCTGGAGCGTGGAGACCGGTGGGGAGCGGATCGGGGCGGACGCCGTCGTCCTCGCCGTCCCGCAGTACGAGACCCACGGACTGCTCCCCGAGGGCTCGCTCGACGCGCCTGACCGGCTGCTCTCCATCGGCACCTCGCCGATCCTCAACGTGCACGTCGTCTACGACCGCAAGGTGCTGCGCCGCCCGTTCTTCGCCGCGCTCGGCTCCCCGGTCCAGTGGGTCTTCGACCGTACGGACGCCTCCGGGCTCACCGGCCCCGGGCAGTACCTCGCGGTGTCCCAGTCCGCCGCGGGCGAGGAGATCGACTTGCCCGTGGCCGAACTGCGCGCCCGCTACCTGCCCGAACTGGAGCGGCTGCTGCCCGCCGCCCGCGGGGCGGGCATCCGTGACTTCTTCGTCACCCGGGAACGGGCGGCGACCTTCGCCCCCGCCCCGGGCGTGGGACGGCTGCGGCCGGGTGCCCGCACCCGCCTGCCGGGCCTCAGCCTGGCCGGCGCGTGGACGGACACCGGCTGGCCCGCCACGATGGAGGGCGCCGTCCGCAGCGGGTTCAGCGCGGCGGACGCCGCGCTCCGGGCGCTCGGCCGCACCCAAGAACATCCGCTGCAGGAGGCGGCATGAGCAGTACCACCGGAACAAGAGGAGAGTCAGTGACCCCGGCGAATCCGGCTTACGACACCGTGGCCGACACCACGGACGTCACCGCGCTTCTGGAGCGCGGACGAGCCCTTTCCGCTCCGGTGCTCCGGGCCGCCGTCGACCGGCTCGCACCGCCCATGGACACCGTCGCCGCCTACCACTTCGGCTGGATCGACGCCCATGGACACCCCGCCGAGAGCGACGGCGGCAAGGCCGTCCGTCCGGCCCTCGCGCTGCTGTCGGCGGAGGTCGCCGGAGCCGCCCCCGAGGCGGGCGTCCCCGGCGCCGTGGCCGTCGAGCTGGTGCACAACTTCTCGTTGCTGCACGACGACCTGATGGACGGCGACGAACAGCGCCGCCACCGCGACACGGTCTGGAAGGTGCACGGCCCCGCCCAGGCGATCCTGGTCGGCGACGCGCTCTTCGCCCTCGCGAACGAGGTCCTGCTGGAGCTCGGCACCGTCGAGGCGGGCCGCGCGACGCGCAGGCTGACCACCGCCAGCCGCAAGCTCATCGACGGCCAGGCGCAGGACATCTCGTACGAGCACCGCGAGCGGGTCACCGTCGAGGAGTGCCTGGAGATGGAGGGCAACAAGACCGGCGCCCTCCTGGCCTGTGCCTGCTCCATCGGCGCGGTGCTCGGCGGCGCCGACGACCGCACCGCCGACACCCTGGAGGCGTACGGCTACCACCTCGGTCTCGCCTTCCAGGCCGTCGACGACCTCCTGGGCATCTGGGGCGACCCCGAGTCCACCGGCAAGCAGACCTGGAGCGACCTGCGCCAGCGCAAGAAGTCGCTGCCGGTCGTCGCCGCGCTGGCGGCGGGCGGTCCGGCCTCGGAGCGGCTGGGCGAACTGCTCGCCGCCGATGCCAAGAGCAGCGATTTCGACAGCTTCTCCGAGGAGGAGTTCGCCGCCCGCGCGGCGCTCATCGAGGAGGCGGGCGGCCGCGACTGGACCGCTCAGGAGGCGCGTCGGCAGCACGCGGTCGCCATCGAGGCGCTGCACCGCGTCGACATGCCGCAGACCGTGCGGGCGCAGCTCACGGCGCTCGCGGACTTCGTGGTCGTACGAAAGAGATGATGACCATCTGCTCCATATGACTCGCAGTCGCCGGCCGGTGCCCGTACAAGGCACCGGCCGACGGAGACCCCAGCACAGCAGGACCGGACTGCACGAAGGGGAAGCCATGACAGCGACGACCGACGGAAGCACCGGGGCCGTGAACCCCCGAGCGGCCTCGGCCAGCAAGCCGACCGACACGACCATCGCCGCGGACGACGTGCTCGACGCCGCGCGGCGGGCCGCGGAACGCTCGGTGGAACACCTCCTCGGCCAACAGGACGAGCAGGGCTGGTGGAAGGGCGACCTGGCCACCAACGTCACGATGGACGCGGAAGACCTGCTGCTCCGCCAGTTCCTCGGCATCCAGGACCCGGACACGTTACGGGCGGCCGGCCGCTTCATCCGCGGCGAACAGCTCGGGGACGGCACCTGGGCCACCTTCCACGGCGGGCCGGGCGAACTCTCCACCACCATCGAGGCGTACGTGGCCCTGCGGCTGGCCGGGGACCGGCCGGACGAACCGCACATGGTCCGCGCCTCGGCCTGGATCAGAGAACAGGGCGGGATCGCCGCCTCCAGGGTCTTCACCCGGATCTGGCTGGCCCTCTTCGGCTGGTGGAAGTGGGACGACCTCCCGGAACTCCCGCCCGAGCTGATGTTCTTCCCGAAGTGGGCCCCGCTCAACATCTACGACTTCGGCTGCTGGGCCCGCCAGACCATCGTGCCGCTCACCATCGTCTCGGCGAAGCGGCCGGTCCGTCCGGCCCCCTTCCGGCTCGACGAACTGCACACCGACGCCCGTAACCCCAGTCCCTCGCGCCGTCCCGCACCGGCCGCCATCTGGGACGGCGTCTTCCAGCGCCTGGACAAGGCGCTGCACCTCTACCACCGGATCGCCCCGCGCGGACTGCGCCGGACCGCGATGAACGCCGCGGCCCGCTGGATCATCGAACGCCAGGAGAACGACGGCTGCTGGGGCGGCATCCAGCCCCCCGCCGTGTACTCCGTCATCGCCCTGCACCTGATGGGCTACGACCTCGACCACCCGGTGATGCGGGCCGGACTCGAATCACTCGACCGGTTCGCGGTGTGGCGCGAGGACGGCGCCCGGATGATCGAGGCCTGCCAGTCGCCGGTGTGGGACACCTGCCTCGCCACCATCGCGCTCGCCGACGCCGGGCTCAGCCCCGACCACCCCGCCCTGGTGAAGGCCGCGGACTGGATGCTCGACGAGGAGATCGCCCGGCCCGGCGACTGGGCGGTGCGCCGCCCCCGGCTCGACCCGGGCGGCTGGGCCTTCGAGTTCCACAACGACAACTACCCGGACATCGACGACACCGCCGAGGTGGTCCTCGCGCTGCGCCGGGTCCGCCACCCGGACCCGGCGCGCGTCGAGGCCGCGATCCAGCGCGGCGTGCGCTGGAGCGTGGGCATGCAGTCCCGCAACGGCGCCTGGGGTGCCTTCGACGCGGACAACACCAGCCCGTTACCCAACCGGCTGCCCTTCTGCGACTTCGGCGAGGTCGTCGACCCGCCGTCCGCCGATGTCACCGGGCACGTGGTGGAGATGCTCGCCGTCGAGGGACGGTCCGGCCACCCCGTCACCCGGCGCGGCATCCGGTGGCTGCTCGCCGAACAGGAGGACGGCGGCGCCTGGTTCGGCCGCTGGGGCGTCAACTACGTGTACGGCACGGGGTCGGTGGTCCCCGCGCTGGTGGCCGCCGGGCTTCCCGGGACGCACCCGGCGATCCGCCGCGCGGTCGGCTGGCTGGAGTCCGTGCAGAACGACGACGGCGGCTGGGGCGAGGACCTGCGCTCGTACCACGACGAGAAGTGGATCGGGCACGGCGCCTCGACGGCCTCCCAGACGGCCTGGGCGCTGCTGGCCCTGCTGGCGGCCGGGGAGCGCGACAGCGGGGCCGTACGGCGGGGCGTCCGCTGGCTCAGCGAGACGCAGCGGGCCGACGGGTCCTGGGACGAGCCGTATTTCACCGGCACCGGTTTCCCGTGGGACTTCTCCATCAACTACCACCTCTACCGCCAGGTCTTCCCGCTCACCGCACTCGGACGGTACGTGCACGGCGACCCGTTCGCCGACCGCGTGGCCGCTGTGAAGGGGGCCTGATGGCCGACGGGCCGGGTACGGCCGGCCCCGCCGCCCCGCTGCTGATCGCCTGCGCGCTCGGCATCGAGCGGTTCGCCCTGCGCAGCGGCCGGGCCAGGGCCGGGCCGCAGCCCGGCCCGGTCACCGTGCTCCGTACCGGCATGGGCCCCCGGGCGGCCGAGGAGGCCGTCGTACGGGCGCTCGGCCGGGACGGGACGGCCGGTGCGGCGGTCCTGGCCTCCGGCTTCTGTGCCGGGCTGCGGCCCGGTATGCGGCCCGGGGACCTGGTCGTCGCCGACGAGACCCGTGAGGACGGGGAATCGACGGCCTGCACCGGCACGGGCCTGCTCGTCGAGGCCCTGTCCAGGGCGGTGCCCGGCCGCACCGTCCACACCGGTCCGCTGACCGGCTCCGCCCATGTCGTACGCGGACACGAGCGGGCCGGGCTGCGGGCCACCGGAGCGATCGCGGTGGACATGGAGTCCGCCGCCACCCTGCGCACCGCTCTGCGCTCCGGGCCCCGCCCGGTTGCCGCCGTACGGGTGGTCGTGGATGCTCCGGAGCATGAGCTCGTTCGCATCGGCACGATACGCGGTGGAATATCGGCTTTCCGCGTTCTCCGTGCCGTCCTGCCTGCTTTCTACGAATGGCACCGATCTTTGCTGCTCCCCAGGAGGTGAGCCAGATGGCCATGCCGCTCCGTCAGTCCATCAAGGTTGCGACGTATCTCATCGAACAGAAGATCCGTAAGCGGGAGAAGTTCCCGCTCATTGTGGAACTGGAACCCTTGTTCGCCTGCAATCTCGCCTGCGAGGGCTGCGGAAAGATCCAGCATCCCGCCGGTGTGCTCAAACAGCGCATGCCGGTGGCGCAGGCGGTGGGCGCGGTCCTCGAATCGGGTGCCCCGATGGTCTCCATCGCGGGCGGCGAACCGCTCATGCACCCGCAGATCGACGAGATCGTCCGGCAGCTGGTGGCGCGCAGGAAGTACGTCTTCCTCTGCACCAACGCGATGCTGCTGCGGAAGAAGATCGAGAAATTCACGCCCTCGCCGTATTTCGCCTTCGCCGTCCATATCGACGGGCTGCGTGAGAGGCACGACGAATCCGTTGCCAAGGAAGGCGTGTTCGACGAGGCGGTGGCGGCGATCAAGGAGGCCAAGCAGCGCGGCTTCCGGGTCACCACGAACTCCACCTTCTTCAACACCGACACCCCCCAGACCATCATCGAGGTCCTCAACTACCTCAACGACGACCTGAAGGTCGACGAAATGATGATCTCGCCCGCCTACGCCTACGAGAAGGCACCCGTCCAGGACCACTTCCTGGGCGTCGAGCAGACCCGCGAACTCTTCCGCAAGGCGTTCGCGGGCGGCAACCGGGGCCGCTGGCGGCTGAACCACTCGCCGCTCTTCCTGGACTTCCTGGAGGGCAAGGCGGATTTCCCGTGCACCGCCTGGGCCATTCCGAACTACTCGCTGTTCGGCTGGCAGCGGCCCTGCTACCTGATGAGTGACGGCTACGTACCGACGTACCGTCAGCTGATCGAGGAGACCGACTGGGACAAGTACGGCCGGGGCAAGGACCCGCGCTGCGACAACTGCATGGCGCACTGCGGCTACGAGCCCACCGCGGTCCTTGCCACCATGGGGTCGCTGAAGGAGTCCCTGCGCGCGGCGCGCGAGACCGTCTCCGGGAACCGCTGACGTCAGGACCGCAGGTGAGCCGGTGGCCCGGGACTGCCCGGGTCACCGGCCCCGGCGGCGTTGCCGGACGAGGCCGGCCGCCGGGACAAGACCAGAGAGGGGGACCGGGCGTGACGATCCTGGAGGACATCCGGGGGCCGCGCGACCTCATGGCGCCGAACGGAGCACAACCCGGCGAACCGGCCGATGACACCGGGAAGTTCCTCGTCAAGGCGGTCGCCGGGACCGGCGGCCGTCTGGGGCCCGGCTCCCGGACGGCGGAACTCTCCGCCGCCCCGCACCGTGCGTCCGGCCCGCCCGCCGGGCGCCCCAGGAACGAGGAGAGCGGGCAATGACCGACGACCGGCCCGAGGGCTTCGACCTGGCCCGGCTCCTCGCCGAGCGCGGCGCCGAGCGCTATGAGCTGCACACCCGGCATCTCAACCACCAGTTGCCCCGGATGCTGCACACCATCGGCTTCGACAAGGTCTACGAACGGGCCGAGGGCGCCCACTTCTGGGACGCGGAGGGCAACGACTACCTCGACATGCTCGCCGGTTTCGGCGTGATGGGCCTCGGGCGGCACCATCCGGTCGTACGCAAGGCGCTGCACGACGTGCTGGACGCCTCGCTGGCCGACCTGACCCGGTTCGACTGCCAGCCGCTGCCCGGTCTGCTGGCCGAGAAGCTGCTCGCGCACAGCCCGCACCTGGACCGGGTCTTCTTCGGCAACAGCGGCACCGAGGCGGTCGAGACGGCCCTGAAGTTCGCCCGCTACGCCACCGGCAGACCTCGCGTCCTGTACTGCGCCCACGCCTTCCACGGGCTGACGACCGGCTCCCTCTCGGTCAACGGGGAGAACGGCTTCCGGGACGGCTTCGCGCCTCTGCTCCCGGACACCGCCATCGCGCTGGGCGATCTCGACGCGCTGCGGCGCGAGCTGAAGCGCGGTGATGTGGCGGCGCTGGTCGTGGAGCCGATCCAGGGCAAGGGGGTCCACGCCGCACCCCCCGGCTTCCTGCACGAGGCCCAGGAACTGCTGCACCGGCACAAGGCGCTGCTCATCGCCGACGAGGTGCAGACCGGCCTCGGCCGCACCGGTGACTTCTACGCGTACCAGCACGAGGAGGGCGTCGAGCCCGATCTGGTCTGTGTCGCGAAGGCGCTCTCCGGCGGATACGTGCCGGTCGGCGCGACTCTGGGCAAGGACTGGATCTTCCGCCGTGTCTACTCCTCGATGGACCGGGTCCTCGTGCACTCCGCGAGCTTCGGCTCCAACGCCCAGGCGATGGCGGCCGGGCTCGCGGTGCTCGCGGTGATGGAGGACGAGGGCACCGTCGGCCACGCGCGCCGCACCGGCGACCTGCTGCGGGAGCGGCTGACCGCCCTGGTCGGCCGGTACGAGCTGCTGCACGAGGTGCGCGGACGCGGGCTGATGATCGGCATCGAGTTCGGCAGGCCGTCCTCCCTGAAACTGCGCAGCCGCTGGACGATGCTCCAGGCGGCCCGCAAGGGTCTGTTCGCGCAGATGGTCGTGGTGCCGCTGCTCCAGAAGCACCGCATCCTCACCCAGGTCTCGGGCGACCACCTGGAAGTGATCAAGCTGATCCCGCCGCTGGTGGTCGACGAGGCGGATGTCGGCCGCTTCGTCACGGCGTTCACCGAGGTGATGGACGACGCACACGGCGGGGGTGGGCTGATGTGGGACTTCGGGAGGACACTGGTGAAGCAGGCGGTCGCCAACCGCTGAGGGATTTTGCCTGAGAGGTAAGAAATTTGCCTCTGAGGCAGGTCACCTGGCCCAATGGGTACATGAATCCTCCAGACGGAGGGGTGGCCGAGGAGCTGCCCGGGGTCGCGCCCCGCTTGCGCGACCTGCGCAGAAGCCGCGGTCTCACCCTGGAGAGCGCCGCCCAGCGGGCCGGGCTCTCACCAGCCCATCTCTCCCGGCTCGAAACGGGCCGCCGCCAGCCTTCGCTGCCGATGCTCCTGGGCCTCGCCCGGATCTACGGAACGACGGTCTCCGAGCTTCTGGGCGAGATGCCGCCGGAACGCGACGCGATCATCCGGGGCGGATCGTACGAGGGGGCCGAGGCCGACGGCTGGATGTACCGGCGGGCCGGTGGCTCCGGCAGGGCCATGCAGGCCCTCCGGGTCCGGGTTCCGCACGGTGCGCAGAGCGATCTCGTACGGGTCCACCCCGGCGAGGAATGGCTCTACGTGCTGGCCGGGCACCTCCGCGTCTGGCTCGGGGACACCGTGCACGACCTCGCCCCCGGTGACAGCGCGCACTTCGACTCCCTCACCCCGCACCGGATCACGGCCGCCGACCGTGAGGGTGCCGAGCTCCTCTTCGTCCACACCCTGCTGCAGAGCCCCGCCGCCGAGCTGTGCCTCGGCAGCGCCATCCACCACTGAGACCTGTCTTCCGGTCGCCAGAGAGGACCGTCATGTCCGATTCAGAGAACTACGACCCGCTCGGTTCCAGCAAGCACTACGAGGCCCAGGAGCGGAAGTTCCCGCGCGGCATCGTGATCCGGCTCATCGCCTATCTCGTCGCCGGCCACGTCGTCGCCGCCTTCCTCTACCTGCTGTTCGAGGTGGCCGGCAAGGGCTGACCGCCCCCGGTCACGCGCGGTCGAGGAGCCGGTCGCGCAGCAGTTCACGGGTCTCGGGAGCGAGACCGAGACCCTCCAGGAGGTAGCGCTCCGTGCTGCCCCAGGTCTCCTCGATGGTGGCGAAGGCCGCCGCGAGGTACACGGCGTGGGCGCCGAAGAGCGGGTTCAGCAGCTCCATCACCTCGGGCGACATCCCGGCGGCCGAGGTGTCGCTGCGGCGCACCCGGTAGCGGCGGTGCGCGTCGTTCGACTTCAGGTAGTCGGCCTCGATGGCCTCGCGCTCGACCCCGACGGCCAGCAGTGACACCGCGATCGACAGCCCGGCCCGGTCCTTCCCCGCCGCGCAGTGCATCAGCGCGGGCACACTGTCCTCGGCCAGCGCGTGCAGCACCCGGCTGTGCTCGGCGGTACGTTCCCGGATGATCGAACGGTACGAAGCGATCATCCGGTTCGTTCCCCTGCCGTCACCGAGTATGGAGCGCAGCTGCTCCATGTCGCCGTCCCGGACCATGCGCCAGAACTCCGCTCCGTCGGCCGGGTCGGAGAGCGGGATGCTGATGTTGCGCACCCCCGGCAGCTCCACGTCCAGGCCGTCGAGGCGGCGGTCGGCCGCATTGCGGAAGTCGAAGACCGTGTGAAGACCCAGCCCGTCCAGGAAAGCGGCGTCCTCGGCGGTGGCGTGCGCCAGGTGGCCACTGCGGAAGAGCCGCCCGTACCGCACCCGCCGGCCGTCCACGGTGGGCAGCCCGCCCACGTCGCGGAAGTTGCGGACCCCCGCCAGCTCGGGCTCCGCCGACGGGACCTGGGGCGACTGCTGCGTCACGGTGACTCCTGGAAGCTCCGGCGCCGACGCCGGTCGTCGGCGGTACGACTGCCGCGACGATACGACATTGATTCCTCAGGCAATCATCCCGGCTCCGCCCTGTCGATACCCGGGCGAACTCCGGTTCGCGGCGTCCCTCCGGCCCGGCGCGACGCGTCAGGCACCGTTGCCCACGCCCCCTCCGCGGTCGATGATGTGCGGAACTGTCGGAAATTGGGGGCGCACATGATCGAGACAGGCCGTACCGGCCGTACTTGGCTGCTCACCGGCGAGAACAGCGGCTACGCACTGGCACTGACCGGACAGGACGAGCTGCTCCATCTGCACTGGGGGCCGAGGATCACCCTTGCCGCCGCCGAGTCACTGGCCGAGGCGCCGGACCTGCCCTTCCGGTCCTTCGAATCCCCCCTCGACGGTCATGAGGAATACCCGGTGGAGGGCGGCCCCCGGTTCGTCCGCCCCGCGCTCAGCGTCCGCACCCCGCTCGTCCGCGGCACCGAGTGGGCCTTTCACGCCGCCGTGACCGAGGGCGACGAACTGCGGATCGGCTTCACCGATGCCGTGCACCGCCTCTCCCTGACCCTGCACTACCGGATGAGGGACGATTCCGACGTCGTGGAGCGCTGGGCCACCGTCACCCACACCGGTCCGGACGGCCCGCCGCTGGAACTGCTGCGCGCCGACGCGGCCGCCTGGTCGCTGCCCGCCCGCGACGGCTGGCGGCTGAGCCGGCTGCACGGCCGCTGGTCGGCCGAGACCCGGATCGAGCGCGCGGAACTGCTCCACGGCGAGGGCGTCATCTCCAGCAGGCGCGGCCACACCGGCCACCAGTACCTCCCGTGGGCCGCGCTGGACGCCGACGGCGCGGCCACCGAGGAGAGCGGGGAGGTCTACGGCTGCGCGCTCGGCTGGTCCGGCTCCTGGCGGATCAGCGTGCAGCGGCTGCCCGACGGACTCGTGCAGATCACCGGCGGCGCCGGGCATGACGAATCCGGGCTGCTCCGGCTCGCCCCGGGGGAGTCGTACACCACCCCCGTGTTCGCCGGGCTCTGGAGTGACGGTGGCTTCGGCGGGGCCAGCCGGGCCTGGCACGCCTGGCAGCTGGCTCATGTCATCCCGGACGCGCGGAGCCTGCGGCCGGTGCTCTACAACTCCTGGGAGGCGACCGGCTTCGCCATCTCGCTGGACCAGCAGCGTGCCCTCGCCCGGCGCGCCGCGGCGATGGGCGTCGAGCTGTTCGTGGTGGACGACGCCTGGTTCGGGCGGCGGACCAGCGACCGGGCCGGGCTCGGTGACTGGACCCCCAATCCGGACCGCTTCCCCGGCGGGCTGAAGCCGCTCGCCGACGAAGTGCACGGGCTCGGCATGCGGTTCGGTATCTGGGTCGAACCGGAAATGGTCAACCCTGACAGCGACCTCTACCGCGCGCACCCCGACTGGGTCCAGCACGTCCCCGGCCGGGCCCGGACGGAGTACCGCAACCAGCTGGTGCTCAATCTGGCCCGGCCCGATGTCCAGGAGTACCTCTGGGAGCGGCTGCACGCGCTGCTCTCCGGCACCCCCGTCGACTACGTGAAGTGGGACTTCAACCGCTGCTTCACCGACCCGGGCTGGCCCGGTGAGGAGTATCCCCAGAAGATCTGGACCGCCCATGTGGACGCCCTGTACGCGCTGATCGACCGGCTCAGGGCCGCCCACCCCGCCGTTGCCTTCGAGTCCTGCTCGGGCGGGGGCGGCCGGATCGACCTGGGCATCCTGTCCCGTACCGACCAGGTGTGGACCTCCGACAACACCGACCCGCTCGACCGGCTCGCCATCCAGGAGGGCTTCGGGCACCTCCACCCGGCCCGGGTGATGGCCGCCTGGGTCACCGACAGCCCGAACCGCCAGCTCAACGGCAGGGTCAGCTCGCTGCGATTCCGCTTCGTGAGCGCCATGGCCGGGGTGCTCGGCATCGGCGGGAACCTCACCGAATGGAGCGAGCAGGAGCTGACCGAGGCGCGCGGCTGGGTGGACCTCTACAAGGAGATCCGCCCCGTGGTGCAGCACGGGGCGCTGTACCGGCTGCGCGAGCCGCGCGGCGGACTCAGCGCGGTCCAGTACGTCCTCGGCGAGGAGGCCGTGGTCCTGATGTGGCTGGAGGCCCAGCGGTACGGGGAACGCCCCCCGGCCCTGCGGCTGCGCGGGCTCGACCCCGCGGCCGTGTACACCTGCCGGGAGACCGGGGCGGTCCACCACGGCTCGGTGCTGCTGCACCAGGGGCTGCACACCGGGCTCCGGGGCGATCTCGACGCGCGGGTGCTGCGCCTGCGACGGAGCTGAGCACCCGAGGTGTCCGTAATGCGCACTTTTTCCTAACATCGCCTGCTTGTAAGGGAGATGGCCGGCGTCCCGTGAGCGGGATCATATTCGTGACGGTGTGTGGCGGCGGCCCCGGCGGGCATTCCGTACCCGGTGCGGAATGACAAGATCCGTAATCCACGGAGGGTGACCGGAATTCCGCGCCGAATTCCCGGAACGGAATACCGGGGTGGAACCTGCCGCTTGTTCTCGCCGTCCCGGCTCGCTTACGGTCACCGTCATTCCGGACGGTCCGCCCAATCCTGCCGCCGACCGGAATTCACATCCACTTATCGCGTGGCAGGAGCGGGGGAACCAGGTAGGCCGCCGACCGGGGAAATCCGGCCGGCTAGGGGTGAAGTCGCACGTGGTGCGGCCGGGCATCTCCAGCCCGAACCCGACAGCTCACCTCGCAGGCGCCGGAGAGGACAGACGCCATGCCCAACACGGGTAAGCACCGCCGTACCAAGATCGGCCCCATCGCCCGCGGCATCGCCGCGGTCGGCACCGGTGGCGCCGTCATCGCACTGCCGCTGCTCGGCGCCACCGGCGCCCACGCCGCGGAGCAGTCGGCCCCGGCCGCCGCGCCGGAGCGGGCCGCCACCGCGCACACCGCGCCGAAGTCCGCCCCGAAGGCCGCGCCCGCCACGTACTCCGTCGTGTCCGGCGACTACCTGTCGAAGATCGCCGCCGAGCACCAGGTCAAGGGCGGCTGGCAGAAGCTGTACCAGGACAACCGCGAGGTCGTCGGCGAGAACCCGGGCCTGATCTTCCCCGGCATGAAGCTGACCCTCTCCGCGGCGACCGCGGCCAAGGCCGCACCCGCCGGCGCCGGCGCCGGTTCCGCCCTGCCGTCGAAGGCCCTCGCCCCGGCCGCCGAGAAGCCGGCTCCGGCCGAATCCGCCGCTGAGGAGGCCCCGGCCGCCGAGAGCACCGCTTCCGGCTACGCCCACCCGGTCCCCGGCAACCACACCACCAATTACCGGGCCTCCGGCTCCAACTGGTCCAGTGGCAGCCACACCGGTATCGACTTCCCCGTCGGCACCGGTACCGGCGTCAAGGCCATCACCTCCGGCACCGTCGTCGCCGCCGGCTGGGGCGGTGCCTACGGCAACCAGATCGTCGTCAAGCACGCCGACGGCCACTACTCGCAGTACGGCCACCTGTCCTCCCTGTCCGTCTCGGCGGGCCAGGCCGTGAGCGTCGGCCAGCAGGTCGGCCTCTCCGGCGCCACCGGCAACGTCACCGGCCCGCACCTGCACTTCGAGGTGCGCACCGGCCCGGAGTACGGCTCGGACATCGACCCGATCGCCTTCCTGGCCTCGCACGGTATCCACGTCTGAGCGTGACCTGAGGGGCGTGACCTGAGGGAACCGAAGGGGCGGTGCGCGGTGGCGCACCGCCCCTTCCGGCTATTCCCTCTTTGCCAAAAACTGACCGGGTGGTCTATCTCACCACCCGTCAACCCTTTATTACGGTCGCGTAGGTCACATTCGGCAGTGCAGGATAAGCGCTTGTGGCAGACGATTCGAGAAATATGCAACGTGGCGTCATCAACCGGCAGGGCGTCATCGGGTCGTACGCGGCGATCGGCGACAGCTTCACCGAGGGAGTCGGTGACCCCGGCCCGGACGGCACCTTCGTCGGCTGGGCGGACCGATTCGCGGTACTTCTCGCGGACCAGCTTCCGGACCCCGGCGCGGCGCTCGACGCCGGAGATTACGCGGAATTCAGATACGCCAATCTCGCCGTACGCGGACGCCTCCTCGACCAGATCGTCGAGGAGCAGGTGCCGCGCGCCAAGGAGCTCGCCCCCGACCTGGTGAGCTTCTGCGCGGGCGGCAACGACATCATCCGGCCCGGCACCGACCCCGACGACGTGGCCGAACGCTTCGAGCGCGCCGTCGCCGAGCTCACCGGGGCGGTGGGCACGGTCATGGTCACCACCGGCTTCGACACCCGGGACATTCCCGTGCTGCGCCATCTGCGCGGCAAGATCGCCACGTACACCGCCCATGTACGGGCCATCGCCGACCGCTACGACTGCCCGGTCCTGGACCTGTGGTCGCTGCGGTCCGTCCAGGACCGGCGCGCCTGGGGTGACGACCGGCTCCACCTGTCGCCCGAGGGACACACCAGGGTCGCGCTGCGCGCCGCCCAGGTCCTCGGCATCGACGTACCGGCCGACCCCGACCAGGAATGGCCCCCGCAGGCCCAGCGCGGCACCCTGGAGGTGCGGCGCGACGACATCCACTGGGCGCGCGAGCACCTGGTGCCGTGGATCGGGCGGCGGCTGCGGGGCGAGTCCTCCGGCGACCACGTCGAGGCCAAGCGCCCCGACCTGCTGCCGCTGTAGAGCCCCCGAGGCTACGCGGCGGAGCCCCCTGTGAAGCACCGCCGCTGCCCGGCGGACGTGGCCGGACCTCAGCCACGCCCGCCGGGCAGCGGCGGTGAGGCGGGTATCCGCTCCAGCACGCCGCCCGCGAAGACGTCGTACAGCGGCAGCGTCTCCAGATGCACATAGCCGATGTGGCAGTCGCAGACCGCCAGGGGGCAGGCGCGCGGCCCCAGCGCCCGCCGGTAGCTACCGTCGTAGAGATTGCCCAGCCGCGCGGGCACGAAATGACAGCGCCGCACGGTGCCCTCGCCGTCCACCGAGATCACCGACTCGCCGGTCCGGCACGGCAGACCGGCCGAACGGTGCGGGTGCCTGCTGTACGGGAAGAGCGGATCGACGGCCGTCCAGAGTTCCGCCTCCGCGTCGGTGTAGCTGTGGCCCTCCGCCGCGTTCACCCAGAGATAGACCTCGTCGGGCAGTGCGGCGCGCAGCCGCCTCGCCTCCTCCAGGTGGGCGTCCAGCCCGACGACACCGACACTGTGCCGGACCCCGAGCGCGCTCAGCTCCCGGCACTTGGCCAGGAACCGCTCGTACGGCGTCTGCCCTGGGTGGTACGTGCACCACAGGGCGATCTTCTCCCGGCCCGCGCCCGCCTCGGCCAGCCATCCCGTACGGGTGCTCAGATTGGTCTGGATCGCCACCCGGCGGATGTGCGGCAGCTGCGCCAGCTCCACCAGGGCCCGGCGGTACCAGGAGCGGACCAGGCCCTCGCCCCACGGTGTGAACAGCACCGAGATCCGGTCGCCGGTCTGCGCCGCGGCCCACGCCGTGAACCGCTCCAGCGCGGCCCGGTCGGCCCGCAGCTGCTCCCGGCTGTCGCGCCGCTTGGCGAACGGACAGTACGGACAGTCGTAATCACAGGAGGCCAGCGGGCCCCGGTACAGGATCGTCAGGTCCATCGCCGCGCTCACTTCAGCTCGTACGCGGCCATCGCGGCGCGCACGGCGGGGGAGAAGAGCTCCGGGCCCAGGGCGTCGGAGTGCGCCAGACCCTCGGGGGACAGGCGAAGCCGCCGCTGATCCCCGGCCGGCGCGTCCAGCCAGCCGCGCGCCTCGAACGCGCCGAGCTCCCGGGGGAAGTCCTCGAAGGGCGAGCCGCCGAACCGCTCCCGGTAGCCGTCCAGGCACAGCCCCTCCGCCTGGAGCACCGACTGCAGCAGATGACGGCGGCGCGCCTCGTCCCCGTCCACGTACCGTCCGACCTCGGCGCGGGAGAAGTCCTCGGTGGCGGTGTAGCCGTCGATGATCGCCCGCACCTCCCGCATCTCCACCGCGTAGTCGAAGGAGTAGTGCAGCCGCGTGGTGTACGAACGGGCGCCGCACCCCAGGCCGATCATGCCGTCGGTCTGGCAGGCGTAGTCGTCGGGGCCCTGCGCGCGGGGGGCGTCGGCGCGGCGGAACATCCGCATCGAGACCTGCTCGTAGCCGTGCGACAGGAGGTGGTCGCGGCCCGCGCGGTACAGCCGCAGCCGCTGCTCGTCCCAGGCCGCGTCCGCGGCCTCGCCCTCGGCGCCCAGCCGCCCCAGACCGGTCAGCGGGCGCACGTACAGCGGGTAGAGGTACAGCTCCTCCGGCCGCCAGGCGAGCGCGGCGTCCAGTGACGCGCGCCAGCTCTCCTCGGTCTGGCCGTCGATGCCGTAGATCAGATCGATGTTGAGGACCGGGATACCGGCTTCGCGTATCCGGCCCAGCGCCGACTCCACATCGGCGCGCCGCTGCGGGCGCACCGCGGCACGCGCCTCCGACTCGACGAAGCTCTGCACCCCGATGCTGACCCGGGTCGTACCGCGGTCGGCGAGGACGGCCAGCCGGTCGGCGGTCGCGGTCGACGGCGAGGTCTCGACCGACAGCGGCACGGACCGCAGATCGGCTCCCATCCGCATCTCCGCGATGTCGCAGAGCCGCTCCAGCTCGGCCGCCGTCAGGAACGTGGGCGTACCGCCCCCGAACGCGGCGGCGGCGAACCGCACCGGCTCCGCGTCACCCAGCGCTTCCCGGACCGTGACGGCCTGCCGCTCCAGCGCGTCGAGGTAGCGGGTCGTCAGCTCGTCGGGCGCGCCGATCCGGGTGAAGAGGTTGCAGAAGCCGCAGCGGACCTCGCAGAACGGTATGTGGAGATAGAGCGAGAGCGCGTCCCTGCGCTCACCGGCCCACAGCTCGCGCAGCCGCGGCCGGTCGGCCAGCGGCCGGTAGGCGGTCTTGTGCGGGTAGGCGTAGACGTAGCTCTGATACGGCCGGACGGCGTGCGTGGCCCCGGTGGCGTGCGCGGCGGGTGTGGCGGTCGTGGTGCTGCTCATCGTGCGGTGGCCCCCGGTTCCAGGAAGAAGTGCGCGTACGGAACGGTCCACACCGACGCGTGGCCGAGCCGGTGACCGGTGTAGCCGCCGTCCCCGTACGCCGTGCCATGGTCCGAGCAGACGAGGGCGAAACAGCGGCGGCGGCTGCTCGCGGCCGCGAAGAGCCGGCCGATGTGGGCATCGACGTACTCCAGGGCCGCGGCATGCGTGGCGCGGGAGTCGCCCGCCTCGCGGGTGCCCCCCGGCTGGTGGAACCAGTTGGGCTGGTGCAGCGCGGACACATTGACGAAGAGGAACAGCCGCTGCTCCGCGGGGAGCTGGGAGACGACCCGCTCGGCGCGGGCCACCTGTGCCTCGAAGGACGTGGGCGAGGCCACGCCGAACTCCGGCTCCCAGTGGCTTTCCTGGAACATGCCGGGCAGCACGGAACCGAGCGCAGCCTGCTTGTTGAAGAAGCCGACGCCGCCGATGCACACCGTGCGGTAGCCGACGCCCGCCAGCCCGGAGACCAGGTCCGGCGTATCGAACACGAAGGTGCCCGAAGCGGTGGACTCGCTGCCCGCGAAACGCGCCGCGAAGAGCCTGGGGTGCGGCCCCGGGCCCGTCGGGGTCGGCAGGAATCCGGCGAACATCGCCTGGTGGGAGGCGTAGGTGAAGCTTCCCGGCGCGTGCCGTTCCTCCCAGACGCCGCCCGGCAGATGGCGGGCCAGATGCGGGATGCGCCCGGCGGCGGCGAGCTCCGCCGCCACGTCGTAGCGCAGGGTGTCGAGGGTGACGAACAGCAGATCGTGGCTGCCCACGATCCGGCTCATATCGGGGTTCCCGGCGTGCTCGGGGGTGCACGCGGTGTCAGACGATGGTGGTTGCACGGTCGTTCCTTGCTCTGTTCATGACGGCGGCGACCTGCGCCGCGTAGGTGTCCAGGCCCTCGGCTCCGCTGCCGTCGAGGCCGGTCAGCCGGGGCAGCAGATCGCCGAAGGCGTTGACCTCGCCGACGGCGAACCGCCGCCAGCCGGCCGAGGGCAGCAGATCGACGCCCACACACAGGGTGTCGGGGAAGCAGGCGGCGGCCCGCTCGCACACGGCCAGGGCCGCGCCCCAGTCGCTGCCCGCCGCCCCGACGGCCGCGCGGACCCGGCCGAGATCGCCGCGCTCACCGCCGAGGTGGAGGTTGGTCATGGGCGAGCGGCTGGTGCGTGCGACGGCGTGGGTGGCCCGGCCCGCCACCACCACGACCCGCAGGTCCGTGGCCCGGCCGCCGAGGGTGGCCTTGGGAAGCCAACGCTCGACATGCAGCCCTTCCGGGGCGAGCGCGTCGACGATCGCCGCGACCTCCCGCTCCGTGGTGAGGCGGCGCAGCCTGAGCGAGTTGTAGAGCCGTCCGGAGGCGTCGCGTTCCACCGAGGTGGTCGCCCTGATCCGTCCGGGCCCGGCGGTCTCCACGGCCAGTACCCCAGAGGCGGACGAGCCGTGCGCGGGCTTCACGAAGACCCTGGGCATGCCGTGCTCCGCCATCCGGCCGCGCACGTCCGCCCAGTCCCGTACCCCGGGCGCCGCGGCCCCCGAGGTCGGTGACGCCGGGACCGGCACCCCGGCCGCGTCCAGAACCGCGTGGCAGAGCCGCTTGTCGAACAGCACCGCCACCTCGTCGGGGCCGTCCAGCAGGGTGGCCCCGACAGCCGCGGCGGCCCGCGCCACCTCCCGTACGGCCTCGGTGAATCCGGCATACCAGGCGGCGCCGCCCTCGACCCTGGTCGGGTCGTCGACCTTCCGGAGCAGCCGTTCCACCTCGGTGTCCTCACCGGGGGAGTCCAGCCGCACGGTCTCGCCGGGGAGGAAGACCGCCTCGCCGCGCAGTACCCGGGACCAGGGCACCACACGCGCCGCCGGCAGCCCGGCGGCGCGGACGGCGTCCTGGAAGAGCGCGACCCGGCGGTTGCCGGGCACCCCCACGACGGCGAAGCGGGGCGGCAGACCCGCCGTGCTACTCGTCGATGGCGACATAGCGGTGGTCGTCCTCGTCCTCATCCCAGTCGGCGTCGTCGACGTCGTCGTTGATCCGGTCCGGTCCGAGCAGCTCCCTCAGCCGCTCCACCAGCGGCTCGCTCATGTAGTGGTGGTGCAGGTCGAGCGAGGCCAGGTGGGTGAGCGGCTGGCCCTGGAGCAGCGCCTCGGCACCCTCGTCGCCCAGGGTGCCCATCGAGAGGGAGAGCGATTCCAGCTGGGCGACCACGGGAGCGGAGGCCACGGCGGCCGCGATCTCGTCCTGGATCTCGCTGTTCTGCAGCCCCAGATGGCGCAGGGCGGGGAAGCCCGCACCGGACAGGATCGGGGCGAGGTCCGCGACCGCGGTGTCGCCGCCGTACTCCTGGACGCCGAGCCAGAGTTCGAGACGCTCCAGGGCCGGGAGCTCGGAGGAACCGATCGCCCGCACGATACGGGCCGGAAGCCCGCCGGACTCGAACCGCAGCGAGGTGAGCGCCTTGTGCCGCACCGGCCGCAGATCCAGGGACGTCCGGTCGTCGAACCGCTCCCCGCAGCCGCGCACCGCCAGCTCCTCCACCTGCCCGAACGCCTCAAGCACCGGAGTGATGTCGCACATCTCCAGCCACGACAGCTCGCACTCCTCGCTGACGACATCGGCGAGGAAGAGTGCCCGCAGGGCCGGGAAGCGGTCGGCGTGGGAGGTCAGCAGCTCGACGACCGGAGCGAAGCTCTCGTACTGTTCCTGCCACCAGGCGCCGATCACCAGGGCCCGCACCCGGGTCGTGTCGACCGTGTCGACGAAGTGCTGCCACAGCGGGCCGAAGGTCAGGTCGCCCTGCCAGGCGCTCTCCAGCCGCCACGCGACCGAACCGGCGTCCGGGAGCGCGCCGCCGGAGGCGTCGCCGGGGCGGGGGAAGGTGTGGACGGGCAGGCCGTGGAACGTCTCGGGGTGATCGATACCGGTCATCGGACCCTCACTCCGCGACCGAGGTGTAGCGGCCCTCGATGCCCCGGTCGCCCCAGGGTGTCTCGCGCTCCGACACGTCGACCCGCACCCCGTGCGGCTCCAGCCCCGCCACGACCCGGCGCTCCACCGGCTCGGTCATGAAGTGGTGGTGCAGATCGAGCCGTTCGAGATGGGTCAGCGGCTGGCCGTCCAGCAGTGCTGTCGCGCCTTCGTCGCCCAGGGTGCCGTTCGACAGGTCGAGCACCCGCAGCCGGGCGACGACCGGGGCGCTCGCGACCGCCGAGGCGATCTCGTTCTGCAGCTCGCTGTTGCGCAGACCGAGATGCGAGAGCCCGGGGAAGCGGGTGCCGGAGAGCAGCGGGGCCAGGTCGGCCACGTCGGCGTCGCCCCCGTAGGCGGAGACGCCCAGCCAGAGGTCGAGCCGCTCCAGCGCGGGAAGTTCACTGTCCAGGACGCCCCGGACCACCCCGGCCGGCAGACCGCCGGCCTCGATCGTCAGCGACCGCAGCCGCTCGTGCTTGACCGGCGGGAAGACCAGACCCGTGCCGCCGCGCACACCCAGCTCGACCAGATCGGGGAAGGCGGTCAGCAGCGGCGTGACGTCGTCGTGTTCGATCCAGGAGATCTCGCTCTCCTCCATCGTCATGTCACCGACGAAGACCGCCTCCAGCGAGGTCAGCCGGTCGGCGGCGGCGATGACCAGGTCGATCGCGTACGACGAGCTGCTCTCGTACGACTCGCCCCACTGGCCGATGATCAGCGCCCGCACCCCGGCCGGGTCGACCGCCTCCAGGAACGCCTTGAACGCGTCCTCCCAGCTCGTCTCGTCGTCCTCGTACGGATCGACCGAGATGCGCCAGGCGGCCGCACCGGCGGCCTGCTCGGGCGCCGCCCCCGTCGCGTGCGGGAAATCGACAGCGGGAAGGCCGAGCAACTCGTGCAGATGGTCCACACCGGACATGGCGCTGAGCTCCTGGAACTGGGGGACGACTGATGTGCACAAGGTTTATCAAGCCCCACTGACAACGCCACGACCGGGACCGCCCGACGGACCGGCCCGCGCGGACCGGCGGCCGACGATTGTCAGACCCCCGCCGTAGCGTTTTCTGCGTGGCCGGCACAGCGGGTGCGGCCTTTCGATGGGAGACGTCTGTGTACCGGCAGGGCGATGTACTGATCGTGTCGTTGGAGGAGTCGGCGGTGCCCCCGCATCTGGTGGAGGCACCGGGTGAGCCGCGGGACGGCCGCGGCCGCATGGTCCTCGCGCTCGGCGAGGTCACCGGCCACGCCCACGCGGTGCAGGGGCCGGGCCGGCTGATGCGCGAGGCGGGCCCGTTCGGGCCGATGCTGCTTCATCTCCCCGAAGGCGGCCGGGTAGTGCACGAGGAGCACGCGACGATACCCCTCGCGAAGGGCTGGTACCGCGTGGTGCGCCAGCGGGAGTACGCGCCCGGAGCGGTCCGCATCGTCGCGGACTGACCGGGCGCACGGCACACACCACTGGCCGAAGACAGCACACCGAACGCAGAACACCGAACACAGGGGACGGGAAAGACCGATGCAGTACGTGGACTCATGGCGGACCGTGGCAGCGGCGACCGGCGCGGCGGACCGCTCCGCCGCCGAGGACGGGCTCCGGCTCGCCTACCGCAGCGCGGGACTCGCCGAACCGGAGCGGATCATCTGGGCCGACTCGCCCAGGGCCGCGGTCGAGGCCGTCGGGAAGCTCGCCGATGCCGGACGCTCGGTCCGCGACGAGGTGCGCACCCGGCCCTGGGCGCAGGAGCGCCGCCGGATGTACGACGAACTGGGCCCGGCGGGCTGGTCCGCGCTGTGGTCCGCCACCGGCGCCCAGCTCTGGGAGACCACCGCGGCCCTCGCCGACCGGATCAGATCCGGGGTCGTCGCGGACCTCGCCGAGCGCCCCGAGGACGAGACCGGCGTCCGGCTGGTCCTGCTCGACGCGGTCCTGGGCCAGCACGACGCGGCCTGGCTCGCCGCCTTCGACGGGCGGGGTGACCGGCTCGACGGCCTGGCGGCGGTGGCCCGGCACGCGGGCTGGTGGTGGCCCTACGAGCGCGCCGTGGTGATCAGCGAGCGGCCGAAGGCGCTGTACCGGGACGAGGCGGGACGGCTCGACCGCGGGGACGGACCGGCGCTCGCCTACCGGGACGGCTTCGCCCTGTACGCCTGGCGCGGCATGCCGGTGCCCGCCGCGTTCCTGGAGGAGCTGGGCTCTCTCACCCCGCAGCGGATACGCGGGGAGGAGAACGCGGAACTGCGCCGCGTGATGCTGGAGTTCTACGGGTACGACCGCTACCTCACCGAGTCCGGCGCGGAGCCGGTCCACCGGGACGAGACGGGTGTCCTGTGGCGGATCGCGCTGGACGGCGACGAGGACGTGGTGATGGTCGAGGTGGTCAACTCCACCCCGGAGCCGGACGGTACGCACCGGGTCTACTGGCTGCGGGTGCCGCCCGGCACCAGGACCGCGAAGGACGGGGTGGCATGGACCTTCGGCCTGGCGGGCGATGTCTACGCCCCCGTACGCCAGACCTGACCCGCGGCGGGCCGGGGCCGCCACGCGAAGCGGGGGAGGAGCTGTCAGCCCGTCAGGGCCGCACGGTCGATGCCGAGTTCACGGGCGAGGGCCTCATCGGTCCAGGCCAGCATCGTGGCCCGGGAGAGCGGCCCGGCGTACGAGGTCGTCTGCACGGCCAGACCGTCCAGCAGGGCGGTCAGCCGCCAGGCCGCGGACATCGGGTCGTCACAGTGGAACTCCCCGGCGGCGGCGCCCTCCTCGATGACCTCGGCCAGCTCCGCCTTCCACTGCTGGTCGAGATCACCGGCCACATTGCGCAGCGCCGGATCGCGCAGCGAGGCGGACCAGCCCTCGATCCACAGCCGCCAGCCCTTGGCCTGGCCGGTCGGCGCGTACCAGCGGACGGCGGCGCGCAGCCGCCGGACGGCACTGGTGCGTCGGCCGAGCACCTTGCGAAGCTGGGCGAGGTCGGCCTCGGCGGCATGCGCGAAGGCCGCAGCGACCAGCTTCTCCTTGGTCGAGAAGTGGTAGAGCACGAGCGCGTTGCTCACACCGAGGACGGAGGCCACGTCGGCGATCCGGACGGCGGCGACCCCCCGCACCTCGATCTGCTCGACGGCGGCGCGCAGAAGTTCCTCACGTCGTTCCGCCACACTCAAGCGCACTCTTGCCACGCCCGTCAGACTAACGAATATGCCAGACACGGGAAGACCGGGGGGCGGAGCGCCGCGCGCCCCGCCCCGGTGCACCCGCCCGATCAGCTGTTCGCGGGCCGGTCCACCGCGCAACGGTCCTTGAATCCCTGGCTGGTCAGACCGAGGGCGGAGTTCGTGCGGGAACGCATGTTCTCCACCGCGACCATCGCCGTGAGCTCGACGAACGCCGCCTCACTGAGTGCGTCCCGCAGCCGTCTCGCGAGCTCGTCCCCGACCTCCGGCGGAGTGAGGCTCATGGCTTGCGCGTATTCCATGACGTCCCGCTCCAGCGGGGCGTAGACCTCGCTCTCCCGCCACACCGGGACATCGCGCAGCTTGGCCGGGTCCATGCCGTGCCGGTGGTTCTCCCAGTAGCCGAAGTCGATGCACCAGCCGCAGCCGATGGTGGCTGCGGACGCCATCACCGCGAGCGCCTTGAGCTGTGGGTCCAGCTTCTTCCAACGGCCCGCGGACATCTCGAAACGGGACTGCGTCCACAGCACCCCGGTGTGGTGGGCGGCGGCCCGCAGCGGGTCGATGACCTTGCCGTACACGCGGTTCGAGTACCACGACACAGCGCGGAAGAGGAGCGTGCGGGGCGGGTCGAGCGGGATTCGGGCGGTCATGACCGGTCTCCTTCGGTACGGCTCGGACACCGTCAGGCGAGGCCACGTGTTCCACGCCGACGGCTGCTTGCACCGATGCGACGGACGGGCCCCGGCGGATGTGACATGCCGGTCGGGCGGACGCGGAATCCTGCGACGGGCCCGCACGTTGGAGTCGGCGTGAGGGGATGGGACACAGGGTGGGACAGCGCTGCCCGGGGGAGCACACGCCGAGGAGGGCGGCGCGGTGCGCGGGCCGCCCGGCCCGGCCGGCCGCCCCGGTCCACCGCGCTCGCACACTCGCACCCCTTGCACATAATGAGACGACACCGACTCCCCCAGGAGATGCTGTGACCGGCGCCGATCCCTTGACCCCGCTCCGCACCCGGCTGCGTGCGCTGCGCCCCGCCGCGTTCGGCGCGGATCCCGGCGGCGCCCGCATGGAGCGCATCCGGCGCTCGCCCAACTTCGCGGACGGTGTCTTTCAGAATCCGGTGGGTGCGCGGACCAGGCCGTCGGGATCCACACTGGAGTTCGCGAAGGTCTACTTCCGTAAGGAGGAGCGGGTCCGCCGGGCCCCGGCCGGGACCGTGCCCGTCCACCCCACGACCTACGCCGACCTGGCCGAGCCGCCCGCCACGGGGCTGCGGCTCACCTGGATGGGTCATTCCAGCGTGCTCGCCGAGATCGACGGCCGACGTGTGCTCTTCGACCCGGTCTGGGGCGAGCGCTGCTCGCCCTTCGCCTTCGCCGGTCCCCGGCGCCTGCACCCCGTGCCGCTGCCGCTCGCCGCGCTCGGCCCGGTGGACGTGGTGGTGATCTCCCACGACCACTACGACCACCTCGACCTGCCGACCGTCCGCGCCCTCGCGGGCACCTCCACGGTGTTCGCCGTTCCGCTCGGCGTCGGCGCCCACCTGGAGCACTGGGGTGTCCCCGCAGACCGGGTGCGCGAGCTGGACTGGAACGAGACCACGAGGATCGCCGGGATCGAGCTGACCGCCACCCCCGCACGTCACTTCTGCGGCCGGGGCCTGCGCAACCAGCAGCACACGCTGTGGGCCTCCTGGGCGGTCGCCGGTCCCGGGCACCGCATCTACCACAGTGGCGACACCGGCTATTTCTCCGGCTTCCGGGACATCGGTGCCGAGCACGGCCCGTTCGACGCGACGATGATCCAGATCGGCGCCTATTCGGAGTACTGGCCCGACATCCACATGACACCGGCCGAGGGGATGCGGGCGCATCTCGACCTCCAGGGCGGCAGACCGCACGGTGTGATGCTGCCGATCCACTGGGGCACCTTCAACCTGGCGCCGCACCCGTGGGCCGAGCCCGCCGAATGGACCAGGGACGTGGCGCGGGAAGCAGGGCAGGACGTCGCCCTCCCGAACCCCGGGCTGCCGTTCGAGCCCGCCGGAGCCCTTCCCACGGAGCCGTGGTGGCGGCCCGTCTCCCGCCCGATCGCGCGCCCCTGGCGCAGCGGGGGGAAGACGCCGCTCACCGTCCCCGAGGCCGACGAGCAGAACCTCGACCTCACGAGCGGCCGCTGAAGGAGGCGGTGGCGGCTGAAGGATCTGGTGCCCGGCCCTGCCGGGAGGCGGCCCGGTCCCCTTCACCGTACGCGTGGCCTGCCAGGGTGCAGGGCGAAGCAGTGGTACGACTCGTCCAGCTGGGTCACGTCCGCACGGGACCAGGCGGACGCGAGGAGCGCCACCTCCGCCGCACTGACCTCCCAGGGCCTGGCCGCCTCACCGGACCGAGGGCGGTGCACGGAGGCGGATACCCAGAAGACGCCGCCCGGGGCGAGGAGTTGGCGTACCAGGGCGAGGAAGCCGGGCTTGTCCTGGACCCAGGGGTAGACCAGACGGCAGGTGATCAGGGAGAAGGCCGGTCCGGGCAGCTCCGCCGGGTCGTCGGTGCCGAAGTCGAAGCGCCGGAAGTCGAGCCCCGGGTGCTCGTGGCGGGCGGCGGACAGCGCGCCGGGCGCACAGTCGATCCCCGTCGTCCGGTAGCCCAGGTCGGTCAGGGCCCGCACCAGGCCCCCGTCGCCCGTGCCGATGTCGAGGGCGGGCCTGCCAGCGCCGATGCCCACCTGCCGGTAGAGGGCCTCGCGTTCCGGCACATCGATGTTCCGGTAGCGGCGGCCGGACCGCCACAGGGGTTCCCAGTAGGCGCTGTTTCCGCCTGCGCGGACCGTTCCGTGTGCCCGGGTACGCGGGGACATGCCAGTCATGGTGCCTCGATCTCGGTGGGGGACGGGCGGCGCACGGCTTAACGACGCCGCTCGCGAATCGAACGCGCTCGATTCTGGACGGCGTCGGCCCCTTGTGCCGCACGGCCCGGACCGTCCCGGGCCCGCCGCGCCACCCCCGCGCCGCGGGCCGGAATGGCCGAATCGCCGACGCCTGAAACCCCTGTGACGGATGAGGCGACGGATGAGGCGGCGGATGAGGCGCCCGCAGGGGTGCCCCGCACCACGTGGCCGGGGCGCGCCGTTCACCCGATCGGCCTCATGGCCACGATGATTACGCTGTGTGACGTACCGGGTGGCCGGTCCGGGGCGACCGACCGGTCCACGAACGCCGGACAGGCCGAAGAGCGCCCCGCGTTCAAGGGTTCCTGCCCGTAGGCCGTTCGGGGGTCGGCCGTCCGGGCGTCAAGGCGGCGTGATCGGCCTACCGTGCGAGAGCTCATACCAGAGCGGGACGGATGGCGGGCAAGTTCGACAACTCGGACCCGCACCCATGTGAGGGACGACTACCGTGTGTGTCCGGTGATCAACGGGGGGCTCATACGTTTCGAGCCTGCCCGACCCATGCACCGAGCCGGACCAACCACCGTAGGTGCCACCGCAGGAACGCCGCTTCCGGGTGCCCCACGTACCGAGGACACTGATGTCTCAACTTCGCGCACCCGAAGCGCGACCGGAGCGCCGAGAGGGCGGGCGGCACGGCCGACCGGGCGCCCGTTCCCACACCGCCGCGGGCAGACCGCGCGCCGCCCAGCCGACCGCCGAGACGCGCATACGCCCCCAGATCCTGCGCACCGCGGTGCTGCCGACCGTGGCGGCGGTACTGAGCGGTTCCGCGGCGGTCATCTTCACCGCCCGGTCCACCGGGGCCGGGCCCTCCACCGAGCTCTGGATCGTGCTGGGCACGGCCGCCGGGCTGGCGTTCACCGCGGTACTGGCCGCCTTCCTGGCCGCGAACCGGCTCGCCACCACCGTGTTCGCCCGCTGCCTGGCACTGCGCCGCACCAGTGCCCAGGGCCAGGCCGAGCTGCAACGGGTGATGGAGCAGCTCCGCAACGGCGAACCGGTGGCCGCCCGCAGGCCCGCCGGTCCCGTCGCCCCGGGCAGCGACGCCTTCGAACTGCTGGCCCAGGAGCTCGGCCGGCACCAGGACGCCGCCGTGACCGCGGTCGTCCAGGCGTCCCGGCTCGCCGACCACTCCGGCGAAGACCAGAAAGTGGAGGTCTTCGTCAATCTCGCGCGGCGTCTGCAGTCGCTCGTGCACCGTGAGATCCAGATCCTCGACGAGCTGGAACACGAGGTCGAGGACCCCGATCTGCTCAAGGGCCTCTTCCACGTCGACCACCTCGCCACCCGCATCCGCAGGCACGCCGAGAACCTCGCCGTGCTCGGCGGCGCCGTCTCCCGGCGGCAGTGGAGCAATCCGGTCACCATGACCGAGGTCCTGCGCTCCGCGATCGCCGAGGTCGAGCAGTACCCACGGGTCAAGCTCGTACCGCCGATCGACGGCACGCTGCGCGGTCACGCGGTGGCGGACGTGATCCACCTGCTCGCCGAACTGGTGGAGAACGCGACCGTGTTCTCCGCCCCGCACACCCAGGTGCTGATGCGTGCCCAGCAGGTCACCGCCGGGCTGGCCCTGGAGGTCGAGGACCGGGGGCTCGGCATGCCGGGCAACGAGCAGAAGCGGATGAACGCCCTGCTCGCCGCGCCCGACCAGGTCAATGTGGCCCATCTGCTGCAGGATGGCCGGATCGGACTGTTCGTCGTCGCCTCGCTGGCCCGGCGGCACGGCATCGCGGTCCGGTTGCAGAGCAACATCTACGGAGGCACACAGGCCGTCCTCGTCCTGCCGCAGTCCCTGCTGGGCGTGGACGAGGACGCCGCGGCCGAGCAGGGCGCGGCACCGGTCCCGCCCCCGGGCCCGGTCCACCGCCCGCCGGCCGAGGACGAAGGGAGCGGTCACCGCAACCACCCCACGCCGAATCCACGCCTCACCGCCGGTCCCGGCGCCGCCCCCGCCGCGCAGCCGGTCCCCGGCCGTCAGCCGTACGTCCCCAGCCAGCCGCTGCGCCTGTACCAGTCGCCGCAGCAGGCACCCGGACAGGGCGAGACCCCGGCACTCCCGGCGCGGGCCGAGCGCCCCGCCCGCCCCGCACCGGCCGACGCCCCTCCCGGCCCCCGGCTCCCGGAGCAGACACCCGACGAGCCCCAGCCGGAGCCAGCCCCCGTACGCGGCACCATGGGCCGGCCCCAGCTCCCCCGGCGCAGCAACCAGGAGCATCTCGTCCCGCAGCTGAGGCAAGCACCGGTCCCGCGCTCCCAGGACGAACAGGCCCTGCACGACCCGGGACTCCTGGCCGCCTTCCGGCGGGGCATCGAACTCGCCGAGGCCCGCACCGAGTCCGAGCCGGGCAGTGCCCCCGAGCCGGATCCCGGCCCCGAAACGGCGGGCGGGGAGTCCTGGCAGCCATCGGCCCCGCTCGAACCGCTGCCGGTACGCGGCCGTTCCACGACCACCGCCCCGCACCCGGCGGCCCCTGCACCGGGCCCGGAGGCGGCCCCGGCGAGCGACCCCCTCGAAACGCACCCCCCGAAGGAGTAGATGCTTCATGGCGACCGATATGCCCTCCGGTCAGGTCTCGGACCTCGACTGGCTGCTGAGCGGCCTGGTCCAGCGTGTCCCGTACACGCGCAGCGCGGTTCTGCTCTCCGCCGACGGGCTGGTGAAGTCCCTTCACGGCATGGACGCCGACAGCGCCGACCACATGGCGGCGCTGGCGGCCGGTCTGTACTCGCTGGGGCGCAGCGCCGGCGCGCGCTTCGGCGACAGCGGTGAGGTACGGCAGGTGGTGGTCGAGCTCGACTCGACCCTGCTGTTCGTCTCCACCGCGGGATCGGGCACCTGCCTCGCCGTCCTCGCCGGACGCGAGGCGGACGCGGCGGTGCTCGGCTACGAGATGACCATGCTGGTCAAGAGCGTCCGGCCGTATCTGATGACGCCCGTGAGACAAGCGGCCGGTTCCTCCGGCACCACGGGGCTGTGAGGGTGTCGGTCCCGCAGGACGGGCCGCTGCTCGACGACGCGGCGGGGCGGCTCATCCGCCCCTACACCGTGAGCAACGGCCGGACCCGTCCTACGGCCGTACTCGACCTGCTCTCGCTGATCATGGCCACGGGGAGCGATCCGCAGACGCACCTCGGCCCCGAGCACTCCGTCGCGCTGGGGCTGTGCGACGGCCCCACCTCCGTGGCAGAGATCGCCGCCCATCTGCGGTTGCCCGCGGTCGTCACCAAGGTGCTCGTCTCCGACCTGGTCGACTGCGGGGCGGTGACCGCGCACCCGCCCGCCTTCCACGACATGCCCACCGACCGATCTCTGCTGGAGGCAGTGCTCGATGGCTTACGACGACAGCTCTGACGGCTTCGGCAGCTCCGCCGCGTACCGGAACGACGAAGACCCCGAAGGATTCGCGGGCCACGGGCACCACGGCCGTTTCGAGAACCACGGGAGTCCGGAGAGCTACGGACACCCGGGAAACCACGGAGGCGCCCCGGACTACCCGGTCGCACCGGACTACGGGCACCCACCCGCCCACGGGCACACTCAGAGCTACGGGAACGTACACGCCCACGGGCACGCGGCGCAGGGGTACGGGGAACCGCGGGGTTACGACGAACCGCGGGGGTACGGGGAGCCGCCGGGGTACGGCGACCCCGTCCCTGCCCCGCACGCCCCAGCCGTGCCGGAGCCCTCCGGGGCCGAGGGGCCGGGCGAGGCCGAGGGCTTCCCCGTCGCCCTCAAGGTGCTGGTAGCGGGCGGGTTCGGCGTCGGCAAGACGACGTTCGTCGGCGCGGTCAGCGAGATCGCACCGCTGAGCACGGAAGAGCTGCTGACGCAGGTGAGCGTCGGGACCGACCATCTCGACGGCATCGAGTCCAAGACCGCCACCACCGTGGCGATGGACTTCGGCCGCATCACCCTGGACGAGCAGCACGTCCTCTATCTGTTCGGCACGCCTGGCCAGGAGCGCTTCTGGTTCATGTGGGACGAACTCTCCCAGGGGGCGCTCGGCGCGGTCGTGATCGCCGACACCCGTCGGCTCGCCGAGTGCTTCGCCGCCGTCGACTTCTTCGAGCGGCGCGGCATCGGGTTCATCGTCGCGGTCAACGAGTTCGACGGCGCCTATCGCTACGCACCCGACGAGATCAGGGCCGCGCTCGACCTGGGCCCGGACGTCCCGGTGGTGCTCTGCGACGCCCGGATCGCCAGTTCGGGCACCGGAGCTCTGGTCACCCTGGTCCAGCACCTGATCAACGCCACCGCGGCACCGGCCCCGCTGACCGGCTTCGGAGTCCGCCCGTGACCCGGAACACCACCGGACGGCTGCTGCTCACGCCGGTCGACCGTGACGCCGTCGTCCGTACCCGGCGGCTGCGGACGCTCGGGCTCGGGGAGCGTTCCGACGCGTCGTTCGACAACTTCGATGCCTTCGCCGACCGGGTGGCCGAGCTGACCGAAGTGCCGTTCTCCATGGTCAGCTTCATCGACGGGAACCGGCAGTTCTTCGCCGGTCTGCACACCCCGACCGGTACGCACAAAGGCTCGGACCTGGGCATCGCCGCCGCGTGCAGCAGCCGTAGCGGGCGCTATGTCGCCATCGACCGCGGCTACTGCCCGCATGTCGTGGTCCGGCGCAAGGCGCTCGTGCTGGAGGACGTCTGCGACTACCCGCGGTTCGCGGGGAATCCGGTCGTCGACGAGATAGGCATCCGTTCCTATCTCGGTGCCCCTCTGATCGACCGTACCGGCGTCGCCCTGGGTGCCGTCTGCGCGGTCGACACCGTGCCCCGCCCGTGGGGCAGGGCGGGGCTCGACACGATCAAGTCACTGGCCCTGGAGCTGGTGGTACACATCGACCAGCGGGAGGGGAACGGTCTCGGGGGCTGACCCGCCGCCTCCGGTGACCGGGATGTTCCTATGGCTGCCGAGCCGCCGGAGTCAGGCCGGTGTGAGTGATGCGTTCGGTTGGTTTGCTGGTCAGCGCGCGAGAGACCTCGCGCGCCACGAACCGTTTGAGACATCGCGTGATGTCCTTCTTGTTCAGCCTTTCCTCGGTGCGGCGTGCGGCGTGCGGCGTGCGGCGTAGGCGCGGGTGCGTTCGTCGAAGCACATGCGGGTGAGCACGAGGGCGTGCGGGGGGCGTTGTCCGCGGCCCGGTCGCCGCCGCGGTGGAGGCAGTGGCGGTGGGCGCGGCCGGAGGAGGCCGGGATCGGCGCGACACCGGCGCCGGGTGCGTGGACGCGCCCTCGGACCGCATTCTCCCGGCCGGCCAGGTGCTGACCGGGAGGGGTGATGACGGGGCGATCTGCCCGCTGACGTGCACGTGCCTCGTCCCGGTGCCCACGGCCACATGAGGGTACGGTGCGGGCTGTGTCAGGCCCGCCCACCGTGCCCTGACCCCGGCCGGAGCCACCCCGCCCCAGCTCCTGGCCGTCGCCGGCCGGGTGGGTCAGGACCGGCGGAGGAAGCCCCCGATCCGCTCGCGCAGCCCCCGCGCGTCCAGCCCGTGCGCGGCGAGGTGCTCGTCCATCTCCCCGTACTTGCGCAGCTCGGCCCGCCCCACGCCGAGGCCCAGCACGCGATGCGGCAGCGCGGCGAGCGCGTCATTGGCGGCGGTGGTGGAGGTGCCCGCCAGATACGGCTCGACGATCACCACATCGGCCTTCCCGGCATCGACCGCCCGCCGCAGCCCGGCTCCGTCGAACGGGCGGACCGTCGTCGCGTACAGCACCGTCACATCGAGTCCCTCGGTCGCGGCGAGCACGTTGTCCAGCATCGGTCCGACCGCGACCACCACACCGCCCGCGCCCTCCCGCACCGGCGTGAACCCGCTCCCCGCACCGACCGGCCGGGCCCGCTCGTTGGACTGCAGCGACAGGCGTACGTACACCCGGTCGTCGGCCGCTGCGGCCTGCCGCAGCAGTTCCTCCGCCTCGTCCGGATGGCCCGGTACGTGAACCGTCCAGCCGTCGAGGGTGTCCAGCAGCGCGACATCACCGGGTGCCATATGCGTGAACCCACCCGCCGGCCAGTCGTACGAAGCCCCCGCACTGACCAGTACGCCGCTCACCCCCTGGTGGCCGAAGTCCAGCTTGACCTGCTCGAAGGGCCGCTCCACCAGGAAGCTGGCGAAGGTGTGCACGATCGGCCGCATTCCGGTGAGCGCCATCCCGGCCGCAGCCCCGACCAGCAGCTGCTCCCTGATACCCACATTGACCACCCGGTCCGGATGCGCCTCCAGCGCCGGGTCGAAGCCGTCCCGGCTGATTTCGGCCAGCACCAGGGCGAGGCGCGGATCCTGGTCCAGCAGCCGGGTCGCGGTGGTGATGAAGCGGTCACGCATCGTGTCCATGATCGGAGTCCTTACCGTCGTGTGCGGAGCGTTCAGTTCTTGGGTTCGACCTGGGCGACCACGGCGCGCGGCTGCCCGGGGTGCGGCGCGGTGAAGGCCGCGTACAGCGCTTCGTGGTCGCGTCCGTCGACCGTGCCGACCGACCAGCCCGCCGCCTCGAACCGGGCCGCGATGCCGCCGGGCCGGGCGTACGAAGCCGAGGTGTTGTCGACCACCACGGTGTGCAGCTGCTCCAGCCCGGCCGGGCCCGCGTAGGCGAGCGCTTCGTGATTGCTGCCCTCGTCCAGCTCGGCGTCGCCGATCAGCACCCACACCCGGGGGTCGGTGAACCCCTGCGCCCGGAGTCCGAGCACGCTTCCCACGGCCAGCGGCAGCCCGTGCCCCAGCGAGCCGCTGCCGATCTCGGCCCCGGGCACCAGGACCCGGTCCGGGTGGTGCCCGAGCGGCGAGTCGAACGTCCCGAAGCCCGGCAGCAGCTCCTCGCCGAAGAATCCGTGCGCGGCGAGGACCGCGTAGTACGCCATCGGCCCGTGCCCCTTGGAGAGCAGGAACCGGTCGCGGTCCGGGGCGTCGACGGTCCCGGGCGTCACACGCAGCACCCGGTCGTACAGCACCCACAGCACATCCAGCGTGGAGGTGGCCGCGGGACCGTGCTTCTCGTCCCCGGTCATCATGCTCATCAGGCGGTTCATCTCGTGGTGGCCGCGCCGCGCCGCGGCGGTGGAGTTCGTCATGGAACAAGCGTTGAACATCAAGCCCGGTTGAGGTCAAGCGCCAAAGGCGTTCGTGACCACCCGCCCGAGTGCGGTATTGTTCTCATGCGCGTTCGGCCAGGGAGAAACCCCAGGTCAGCGAGTATCGGGACGTGGCGCAGCTTGGTAGCGCACTTGACTGGGGGTCAAGGGGTCGCAGGTTCAAATCCTGTCGTCCCGACTGTGCGGAAACGCAGGTCGGAGGCCGTTCTCTCATTTCTGAGAGGGCGGCCTTTCGTGCGTCGGGGGCGTGGTGGCCACAGCCGCGCAGGCCGGCCTGCGCGGCCGACCGTCTGCTCGGTTCCGCTGGGTATGTGGTGCTGGTGTCGACCACGGCGAGGTTCGGACCTTCGGAGCGGGGGAGCCCGTTGCCGGCCGTGACTGCCTGCGGGCGGGGGCCCGAACAGCCGGGCCGAGGCCGCCGGTAATCGCCCGGATGAGGCCGCCCCCACACATGAACAACGAGTCGCGGTCATCTGCCGACCGATTGATGAGCAGGACCAATCCGTGACCGCGCACAGTCGGACCGTCGCCGTAGCACCACGCGCTCACCGAAGCGGGGTGCATCCGGATCTTCTCCGACAAGAACTCCGACAAGACCTCCGGCAAGAAGTGCGGCAAGCGGTGGGCCGGTTCCGGAGAAAACCGGGACCGGCCCTCAGCCGATGCCGATTCCGCTTGAGTGGCTCAGCCGGTACGGCGGGGGAGTTCGGTGACGGGCTGCGGGGCGGCCCGCGGGATGTTCAGGTGGTGGCGCCCCCGGTGGACGGCGGCGAGCTGGGCGGCGGCCGGCTTACCGCGCCCGACGAGCTCAGTGGCCTGTTCGGGGGTGGCCAGGACACGGGTGGGGCGGAGGCCTCCGGGCAGGTCGGGCGAGGGCGTGGTGATGCCGGTGAACGCGGCTGCCCAGCGCAGATGGGTGTGGAGCGTACGGGGGTCGGTGAGGTGTCCGAGGAGCAGCGGCGACACGGGCCGGGCCGCGGCCTGTTCCTCGGCCGCCCGGACCAGAGTGGACGCCCAGTCGCCCCGGTCCCCGGCCACGGGCGGGCCGCCCGGCAGGCGGGCGGCGCCGGTTTCGGGGTCCAGGAGGACGAGTACGCGCCCGTCCGGTGCGAACAGCCATCCCTGGGCCCGTGTCACCGTCCGCTCGTGCGGGGCTGGGCCGTCGTGCCACGGGAAGGCGTGCTCGGCGCGGGCGGTGCGCAGGACGGCGAGGCGGTCAAGGACGGTCGGGGCGAGCGGGAGACCGTTCTCCAGGAGGACGGTCCCGGCGGAGTTGATCCGGGCGCGCAGCGCGGACAGGGCGCGCCGGGCGTCGCTGGGGGCGAGGAGGTCCGGGAGCAGGGCCGGTTCGACGAACTCGATGCCGGTGATCTCGTGGTCGGGCAGGCGGATCTCCGCGATCCGGTCCTCGTCCCAGCTGCCGCCGTCGAAGACGTGCACGATCTCGCCGGGAAACCGCAGGGCCGGGCGGGCGCCGAAACCCTCGGCGGAGACCCAGTCGACGGCCAGGCCCCGGTCGGCCGCGGTGGTGACGCCGAGTTCCTCGCGCACTTCGCGCGCGGCGGCGTGGGCGGGTGACTCGCCCTCGTCGACGGCCCCGCCCGGCAGGAGACAGGTGTCGCGGTAGTCCACGTGCTGGATCAGTACCAGCCCCAGCGGGTTGGTGATCAGTACGGACGCACCGGCCCACAGCGCGGCGCGGGCCCGCAGGGCCCCGTATTCCTCGTCGCTCGGCTTCTTGCGGGGCTGCCCGCCGGGCGGGGTGGTCGTGGTCATGCGTCTCCGATCGGGATCGGCCGCTTCGGGCCGGAACGAACCAGGGGAGGCAGCGGCCGGCTTCAGGGGGTGAGCCGATGCGGTGCGCCGGGGGCGGGGCCGGGGGCGAGCCGGGTGAAGTACTCGGTCGCGAGGACGGCACGGCGCGTTTCCTCCGGCAGCCGGGCGAGAATCCCGGGCAGCGGGCGCTCACGCGCGACCTCGCCGCGGTGGGCGAGGATCGCGGCCCACTTCTGCTCCGACCAGGGAGTGACGTCGATCGCCGTGGTGGCGTACGCGTCCGGGACCGCGAGTACGCGCTTGCCGACGCCCGTCAGCAGTGGCCCGAGCGCGCCGACCCCCGACTCCGGGTGCGTGGCGCAGTACACGGCGCCCGGCTGCCAGGGCGCGCCGGCCTCCGGATGCAGGTGCGCGAGCCCCGCGTCGTGAACGGCGAGGAGGACGGCCTGGTGGGTGCGGCGGTGGTCCGGGTGACCGGTCAGCTGGCCCACCGCGTCATGGGTCACGACGATGCCGGGGCGGAACGACCGGATCTGTCCCACCAGGGCGGCGACCACCTCGTCCAGCGGCGCGTCGACGAGCCGGGGACGGCCGGGAGCCGCACGTGGGTCGCGGGCGTCGCCGTACCCGAGCATGCGCGGCCCGCCCGCGCCGAGCACCCTCAGCGCGTCGGCGAGCTCGGCTGCGCGGGGGCTGCCGGGTGCCCACGTCAGGGTGACCACGGCGGTGCGTGCCTGTGCGGCGGCGTGCTGGGCGAGTACCCCGCCCGCCAGGAGGCTCTCGTCGTCGGGATGGCCGAACACACCGAGCAGGGACGGCATGGCGGAGGATGGTGCGGTCATGGAGAAGCTCCCTCGTGTCGGGGCGGTTCAGGAGACCGTGCGGGCATCGGCGGCGACGCGGCCGTTGCCGACGACGCGGTCGCGCGGGACGACTCCCCGCCGTGCCGCCGGTGCGGCCTGCGCGGCCCGCTCCTGTCCGGGCCTGTCGTTCATCGTCAGGAGGACGACGTCGACCGGGAGGACGACATCGACCGCACGGGGGCGTGGCGGCACGGCGTCGCGCTCCGGGGAGGCATGGGGCGACGGGGCGGCGCCGCCGGTCATGGGCGCTTGTCGTGCGGGTCGTCCTGAGCCCCGGAGGTGACCTGGTAGGACAGCAGCTGAGCCAGGATTCCCGGTTGCTGAGAGAGCTCGGCGTACGTGCCCTCCTGGACGACCCGGCCTTCGTCGAGGACGACGATCCGGTCCGCGGCGGCGACGTTGGTGATGCGGTGGGTGACCAGGAGCACCACCCGGTCCCGGGCCAGGTCCCGTAGCCGCTGGAAGATGCGGAACTCGGCGCGGGGATCGAGGTTCGCGGTCGGCTCGTCGAGGACGAGCAATCCGGCCTCGCGGAAGAACGCGCGGGCGAGGGCGACGCGCTGCCACTGTCCGCCGCTCAGTTCCTCGCCGTTGAGCCACTCTCGGGCCAGCAGTGTGTCCAGACCGGCCCCGAGCGTCCCGACGACCTCGTCGGCCCCGGCTGCCGCGCACGCCTCCCTCACCGCCGCGTCGCCGCGTTCCGCGGGCTGGCCCAGGGTCACGTTCTCCCGCACGGTCAGGGGCCAGTGCGCGTAATCCTGCGGTGCGAGGGCGACTTGCCGCCACAGCGCCTGCGGGTCCGCCTCACCTGTGGGGACGCCGTCCCACAGCACCTGACCGCCGGTCGGCAGGTACAGCCCGCTGACCAGGTTCGACAGCGTCGACTTGCCCGATCCGTTGTATCCGACGAGGGCGGTCACCTCGCCACGGCGCAGGGTCAGCGACACGTCGGACAGTGCGTCGCGGTCCTTGCCCGCGTACCGGTGCGTGACCGACTTGACCTCGATGGTTTTCGGCGGCGCGGGTTCGTGCGGGCCGCGCCGCATGCGGTATCCGCCCGCCCTGTCCAGGAAGCCGCTCCAGTCGTCCATGTACAGGCCGGTGCGTACGGCGCGTGCCCCGACGGCCACCAGCCCGCGCACCGACTGACCGGCCGTCTGCAGCGCGAAGACGGCCGTACCCGCGTGCCCGAGGCTGATCCGGCCGTCCGCCAGCAGCCGGACGACCGTGGCCCACACCACCGCTGACCCCAGCCCTCCGCACACCGCGCCGATGAGCGACATACGGGCGCCCCTGTCGGCCGCGGTCCGGTCCTCGCGGTTGATGCGGGCGACCGTCTGCCGGTAGCGCCCGGTCAGGAACCCGGCCATGGTGCCCGCGCGGATCTGGTCGGCGGCCTCCCGGTTGTAGATGTGCCAGCGCAGCACCGACAGCATCCGGTTGTCGCCGTTGCTGCGCAGGTTCGCCAGGTACCGCACCCGCGCGGCGCCGACCTGGGCCACGGCCTGCGGAAGACTCGCCGCGACCAGGAGGGGGAGGAGGACCCAGTGCACACCGGCCAGCACGACCGCACCGGCGACGAACCCGGCACCGGAGGCGATCAGGCCCTGGCCCTCGTCGATCAGGTCACCGGTCACCTGGGCGCCGCGGTCGGCGGCCTCGCGGTCGCGGTTGAAGCCCGGCTCGTCGTACGCGCTCAGCTCCACCCCGGCGCAGGCGGTGAGCAGCATCTGCTCGGCCTCACGCGACATCAGGGGGCCCAGCCGGGAGGACAGCCAGCTGACGGTGATCCCCAGGAGCGCGCGCACTCCGGCGGCGGTGGCGAGCAGGGCGACCGAAGGCCAGGCGTCGAGGAGACGGTGGTAGACGTCCCCGCTGCTCAGCAGCGCGGTCAGGGTACCGGCGATGGCGACGAGGCCCAGGGCCTGCATCACCCCGGCGACGGCCTGGCACAGCAGGAGGCCGAAGGTCGCCCGCCGGTCGACCCGCCAGGCCAGGCCCAGCGAGCGGCGCACCAACTGCGGCAGGCGCCGGGCCATGTCACGCATCCGGATGGAGCGCCCGGCCGCCTCGCGGCTGCCGGTCACATCGACGTACCGCATCTCCGGGGCGGCGGCGTCCGCCCCGTGCCCCGGCCCGTGGTCGGCGGTGCGCGGTCCCGGCACCTTGCCCGTTGACGCGGCGGGCGGCTCGCTCATGCCTTCCCCCGCGCATGCGGGCCCGCCGGGGTACGGATGCCGTCAGCCGTGAGCGGGGACGCACCGGATCGTTCGATTCCGGGAGGCTGGTTCGCGGGGGCGGGGCCAGAGTGCACGGTGTCCTCCGTCTGAGCGTCGGTGTGGTACTGGTGCACTAAAGAACGTGCCGGATTCGGTCGCGTAACGGCCTTACGGCGGACAGATCCTGAAGGTCAGTTCGAATCGCGGCTTCGGGGCATGCGCGCTTTGGGCGGTGACCTGGTGAACTCGTTCGTTCGAGCCCGTTCGCTCGATCGGGGGATTGCGGTCAACGCGGAACGGGCCGCCGCGACAGTCGCGGCGGCCCGTTCCGCGTAGGGGAGGTCCGGAAGGGCGGTGGAAGGGCGGTTCGGGAGGCAGCGCGCAACGTCAGTCCGGCGCACGGTCCGGGCGGGCGGCGAAGGGACCGTCAGTGGCGAACACGTGCCGCGCGAAGTTCTCGGCGATGCGGCGGTGTCCCTCGGGGCCGGGGTGCACCTCGTCGGGGAGCGGCCACGCGGCGTAGTCCCGCTCCCCGTAGAGTTCCCGGCCGTCGAGGTGGTGGAGGTGAGGGTCGTCGGCCGCGCGCTGTTCGACGATGCGGGCGAGCGCCTCGCGGATGACCGTGAGGGTCAGGCGCCCGGCGGCACGTTCGGCGGGGTCGCCGGTGGCCTTGAAACGTACGGTGCCCTGCGTGAAGTCGGGAGCGAGGGGGCCGGGGGTGTCCTCCTGGACGGGGCACAGGACGGGGGAGACGACCAGGAGCGGCGTGGCCGGATGCCCCTCGCGTACGGTGTCGAGGAAGCCGTGGACCGCGGGGACGAAGGCGCGCAGCCGCATCACGTCGGCGTTGACGATGTTGATGCCGAGCTTGAGGCTGATCAGGTCCGCCGGGGTGTCCCGGACCGCCCGAGCGGTGAACGGGTCGAGCAGCGCGCTGCCGCCGAACCCCAGGTTGAGGAGTTCCACCCCGCCTTGCGCGGCGGCCAGCGCGGGCCAGATGGCGGTGGGGTGGGTGGCGTTCGAGCCGTGGCTGATGGAGCTGCCGTGGTGCAGCCACACCCGGCGCCCGCTGTCCGGTGCGAGCTCGACGGGGGCGTCGGTGCGCAGCGCGATCAGCTCGGTGATCTCCGTGTGCGGAAGCCAGATCTCCACGTCCTTCGCGGACGCGGGCAGACCGGTGAACCGGGCGGTGCCGGGCGGCCCTTCGGTCAGCTCGGCGGCGCCGGAGGCCAGGTCGATCGTGCGGACGTTGCCGCCGGTCACCGTGGACTGGGCGGCGAGGCGGCCGTCGACCAGCAGGTCGTACACGCCGTCCGCCGGGGCGGGCAGACCGAGGTAGGCCCGCTTGGTGGGCAGCGTGTCGAGCTCGACGGTGGTGGCCCGGGTCCGGAAGGCCAGGCGCACGCCGGAGGGCTGTGCCTCGGCCATGGCCAGCTGTTCGTCGGGGATCTGCCGTCGTGCGCGGGCGGGCAGCCGGTGCGGCAGCAGGCCGTGCGCGGTCGGTTCCAGGTCCAGGAAGCCGCGCAGGAGGGCGGGGGTGACGGGGGTGGTGATCGTGGGGTGCGCGGTGTTCATGTCCTCGGCCTGTTGATCAGAGGTTTTCACGGGGGGTGCGAAGGTGCCTGGTCAGTGGTCCGCACGGGTGCGCAGGAGGACGTCGAGGGAATCCACGACCCACTCCCAGGACTGCTGCGAGCTCACCGGGGTGTGGTCGAACCCCCCGGCCGCCTCCAGGCTGACGTAGCCGTGGAACACGCTGCCCAGCATCCGGACCGCGTGCGTCTGGTCCGGCTCCGCCAGGTCGTAGCCCCGCAGGATCGCCCGCGTCATCTGCGCGTGCCGGACACCGGCACTGGCCGCCGCGGTCTCGGGGTCGAGCCGGAACCGGGCCGCCTCGTACCGGCCGGGGTGTTCCCGGGCGTAGTCGCGGTAGGCGTGGGCGAAGGCGGCCAGGGCGTCCTTCCCGGCGCGCCCGGCCAGAGCCTCGGCGACCCGGTCGGCAAGCTCCTCCAGGGCGAACAGCGCGATCCTGGTCCTGAGTTCCTGGGAGTTCCTCAGGTGCGAGTACAGGCTCGCGACCTTGACGTCGAACCGCCGGGCGAGCGCCGAGACGGTCACCTGGTCGAAGCCCGCCTCGTCGGCCAGCTCCGCTCCCGCCCGGGTCAGACGCTCCGGGGTCAGCCCCGCTCTCACCATCATCATCCTCCTGTTCGACGATAACGATAGCGTATGTACCTAAAGCCTTTAGGCAAATTGATACTTGGCGATGGAGGGCGAGGGGCCGGTATCCCGAAGCGCCCGGTCCGGGCCGGTCCCTCCCGCCCGCGTGGGGGAGGGACCGGCCCGGCCGCTACCGGCCCGGCGTGCCCGGATCCACCGGCTTCGGAGCCGGGGCGTAACCGGTGGGGCGGGAGGTGAAGGTGCCGCGCCCCTGGGTGCGGCCGCGCAGCCGGGTCGCGTAGCCGAACAGCTCCGCCAGCGGCACGGTCGCCGTGATCACCGCCGTGCCCGCGCGGGCGGCCGAGCCGGAGACCCGGCCGCGCCGGGCCGCGAGATCGCCGAGCACCCCGCCCACGGCGTCGTCGGGCACCGTGACGGTGACCTCGGCCACCGGCTCCAGCAGTACCATCGCGCTCGCGCGCAGGGCCTCGCGGAGCGCGAACCGGCCAGCCGTACGGAACGCCATCTCCGAGGAGTCCTTGGAGTGGGTCGCCCCATCGGTCAGTGTGACCCGCACCCCGGTCACCGGGTGCCCGCCGAGAGGGCCCTCGGCCAGCGCGTCCCGGCAGCCCGCCTCCACCGCCCGGACGTACTCCTGCGGCACCCGCCCGCCGACGACCGTCGACCGGAACGCGAAACCGGCCTCGCCGCCGTCACCGTCCTCCAACGGCGCCACGTCCAGGACGACATGGGCGAACTGGCCCGCCCCGCCGTCCTGCTTCACATGCCGGTACACCAGCTGCGACACCCCGCGGGCGATCGTCTCCCGGTACGCCACCTGCGGCCTGCCCACGCCGATCTCCAGCCCGTGCGCGCGCCGGATCTTCTCCACCGCGACCTCCAGATGCAGTTCCCCCATCCCCGAGAGCACCGTCTGACCGGTCTCAAGGTCGGTCCGGACCGTCAGCGAGGGGTCCTCCTCGACGATCCGCGCCAGCGCCGTCACCAGCCGTTCGGTGGCGGTGCTCCGCCGGGCCTCGACCGCCACCGAGACCACCGGCGCGGCGGCGGACGGCGGTTCGAGCACCAGTGGTGCCGAGGGCGCGCACAGCGTGGCCCCGGTGCGGGCCGCCTTGAGGCCGATCACCGCGACGATGTCCCCGGCCACCGCCGCGTCCACGTCCGTGTGCCGGCCAGCCTGCACCCGCAGGATCCGTCCGATCCGCTCCTGGCGCCGCGTGGCCGCGTCCCACACGGAGTCCCCCTTGCGGACCGTGCCCGAATAGACCCGCAGGAACGCCAGCCGCCCCGTGGCCGTGGAGTTCACCTTGAACACCAGCGCCGCGAACGGCGCAGCCGGATCGGCGGCCCGCTCCTGCACCGCGTCGCCCCACGTGCCGCGCACCGGCGGAACATCCAGCGGCGAGGGCAGATAGGCCACCACGGCCTCCAGCAGCGGCTCGATCCCGCGGTTGCGGTAGGCCGAGCCGCACAGCACCACCACGGCCTCCCCGGTACGGGTCAGATCGCGCAGCGCACCCCGCAGCGTTCCCTCGGAGAGCGACGACCGTGCGCAGAACTCCTCCAGCGCCGCCGGATGGAGCTCCGCCACCGCCTCGTCCAGCAGCCGCCGACGCCGCAGCGCCTCGTCGCGCAGCCCCTCCGGCACCTCCCCCTCCTCGAAGGCGGCGGCCCCGTCGGCCCAGACCAGCGCCCGCATGCGCAGCAGATCGACCACCCCGGCGAAGCCGTCCTCGGTCCCGATCGGCAACTGGACCGCGAGCGCAACGGTGTGCAGCCGGTCCCGGATGGACGCGACCGCGGTGTCGAGGTCGGCCCCGGTACGGTCCAGCTTGTTGACGAACGCGATCCTCGGCACACCGTGCCGGTCCGCCTGCCGCCACACCGACTCGCTCTGCGGCTCGACGCCCGCGACGGCGTCGAACACCGCGATCGCCCCGTCGAGCACCCGCAGCGAGCGCTCCACCTCGTCGGAGAAGTCGACATGGCCCGGGGTGTCGAGCAGATTGATCCGGTGACCGTCCCAGGAACAGCTCACCGCCGCGGCGAAGATGGTGATCCCGCGGTCGCGCTCCTGCGGGTCGAAGTCGGTGACGGTCGTGCCGTCGTGGACCTCGCCCTGCTTGTGGACGGCGCCGGTGAGGTACAGGATCCGCTCGGTGACGGTGGTCTTGCCCGCGTCGACGTGGGCGAGGATGCCCAGGTTGCGGACGTCGGCGAGCGGTCGGGCGGGTTGACGGTGCAGTTCGGTACGCACGGCCCATGGCCTTTCGGAATGATCCGGAACGGAGAGGGTGCGCGATTCCCGGACGGACCGGCCCATGAACGGGCCGGGCGACGACCTGGCGACGGCGCGTGGCGGCGCCGGGCCGCGGCCCGGCCGTAGCGGCGGGCGGCGGAGGAGGTCAGGTGTCCGTCAGGGGATCCGGTGCGGGCCGCGCGGCCCGCACCGGGCGGACGAAGACACCAGGATCACCTCGTACCGCGACGGGGGAACGACGGCAGTGGTGCGGTAACGCACGGCCTGTCTCCCCTCACTGGTCACGGTGCGCGCCGCGCGGTGGCCGCGGCGTGCGATGTGTGGTGAGTGTAGGGATGCGGCACACCCATGAGGAAACGGTTTTTCAGGACGCATGTCGCTTACCCGGGGCGGGCGTTGAAGGCGGCGGCGAAGGATGACACGATCCGGGGGACCGCCGGGAAAGAGGAAGGAACCGCATCGATGGACGAGGGCCACGGCCTCGCCGCCGCCACGGTGTTCGACGCGTTGGGCGCCGACTACGAGCGGGCGTTCGGCCGATCAGCCGCGCACCACGCCTCGCTGCGGCGGCTGCTGGACGATCTCGCACCGCGCGGCAGGGTCCTGGACATCGGCAGCGGTACGGGGCGGCCGACAGCCCAGGTCCTGACCGAGGCCGGTCATGAGGTGCACGGTGTCGACGTGTCGCCGGTCATGGTGGAACTCGCGGTCCGCAATGTGCCCGGTGCGTCCTTCGCGTGTGCCGACATCCTCCGGCTCTCCCTGGAGGAAGGGAGCTTCGACGCGGTGTGCGCGTATTTCTCGCTGCTCCAGATGAGCCGCGCGGAGCAGTCCCGGCTGCTGCGGAAGGCCGCCCGGCTGCTGGTGCCCGGCGGTCACCTGGTCGTGGCGACGGTGCCGCTGGACGCCGAGGACGTCGACGTCGTCTTCATGGGGCAGACGGTGCGGGCCACGAGCTTCGGCCCGGAGGAGTTCACCGGGATGGTCACCGAGGCGGGCTTCACGGTGCTCTGGGAGCAGAGCACCCTCTTCACCCCGGAGTACGAAGCGGCCCCGGCCGAGCCCCAGTTGTTCCTGCACTGCCGACGGACCTGACTCCAGCCAGGTCCGGGCACCGGCCGGTGCCCGGACCCGCGGGTTCAGCGCCCGGCCGGCAGCGACCGCCGACGGCGCGTGCGCCGGACCGCGGAGCACCACCGTGCCGGAGCCCCCGTACGCCCGTCGCGGCGCAACGGGTCCTTCCAGCCGCGCAGCGCCTGCCTGCCGCAGCCCCGCCACTGCGCGGGCGAGACGGGAACGCCCTGGCCACCTCGGGTGACCAGGGCGTTCACCGGCGACATCGGGTCCGTCGCCAGGGACTTGGCGAGCAGGACGCCGATCACCACGGGGGCCAGGGACAGCGCCAGCGTGGTGCCGGCCGAGGTGACGTGGCGGATGCGGGGGTGCGACGGTGTGTCGGGAAGCATGACCACCATTCGACCGGTGGCCGCGCCGGGGCGGATCGGACCGCGTACTCAGGCCGTACCGCCCGGGTACTCAGACCCGGGGCCCCCGGTCGCTCATACGTCGGTGCCGGGGCCCTTGCCCGAGTAGGCCTTGATCCCCTTCGTGATGTCGTCCATCACGGAGAGCGCGGGGGCCTGGGCGTTGATGTCGAAGCCGGACCGGACCACGACCAGCAGGTCCTTGGAGCGGGGCGAGGGGAAGGCCAGCGACTGGACGTAGCCGTCGTCACCGCTCTTCGTCACCACCTTCCAGCGCACCAGATAGCCCTGCTCACCGGCGACGGTGACCGCTTCGGACTTCAGCTGCTGGTGCGAGGTGATGCCGCCGTAGATCTTCTCGCCGTACGACTCCGAGGCATTGACCGGGATGTCCTTGAGCGCGGTGGCCTTCGCCGTCGTGGTGTCGAGTTTCAGGGACTTCGCGGGCATGGAGAACACCCCGCCGCGCACGCACTGCTCGGAGGCGTTGCCGGGACAGGGGTAATCGCCGATGGTCACACCCGCACCGCCGACCCCGGAGGTGCCCTGCCAGCCGTCGGGGACCGGCAGGCTGATCCCGCTCAGCAGGTCCGTGGCGTAGCCGTCCTCGGCCTGCGGCAGCCCCTTCTCCCGGCCCTGGCCCTGGTCCCGGTCCTCGTTCCCGTTCCCGCCGCCCTGTCCGTCCGGGCCGCGGCGCGGGCCGTCCGACGGCGCGGCCGACGGGGACCGGTCCGCGCGGTCCCCTCCGTCGCCGGAGGAGTCCGACAGCAGCCGGAGACCGCCTCCGACGGCGGCGATGACCACCACGGCGGCGATGACACCCAGCGCGATCCGCGTCCGGCGGCGCCGGGCCGCGGCGGGCGGCACCCGGAGCTGGTCGGTCCACCTGGTCCCGTCCCACCAGCGTTCGTAGACGGGGCCAATTCCTGTATACCCGGGATCTGGGTGCCAGCCGGGCGGGCTCGTGTCGGTCACGCCCCCACCGTAGAGGGATTGCGTGAGAATCGCATGAATCCGTTGCGCCGAGGGCTCTCGCCGCCCGTCGCGCACCGTCTTCGAAGGAGGCCGAACGATGGGTGAACAGCCGCCGGTACGGATCGAGCGCGACGGCGCCGTCCTCACCGTGATCCTGCACCGCCCCGAGGTGCGCAACGCGGTCGACGGGCCGACGGCGGCGCTACTGGCCGACGCCTTCCGCGCGTTCGACGCCGACCCGGGCGCCTCCGTCGCCGTGCTCTGGGGCGAGGGCGGGACCTTCTGCGCGGGCGCCGACCTGAAGGGCATCGGCACGGAACGCGGCAACACGGTGCGGGCCGGGGGCGACGGGCCGATGGGGCCCACCCGGATGCGGCTGAGCAAGCCCGTCGTCGCTGCCGTCTCCGGTCACGCGGTGGCGGGCGGTCTGGAACTGGCGCTCTGGTGCGACCTGCGGGTGGCCGAGGAGGACGCGGTGTTCGGGGTGTTCTGCCGCCGCTGGGGCGTGCCGCTGGTCGACGGCGGTACGGTACGGCTGCCGAGGCTGATCGGGGAGAGCCGGGCCATGGACATGATCCTCACCGGGCGTCCGGTCCCCGCCGCCGAGGCGTACGCCATGGGGCTCGCCAACCGGATCGTCCCGCCCGGCGGGGCACGCGCGGCGGCCGAGCGGCTGGCGCGGGAACTCGCCGCGTTTCCCCAGCTGTGCCTGCGCCACGACCGCCTCTCGGTGTACGAGCAGCAGGGGCTGGACGAACAGGAGGCGCTGGCAGCGGAGTTCCGGCACGGGATGGTGCCGCTGAGCGCGGGGGAGACGCTGGCCGGGGCCGCACGGTTCGGTCACGGGGCCGGACGGCACGGCTCGTTCGGCGACTGACGGACGGGACGGCGCGTCCGGGCGGAAAGCCCGCGACGGCACCGCGCCGGGCCGGCTATGGGCTGCCCTGTCATCCCTGGCGGGCGTGCGACGACGGCCACGGCACCTCGCCGCGTTGACGGAGCGCCCGGATACATCCGGTAGTCCGGGCGTCCCTCCGCCGTGCGACGCACCGCGTCTGACGCCGCACGCTGATCCACCAGGGACTACGGGACAGCCCTTAGGATCGCCGGATGCCGACCAGCAACCCGTACCCGGCCAAGCCGCGCCCCGGCGACCGCGTCGCCGTGATCTCCCCGTCCTCCGGCCTTCCCGGCATTCTGCCCCTGCCCCACGAGCTGGGACTGCGCAGGCTGCGCGAGGAGTTCGGGCTCATACCCGTGGAGTACCCGACAACACGGAAGATGGGCTCCACCCCGAAGGAACGGGCCGCCGACATCCACGCGGCGTTCGCCGACCCCGGCATCAAGGCGGTCATCTCCACCATCGGCGGCGACGACCAGATCACCGTGCTGCCGCATCTGGACCGCGAGCTGCTGCGCGCCCACCCCAAACCCTTCTTCGGGTACAGCGACAACACCAACCTGCTGGTCTTCCTGGAGAACCTGGGCCTGGTCGGCTACCACGGCGGCACCGTGATGTGCGAGCTCGGGCGTCCCGGCGCGATGCACCCGCTGACCGCCGCGTCCCTGCGGGCCGCGCTCTTCACCAGCGGACCCTTCGAGCTGACCCCGGCCAAGGAGACCAACGGGGCGAACGGCCGCTGGGAGGACCCGGCGACCTTCGCGTCCGAACCCGAGATGCGCCCGTGCGACGGCTGGACGTGGCACAACGCCGAGGGCCGGACGGTGAAGGGGGCGAGCTGGGGCGGGGAGCTGTCGATCGTGTCCTGGCTGCTGATGGCCGACCGCGAGATCGGCCCGGTGGAGAGCTACGCGGGCCGGGTGCTGTTCCTCGAAACGTGCGAGGAGATGCCCTCGGCGGTGGAGGTTCACCGGATCCTGCGCAACATGGGGGAGCGCGGTCTGCTCGCGCAGTTCCCCGCCCTTCTCATGGGCCGGGCCAAGGACTGGTCGTTCGAGCAGCCGCTCGACGTCGAGGACCGGGAGCGCTTCCGCGCGGAACAGCGCGAGGCGGTGCTGCGCGCCCTCGGCGAGTACGCCCCCGGCACGATGGCCGTCTTCGACGTCGACCTCGGCCACACCGATCCGCAGCTCGTCATCCCGTACGGAGGACAGATCGAGGTGGACGGCGTGGAGCGCCGCATCGTCGTCACCTACTGACGGCCTGGGCCCGGCGACCGGCGAGGCCACCCCTCACTCTTTGGTCCGACCATATGTGGTGTGTGACATAGTTGAAGACGGGCAGCAGAGGTGAAGGCGACCGGGCGGTTCCGGTCGAGGCAGGGGGTGCGCAATGCCCGTCGAGTGGCAGCCCGTACGGCAGTCCCGTACGCATGAGCTGGTGCTCCAGAGCATCGAGGAGCGGGTGTTCGCCGGAGAGCTGAAGGCGGGTGACCGGCTGCCGCCCGAGCGCGAGCTCGCGCCGGTGCTCGGGGTCAGCCGTTCCGCGCTGCGCGAGGCGCTGCGGGTGCTGGAGACCATCGGTGTGCTGGTCGCCCAGCCGGGGCGGGGGCCGGACGCCGGGGCTCGGATCGTCCGCAACCCCGACGACGCGCTCGGGCGGCTGCTCCGGCTGCACTTCGCGCTGGGCAGCTACAGCCTGGAGGATGTCCTGGAGGCGCGCGTCGTGCTGGAGCGGTCCAGCTTCGAGGCGGCCGCCCGGCATGCCTCCCCACAGGACCTCGACGCGGCGCGGGAGCTGGTCGAGGGCATGGGGGAGGCGGGCGTGGCGGTGGCGGAGTTCAACGACCTGGACACCCGGTTCCATGTGCACATCGCCCGTGTCTCCGGCAACGAACTGACCTCCACGCTCACCTCCGCCGTCCGCGAATCGGTGCGGCCGCTGATCCTGCGGGCGCTGGAGGCGGCCGAGGACTGGCCGGCGACGGCCGCCGCGCTCAACGCCGAGCACACCGAACTGCTGCGGCTGCTGCGCGCGGGCCGGGGCGTGGAGGCGGCCGACCTGGCCGAGCGGCACATCCGCAGCCTCCACGGCACCCTGGTCGACGAGAACTCCGGTCCGGGTGAAGGGCGTTCCTGACGGCCGCCGACGCCGGTGCGGGCCGTGCGGGCCGCGGTTCAGCCGCGGTAGTAGGCGGCGAGGGTGGTGAAGGCGGCTTTGGGCTCCCATGCCATGTCGGGGTAGGTGGTCCCGAGCCGGTCCTCGTAGACCCGGACGATGCCGTAACTGGCCAGGTCCAGATCGGCGCGGGGATCACCGTCGGGGCGGTGGACGTGGTCGTACAGGGCGAAGGTGAACACGAACGCACTGTCGATGCCACCGGCGTCGAACGCCTCCAGCAGCTCCCGCACGTACGCGGCCTGACCGGCCTCATCGCGGACGTACTCACCCTTCAGGCCGACCGGGACCTCCTTGTCGTACTCGACGATCTCCAGTCCGAGTGCCCCCCTGTCACCGGCGCCCCGGTAGCTGGCTGATCCGAACTCGGTGATCGCGACCGGCTTTCCCTGGGCGACCAGCGCGGGGACGCCGTCGGCGAAACGGTCGGCGGTCTCGGCCGACCGGTACACGTCCATGGACACGATGTCGAAGCGTGTCCAGTCCACGCGTTCGAGTGGCACGGAGGCGTACGTCACCCGGCCGCCGAAGCGCTCGCGGACGATGTCCACGGCCCGGCCGAGGAACGCGTTGACCCGGTCGCCGATCTCGCTGATCCGCTCGCGCAGGAGCTCGGGACGGCTCAGCAGGGCGATCCGCTCGTCGGTGCTGTCGCCGGGCAGGAAACCGGGATTCATCAGGCTGAGCTCCGCGCCGGTCACGAACACCACCTCGGCCCCCCGCGACCTCAGCCGCTCCGCGCGTTCGGCGCAGTCCGCGAACAGCGCCAGCATCTCGTCGGCGGACAGTTCGAGGGGGTAGGGCGAGAACCAGACCTCCAGCCCCAGAGCGGCCGCGTGTGCCGCCGCCAGCTCGATCCGGTCCGGGTCGCCGCCCATGACGCGGACGGCGTTGCAGTGCAGGTCGTCGCGGATGACGCGCAGTTCGCGCTCCACCGTCTCCGGGTCGAAGTGCTTCCGGGAGGTGATCCCGTTCTTCATGAAGCCGGTGTCGTAGCTGATCCCTCTGGCCCGCACGTGTGTCCCCTTCCCTCTGAACTTTTACGGTACTGAACGTACCTTATTTGTTGCCCTGGCGCGTCATCGATGAGAATGCGAAGGTACGATCAGTACCGTTTTGGGGAGAAGACCATGGATGAGGCGGAGGGTCCGGCCTCGCGTCCCGCTGGGCGGACCAGGCGGCGTGGCGCGGCTCTGGAGGAGGCGATCCTGCGGGCCGCGGTGGACGAGATGACCGCGTCCGGGTATGCCGGGCTGGCCATGGACAAGGTCGCCGCCCGTGCGGGCACCAACAAGAACGCCATCTACCGCCGCTGGCCGAACCGGCTGGCGCTCGGGATCGCCGCGTACCGTCAACTGGCCACGACGGCCCCCCTTCCGGACGCCGGCAGCCTGCGCGCTGACGCCCTGGAGCTGCTGCGTCAGGCCAACCGCCACTGGAGTTCCCCGCTCGGTGCGATCCTGCGCGAGCTGTTCGCCGCGGCCGGTGGCGCGGCGGAGCTCGTGGCGCAGTTGCGGGACCAGTCCGGGGATGCCGTGGCCGCTCCCTGGCTGACCGTCCTGGGGCGCGCCGTGGCGCGCGGGGAAGCCGGCCCCGAGGCCCTGCATCCGCGGGTCGCGACCGTCGCCATCGTCCTGCTGCGCAACGAGTTCGTCGTCCGTGGCGCCCCGACCGCGCCCGACGACGTCCTCGTCGAGATCGTCGACGAGGTGTATCTGCCGCTGGTGCGGTGTCGCGGCCTTCATGATGCGGACCGAGGCTAGTATGGTCTGACCATAAAATCGGAATAGCGAACGGAGAGACCCATGCGCGTCGGACTCTTCGCCACCTGTCTGGGAGACACCCTCTTCCCCGAGGCGGTGAAATCGACCGCGGTCCTGCTCGCCCGCCTGGGCCACGACGTGGTGTTCCCGCCGGAGCAGACCTGCTGCGGCCAGATGCATGTCAACACCGGATACCAGCGTGAACCCGTACCCCTGGTGCGGAACTTCGCCGAGCAGTTCGGCGACGCCTCGATCGACGCCGTCGTCATGCCGTCCGGATCATGCGCGGGATCGGTCCGCCACCAGCACGAGATCGTCGCCGAACGGTACGGGGACGCGGCGCTGCGTGCGGGCGTCGCCACCGTGAAGGCCAAGACGTACGAGCTGTCGGAGCTGCTCGTGGACGTGCTGGGCGTCGAGGACGTCGGCGCGTACTTCCCCTACCGGGTGACGTATCACCCCACCTGTCACTCCCTGCGCATGCTGCGGGTCGGCGACAAGCCGCTGAAACTGCTCCGGGCCGTCGACGCGATCGACCTGGCCGAGCTGCCGGAGGCCGACTCCTGCTGTGGCTTCGGCGGCACCTTCGCCGTCAAGAACGCCGACACCTCCACCGCCATGCTCCAGGACAAGATGCGCAACATCTCCACCACCGAGGCCGATGTGTGCACCGCGGGCGACTCGTCGTGCCTGATGCACATCGGCGGCGGGCTCTCCCGGATCAGATCGGGCACCCGCACCCTGCACCTCGCCCAGATCCTCTCCGCCACCCGCACCTCGCCGTACGTCCCCACGGAGGCCGTCCGATGAGCAGCACCTTCCTCGGCATGCCCGCGGCCCCGCCCCGCTCCCCGTACGGAACGGGCAACCTGCGCGGCGACCGGACGTTCCCGAAGGCCGCCCACGACGAACTGCGCAACGAACAGCTCCGCCGCAACCTCGGCCGGGCCACCCGCACCATCCGCGCCAAACGCCTCAACGTCACCGGCGAACTGCCCGACTGGGAGGCTCTGCGCGCGGCGGGTTCGGCCATCAAGACCGACACCATGAACCGGCTCCCCGAGCTGCTGGAACAACTGGAGCGGAAGGTCACCGAGCGCGGCGGCACCGTCCACTGGGCCCGCGACGGAGTCGAGGCCAACGAGATCGTCGCCCGCCTGGTCAAGGCGACCGGCAGTCGCGAGGTCATCAAGGTCAAGTCGATGGCCACCCAGGAGACCGGCCTCAACGAGCACCTCGAATCGGTCGGCATCACCCCGTACGAGACGGACCTCGCCGAGCTCATCGTCCAGCTCGCGCACGACAAGCCTTCGCACATCCTGGTGCCCGCGATCCACCGCAACCGCGACGAGATCCGTCAGATCTTCCTCAAGGAGATCCCGGGCGTCGACCCCGGCCTCGACAACGTGCCCGCCCATCTCGCCGCCGCGGCCCGCGCCTACCTGCGCGAGAAGTTCATGACGACGAAGGTCGCCGTCTCCGGCGCCAACTTCGCTGTCGCCGAGACCGGCACCCTGGCCGTCGTGGAGTCCGAGGGCAACGGCCGGATGTGCCTCACCCTGCCCGACACCCTGATCACCGTGATGGGCATCGAGAAGGTGCTGCCGCGCTATCAGGACCTGGAGGTCTTCCTCCAGTTGCTGCCGCGCTCCTCCACCGGCGAACGCATGAACCCGTACACGTCGATGTGGACCGGGGTCACGCCGGGCGACGGTCCGCAGGACTTCCACCTGGTCCTGCTCGACAACGGACGCACCGCGGCCCTCGCCGACCGGATCGGCCGCGAGGCCCTCAACTGCATCCGCTGCTCGGCCTGCCTCAACGTCTGCCCGGTGTACGAACGGGCCGGCGGCCACGCCTACGGATCGACGTATCCCGGACCGATCGGCGCGGTCCTCACCCCGCAGCTCGCCGGGATGGACGCGGCGAAGAACGACCCCAACAGCTCGCTGCCGTACGCCTCCAGTCTCTGCGGCGCCTGCTTCGACGCCTGCCCGGTCAAGATCGACATCCCGTCGCTGCTGGTCGAGCTGCGCCACCAGAGCACCGAGCAGTCCGGTACGACGGCGGAGAAGCTGGCCATGAAGGCCGCGGCCACCGTCATGAAGCACCCGAAGCTCTTCACCGCCGCGCAGAAGGGCGGCGGCATCGGCCGGGTCCTGGCCGGGAGGGACGGCAGGATCTCCCGCCTGCCCCCGCCGTTCGACGGCTGGAGCGAGAGCCGGGACATCGCCGCGCCACCGAAACAGACCTTCCGCTCGTGGCTGGCGTCGCCGGAGGGCGGCGCGACGATGCGGGCCGCCGAGGACGAGTACCGGGAGAACGCGCAGAACCGGAAGAAGGAGGAGGGGAAGTGACGACCGCTCGCGACACCGTGCTGGGACGGATCAAGGACGCCCTCGCACTCGCCCCGGCACCCGGGACCGACGTACCGCGCGCCTACCGCACCGGCCGCACCCTCCCCGACGACGCGCGCCTGGCCCTCTTCACCGACAGGCTTGTCGACTACAAGGCCACGGTGCACACCTGCGCCGCGGACCGCACCGCCCAGGTCGTCGCCGAGGTACTGGGGGAGCGCGGGGCGCGCCGGATCGGGGTGCCGGCCGGCCTCGACCCGCGCTGGCTCGACGCGTACGACGGTGAGGTCCAGCAGGACTCCGCCGACATCCCGGCACCCCGGCTCGACGACCTGGACGGTGTGCTCACGGCCTCGGCCGTCAGCTGCGCGGAGACCGGCACGATCTTCCTGGACGGCTCTTCGGACCAGGGGCGACGGGCTCTCTCCCTCGTCCCTGATCTGCATGTGTGCGTCGTCGACCTGTCGACGGTCGAGGCGGGGGTGCCGGAAGCGGTGGCACGGCTGGTGCCGGAGCGGCCGACGACGCTGATCAGCGGGCCCTCGGCCACCTCCGACATCGAACTGGAGCGTGTGGAGGGCGTGCACGGACCGCGCACCCTCGCCGTGATCATCCGGACGGACGTGTAACGCGCTGGGGCGGGGTGCGCGGCGTGCGGGCCGCGCACCCCGGCGCTCAGCCGTGGGTGACGGTCACCGGCGCGAAGCCGATCCGGGTCGTCGCTCCGTCCCGCGCCCAGCGCACCTCCACCGTGTCCCCGTCCACCACCACACCGCTCACCGCCGCGTCGAGCGGAGCCGCGTCCGCCTCCGCGGTCAGCGAGGCGAGCGCGACCAGCACCGCCGTGCCCCCGACGGGCGCCGACAGCCGGGGCACCACCGCCCAGGGGGTGTACGCGGTGCCCTGCGGGGCCCGGACCTCGTCGGGGGACTCCCAGCCGTGCAGCCCGTGCAAGGCGGAGGCCAGGCCGTCGTCGCGGCCGGTGGCCCAGCCGGTCTGCTCCACCCGGGCCCCGTCCGGGGCGCCGAGCACCCGGTGCGCCCGCAGCTCGTACCGGCCGTGTGCCACCGTGACGCTCTCCACCCGCAGCCCCGGCACCATCGGCGAGCCCGAGGTGAACACCGGCCGGTGCCAGGAGGCGGCCCATCCCCAGCCCTCGCCCTCACCGGCGCCCAGCGCGCGGATCACCCGGCGCTCGCTCCGCGCTCCGGCGACGACCACGGCCAGATGGTTGTCCGCCGTGTTCCCCCGGGCCGTGGGTCCGGTCACCGTGGAGTACGACTGGCGGCTGTACAGCGGGTCGTCCTGCACCTGCGCCTCACCCTCGTGCGGGCGCACATGGTCGCTGCCGTGGTTGTGCAGCCGCACGATGCCGTCGGCACGCGTCGACTGGACCAGCAGGCCCGGCGCGGGCAGGGCGCGTACCCGGTCGGGGCCCTCGCTCGGCGCGGGCTCCTCGGTCGCCGTCCAGAGCGGATGTCCCTGCGGGGCGAGCAGCGCGACGAAGGCCTTGGACGCCCAGTACGGCGAGGCGGGCGCCGAGTAGCTCTGCAGCGACGCCTGGTGCGGGCCGTGCCAGCCCAGGTTCAGCAGCCCGTCCGTGCCGGTCGCGCCCCGGTCCAGGAAGTAGCGCAGCGCTCCGCTGATCAGCCGTCGCGAGGTCCCGGGCGTGAGCGGGGTGTGCCCGCTGAGCGCGCCCAGCGCGACCGACGAGGCGGCGGCGAACCGGTAGGTCAGCGACCGGCCGAAGTGGATCGGCGCGCCGTCGCCGCCGAACAGCAGCGAGAAGCCCTCCAGGTGCTCGCGCAGCCGGTCCCCGTAGCGCGCGGACAGCTCCGCGTCGCCCGACAGGTACGCGTCCAGCACCGGATAGAGGTGCAGTGCCCAGCCGTTGTAGTGGTCGAAGGCCCGGCCGTCGCCGTCCGCGTACCAGCCGTCACCCCGGTACCAGCCCTCCAGCAGGTCCAGGGCGCGCTCCTTGGCCCGCGCGGTCTCCGCGTCGCCCCGGCCCACAGACTCCAGGAACCCGGCCACGGAGTACGGGAACAGGTACCAGTTGTTGGGGGAGGGGACGTGCCGCAGCGCGTCGCGCAGCCACGCTTCGGTCCGGTCCCGCACCCCGTCGTCCAGCCGGTCCCAGAGCCACGGCCGGGTCAGCCGCAGGCCGATGGCGACCGAGGCGGACTCGACCATGGGCTGGCCGAAGACGTGGTGATCGCGGATCAGCGGCCAGGACTCGGCGTCCTCGCGGCCGGGGGTGAGGGTTCCGGCGGCCAGCCCGTCCGCGTACCGGCCGAGCCAGCCGTGCGGGTCACCGCCGTCCGCGCCCGCCACCCGGAAGGCGGCGGCCAGGAAGGTGCGCGCGTACCCCTCCAGGCCGTCGGAGCGCACCCCCGACGCGGACGGCCTGCCCGGCAGGTCCAGCAGCGCGCCCCCCGGTGTGGCCCACTGCCAGGCGGCCCCCAGCAGTCCGTCGGCGGCGGCCTCCCAGTGGGCCCGGGTGTAGCCGGTGTGCGGGCTCAGCCCCCTCTCCTCCGCGGGGAGTTCGACGGGGGAGATCGGATGTGCGGCGGTCATGCGAGAAACGCCAGCCTTTCGCGTCGTACACGGTGGGCGAAGCCGTCGCCCGCGGCCCAGCGGCCGGTCTCGGCGGCCGCCAGGTCGACCAGCCTTCGCAGTTCGTTGCCCTGGGAGCCCGCGAGGTGCGGGGTGATCAGGGCGCCCGCGCACTCCCAGAGCGGGTGCGCGGCGGGCAGTTCGTCGGGGTCGGTGACATCGAGCACGGCCCGGATGCGCTCCTGCCGGAGTACGTCGACGAGCGCGTCCTGGTCGACGACGGCGCCCCGCGCGGTGTTGACGAGCACGGCGTCCGGGCGCATCGAGGTGAGCAGTTCACGGCTGACGAGCCCGCGGGTGGCGGGCAGCAGCGGGGTGTGGACGCTCACCACGTCGCTCCGCTCGAAGAGTTCGGCGAGACCGACCGGCCGCACGCCCATCTCGGCGGCCTCCGCCTCGGAGACGTACGGGTCGTGCAGCAGGACGCGCAGGTCGTAGGGGCGCAGCAGCTCGATGACGCGGCGGCCGATCATCGACGCGGACAGGATGCCCACGGTGCGGCCGTAGTTGCCGATGTGACCGGGGGCGGCCAGCCAGTCGTCGCGGCGGCGCAGCGTGCGGTAGTCGTGGGACCGCTCCAGGACCCGCTTGCCGGACAGCAGGATCATCGCGACGGTGTACTCGGCGACCGGCAGGGCGTTCGCGGCGGCGGCCGACGACACCTCGATGCCGCGTTCCCAGCAGGCCTCGGTGATGTGCCCGCGGACGCTGCCCGCGGTGTGGACCACCGCACGCAGGCGCGGAGCCGCGGCCAGGGCCGCCGCGTCGATCGGCGGGCAGCCCCAGCCGGTGATCAGGATCTCGGCCTCGGCCAGGACGGAACGGGCCCGGCCCGTGGTGAAGTCGTCGAGTACGGGCAGCGGGGCCAGTTCGCAGACCGTGTCGAGCGCGGCCAGGGACGGGGCGTCGAGCAGCGCGGCGGCGGCCGACGGTTTCATGGCGACGGCGGCGCGCGGCCGGTTGCGGGTGACCGGGGTGCCGGGTGCGGGGTGGGGCATCTCTCTCCTGGTGGAGGGGCGGACGGCCGGTTCTCCGAGCACGGATCGACGGCTCGGCCGGACAGGGGTGCCTCCCCCGGCCGCCGGAACGGCTCAGGGGAATCCTGATCGGCTGATCGGAACTGGTCAATAGATCGATCAGAAGAAAATAAAGCGGTCAAACGATCAGTCGATGTCGGCTTGCCGCGCCCGTGCCGATCCCCGCACCTCCAACGTGGGCAACAGCTCCGTCCGGCGCACCGGGCCGCCCGCCCCGGACAGCCGGTGCAGCAGCAGTTCGGCGGCGGCCCGGCCGATCTCCGCCTTCGGCGGAGCCACCGCGGTCAGCGGCGGGCTGCCCAGCGCCGCGACCCCGTCGTCGTACGCCACCACCGAACAGTCCCGGGGCACCTCCATCCCGCTCTCCGCCAGCCGCTGAACCAGCATCAGCGCGTCCACGTCGCCGTGCAGCACGGCCGCCGTCGCGCCCCGCTCCCGCAGCAGCGCGGGGAGATCGGTCGCCGCTCCCCGGCCGTCGGCCGCGGCCTGCGGCGAGCTCAGCACCACCGTCCAGTCCGTCACCTCGGGGCGGGCCGCGGCGATCTCGGCGAACGCGGCGCGGACACTGCGCGCCGTCGGGCTGTCGTCGCGGGCGGCCAGCACGATCCGGCGGTGCCCCAGCGCGACCAGATGCTCCACGGCGAGATGCGTGCCGTACCAGTGATCGGAACAGACGGAGTCCAGGGCGTGCAGCGGGCTGCCAGGCCGGGGCCGCCGTTCCATCAGGACCGTCGGCACCCCCACGTCGGCCAGCCAGTCGTGGTCCCGCTCCTCCGCGCGGAGTCCGGGCCAGCGCGGCGCGATCAGCAGCCCGCGCACCCCGTCCGCCAGCGCCCGCCCGACCAGGGAGCGTTCGGCGCCGGGCGACGGGGGTGCGATGTGCAGGGCGATCCGGACGCCGGACTCCTCCAGCGCGGAGCGGGCACCGTGCAGGGTCTCGTACAGATAGGAGTGCCGCTCCGGTACGACCAGCGCGACCGCCCCGGCGTCCTGTGACGGTTCGCGGTCCCGGCTCTCCGGGACCGCCGGGGCCAGCTCCGGATCGCGTACCGGGCGGGCCACCCCGTGTCCGCGACGCAGTCGGCCGGTCTGGGCCAGCTCCTCGACGTCCCGCCGGACCGTGACCACCGATACGTCCAGCTCGGCCGCGAGCACGGCGATCCTGACGGCACCGCGCGATTCCACCACCGACAGGATTCGCCGCCGCCTCAGTTCCACCGGCTCCCGCATACTGCTGGCTCCCTCGTCGTACCGCCGCACTGTTCGTTTGAACGCTTTCGGCAGGCGTTCGGCTCGCAGCATAGCGATCGGCCCTCCCGGACCGCCGCCCGTCACGGGCAGCGGTCCGGGAGGGCCGGAGGGCCAAAACGGCCGGAAGGGCTGAGAAAGCCGGAAGGGCCGAAGGCGCCAGGAGGACCGGGCGGCAGAGCCGGGTCAGACGATGCCTTCCTCGATCTCCGCCTGCTCGCGGGCGTTCCCGTACGCCGACGGTGTGCTGTACGAACGGCGGGCGACGAACCACCAGATGGTGGCCAGCACCAGCACCGCGATCAGCGCGATCGAGGCGTAGTTCATCGAGTCGACCGTCACCGGGGAGGACTGCGGAAGCAGGAACAGCACGGTCACGATGGCGACCCACACCACGGCGATCCAGCCGATCGGCCTGCTCCACCGTCCCAGGTGCCAGGGTCCGCGCTCGAACCGGTGGCCGGAGCGCAGTTTCAGGAAGATCGGGATCGCGTAGGCGGGTGTGATCCCGATGACGTTGATCGCGGTCACCGCACCGTACGCGGTGGCGGAGTACAGCGACGGCACCGCCAGCACCGCGGCGACGGCGACCGACAGCCACACCGCGTTGGCGGGCGTCTGGGTACGGCCGCTCACCTTGCGCCACAGCGCCGAGCCGGGCAGCGCGTTGTCGCGGCTGAACGCGAAGACCATCCGGCTCGCGGCGGCGACCTCCGCGTTGCCGCAGAACAGCTGCGCCGCGATCACGATCAGCAGCATCGCGGTGGCCCCGGAGGTGCCCAGCGCGTCGATCAGGATCTGCGCCGGAGGCACCCCGGTGGGGCTGTTCTGGGTGCCCGCGTAGTCCTGGATGGCGAAGGTCAGCCCGGCGAGCAGCACGAATCCGGCGATCCACGAGACCCAGATCGCGCGGACGATGCCCTTGGCGGCGGTCACGGAGGCGTTCGACGTCTCCTCCGACAGGTGGGCGGAGGCGTCGTAGCCGCAGAAGGTGTACTGGGCGAGGAGCAGACCGATCGCCGCCACGTACAGCGGGTTGTGCCAGCCCGTGTCATTGACGAACTCGGTGAAGACGAACGAGGGCGACTGGTGGTGCGAGGGCACCACCGCGAGCACGGTGACGATCACCGCGACACCGATGAGGTGCCACCACACGCTGATGGAGTTCAGCACACTGACGAGGCGGACACCGAAGAGGTTCAGCACCGCGTGCAGCAGCAGGATGCAGAGGAAGATGAGCATCGTCTTGCCGGGGGTGGGGGTGAATCCCCACTGCAGGTTCATGAACGCGCCGGTGAACAGCGCCGCGCCGTAGTCGATGCCCGCGATGGCACCCAGCAGGCCGAGCAGATTCAGCCAGCCGGTGTACCAGCCCCACTTGCGCCCGCCCAGCCGGTCCGCCATGTAGTACAGCGCACCCGAGGTCGGGTAGGCGCTGGTGACCTCGGCGAGTGCCATGCCCACACAGAGCACGAAGAGCCCGACACCGGCCCAGCCCCAGAGCATCACGGCCGGACCGCCGGTCGACATGCCGAAGCCGTACAGGGTCATGCAGCCGGAGAGGATCGAGATGACGGAGAAGCTGATGGCGAAGTTGCCGAAGCCGCCCATCCGGCGGGCGAGAACGGGCTGGTAGCCGAGCTCGCGCAGCCGCTCCTCCTCGTCCCTCGGCGGCATGGCCTCCGCACCCGACTGGGCCGGGGTGGATATGGACATCGGGAAAACCTCCATGAGCGGTACGGAAAAGGGGGACGTACGAAAAAAAGGGGGCGGACGGAAACCGGCCCGGAGCCACCGGACGGACCCGGCGGCGCGGGGCCGTCACTCAGCGGCGCGGCCCCCGTCCGGGGGTACGGGGAGCGGACAGGCAGCGGCCGCGGGCGCGGAGGAAGACGTCCTCTGCGTCCCCCGGGCCCTTGCGGTCCCGGGTGCGGTACGCCCAGGGGACCGATGTGAAATACGGTCCGAGCGCCTCGAACACCGCTGCCGCGTCGGCGAACTGGAGCGCGCCCCACAAGGCGTGCGCCAGGTAGTTCAGGTCGAGCAGCGAGCGCGAGGCCGCAGGCGTACGGCGGAACCAGAGCTCCAGCGCACGGGCCGCGTCGCGCTCCGCGTCCTCGGTGACCCAGTGCAGGTCGAGGGCCTTCTCGTGCCCCTGCTCGCGACGGTAGCGCTCGACTCGCACATAGAGCGGCAACGCGTGCAGCGCGGAGCCGTCCGGGGCCGAAGAGGCTGCCCACTGAACGAAGTTGACCGCCTCCGAGAGGGATCCTCCGGCCTTGCGCGCGTAGACGAACTGGAGCATCCGGTGGTAGGCCTCGCGGTTGAAAGGATCGCGCTTGTCGGCCTCCGCCAGCAGCCCCCACGGCCCGGGAAAGAGCATCGGCCCCGGCGGATGCAGCCGGTGCTCCTCCAGCTGCTGCTGTTCGTCCAGCTGGGACAGGGCCAGCAGACAGACCCAGGGCACCGGGTCCACGGGTGAGGCGTTCGCCGCCGTCCGGCAGGCCTGCCAGGCCTCCTGCCACAGCTCGCGGGCCCGGTGGTGGCCCTCGCGGTGTGCGCGCACCGCACGTTCGACGACGACCCGCGCCTGCATCACCGCGGCGGCGATGCTCCTCGGCTCCTCGGCCAGCCAGGCCTGCACGGCGTCCGAACCAGCCGCCACCGCGCCCAGCACCTGGGTGCGCTGGGTCCACAGGGTCCAGTCCGGTGTGTTCTCCAGGAGGTTGCGCATGGACATCCAGCGTCCCGTGCGCAGATCCTGTAACGCGGCCCGCAGATCGTTGTCATGGCCGGCTGGATGATAGACCGGCCGGAAATCACTGTTGGCCATGGACCTGCCCTGTCCTCGGACGACAGGCCGGACCGCAGGCCGCAACGCGACGGTCAATAGATCTTCTCAGCACGTCACGCAGCCCGGTGGCGGCATGGAGCCCATGCTGACGCGGAAGGCCCGGGAGCCTGTGGAGCGGTGCGTGGGACAGGGTTTCGATCTCATCAATCCTCAAGGACGTGGGGGGTGAAGCAGCTGTCGAGAAACGAACTACTCGAAAGCGCCCGGTTGTTGCTCGGCGGTGAGTGTAAGGCCACTGCCACCGGTCTCCGGACCAATTCGCGGATCTTACTCAAGTACGTTCATTCAAGCGGACGTTCAAAGTTGAACTGAATGTTCGTGCAGTTCCGGTCAAGGGCCGGTCGGCCCTTGACGTACGCGGTGGTCTGCACCACTCTGGGCCGCGAGTTCAGTGATCACGATTTCGTTCAAGCCGCCGGGCCTCCGCGCCGGCCGGGCTTCCGCACCGCTGGAGAGTCGATGACAGGCCCGGTACTCGCCGTGGACCAGGGCACATCGGGGACGAAGGCGCTGGTGATCTGTCCCGAGCGCGGCGTGATCGCATCCGCTTCCGTTCCCGTCTCCGTCCGCCACGGTCCGGGGGGAGCGGTGGAGGCGGATCCCGCCACACTGCTCGGCTCGGTCCTCGAAGCGGGCCGCCGGGCGGTACAGGAGGCAGGCGAACCGGTCCATGCGGTCGGCCTCGCCAACCAGGGGGAGACGGTGCTCGCCTGGGACCGGGCCACCGGGCGCCCGCTCACCGAAGCGATCGTCTGGCAGGACCGCCGTTCCGCAGCCCTCTGCGCCGGACTCGACCAGCACAACGAGGAGTTGACCCAGCTCACCGGCCTGCCCCTCGATCCGTACTTCGCCGCACCGAAGATGGCCTGGATCCGCCGGGAGCTGACCCGTGAAGGCGTCGTCACCACCACCGACGCCTGGCTCGTACACCAGCTGACCGGTGCGTTCGTCACCGACGCGGCCACCGCCGGACGCACCCAGCTCCTCGACCTCGACCAGGTCGGCTGGTCGCCCCGGGCCCTGGAGCTCTTCGGCCTCGGCGACGAACGCCTGCCGGACGTCGTCGACTGCGACCGGACGGTCGGCACGACGACCGCCTTCGGCGGCGAACTCCCGCTGACCGGACTCCTCGTCGACCAGCAGGCGGCCCTCCTCGCCCAGAACGCCCTGGATCCCGGCAACGCCAAGTGCACCTACGGGACGGGCGCCTTCCTGCTCGCCCAGACCGGGCGCGACCCGCGCCGCGGTTCCACCGGGCTGGCCGGCTGCGTGGCGTGGCGGCTTCGCGACCGTACGGCCTACTGCCTCGACGGCCAGGTCTACACCGCCGCGTCCGCCGTCGACTGGCTGACCGGCCTCGGCGTCATCTCCGGCGCGGCCGACCTCGACCCCGTCGGCCGTACGGTCCCCGATTCCGGCGGCGTCACCTTCGTCCCCGCGCTCGCCGGGCTCGCCGCCCCCTGGTGGCGCGGCGACCTGCGCGGATCGGTAACCGGACTCGGCCTCGAAACCGCCAAGGGCCACCTGGTGCGCGCCCTGTGCGAAGGCATCGCGGCCCAGGTCGTCGAGCTCACCGAGGCGGTCGCCGCCGACCTCGGCGCACCGCTCACCTCGCTCCGCGTCGACGGCGGCCTGACCCGCTCCGCGCTCCTCATGCAGACCCAGGCCGACCTGCTGCAACGGCCCGTCGAGGTGTCCGCGCTGCCCGATGCCACCGCGCTCGGCGTCGGAGCGGTCGCCCGGCTCGGCCTCGACCCGCACCTCACGGTCCGCGAGGCCGTCCCCGAGTGGAAGCCCGTCACCGTCTACGAACCCCGCATCGGTGTCGACCGGGCCGCCGAACGGCTCGCCGCGTTCCGCACCGGCGTACAGACCCTGCTGGACCATGCCTGACACGTACGAGAGCAACGCCATGCGCACCACGATCACCACCACCGGACCCCTGCCGACGGCAAACCTGCCGGGAACGGGCTCCGGCACCGGGGCCCCGGCCTACGACGTGACCGTCATCGGCGGGGGAGTCGTCGGCACCGCCCTCGCCCGCGAACTGGCCCGCCATCCCCTGCGCATCGCGCTGGTCGAGGCGTCCGGCGACATCGCCGACGGCACCTCGAAGGCCAACACCGCCATCCTGCACACCGGCTTCGACGCCGTGCCCGGCACCCTGGAGGCCCGGCTCGTCCGTGAAGGACAGCGCCGGCTGCGCGCCTACGCCGCCGAGACCGGTATCCCCGTCGAACGCGTCGGCGCCCTGCTCGTCGCCTGGGACGACGAACAACTCGCCGCGCTGCCCGCCCTGTTGGCCAAGGCGGAGCAGAACGAGTACCACGCGGCCCGTCTCCTGGACGCCGAGGAACTGCGTGCCCGCGAACCCCGGCTGGGCCCCGGCGCCCTCGGCGCCCTGGAGATCCCCGACGAGAGCGTCATCTGTCCCTGGACCACCCCGCTCGCCTACGCCACCCAGGCCGTACGCGCCGGAGTCCACCTCCACCTCAACTTCCGGGTCCGGGGCATCGACAGCGCCGGTGGCCTCCACACCCTCACCACCACCCGGGGCGCACTGCGCACCCGCCACCTGATCAACGCCGCCGGACTGTACGCCGACGAGATCGACCGGCTGCTGGGCCACGACGAGTTCACCGTCACCCCGCGCCGCGGCCAGCTCCTCGTCTTCGACAAGCTCGCCCGGGACCTGGTCCGCCACATCCTGCTTCCGGTCCCCACCGCCGCGGGCAAGGGCGTGCTGGTCGCGCCGACCGTCTTCGGCAACGTGCTGCTCGGCCCCACCGCCGAGGACATCGACGACAAGACCGCCACCGGATCGACCGCCGACGCCCTCCGCCTGCTGCGCGAGAAGGGCCGCCGCATCCTGCCCGAGCTCCTTGACGAGGAGGTCACGGCCGTCTACGCCGGACTGCGCGCCGCCACCGGCCAGGAGGACTACCGCATCCGCTCCCGGCCCGACGAGCGCCACATCACCGTCGGAGGCATCCGCTCCACCGGGCTCACCGCCTCCATGGCCATCGCCGCCCATGTCGTGGAACTGCTCGGCGCGGCGGGCCTCGACCTCGGTGAACCCTCCGAACTGCCGCCCGTCACCCTGCCCAACCTCGGCGAAGCCTTCCCCCGCCCCTACCAGGACGCCGGGCTCATCGCCCGCGACCCCGCGTACGGCACCCTGGTCTGCCACTGTGAACGCGTCTCCGCGGGCGAGATCAGGGACGCCCTGTCGAGCACCGTGCCACCGGGCTCCCTGGACGGACTGCGCCGCAGAACACGCGCGGGCAACGGCCGGTGCCAGGGGTTCTACTGCGGGGCCGCGGTCCGCGCCCTGTTCGAGGAGGCCCGGTCATGAACCGGCACGAACGCACCGTCGACGTCCTGATCATCGGGGGCGGCCCGGCCGGACTCGGCGCCGGGGCCGAACTCGCCGCGTCCGGCGCGGGCCGCGTCGAGATCCTGGAACGCGAACAGAGCGCGGGCGGCATCCCCCGCCACTGCCACCACGGCGGCTTCGGCGGCCGGACCCTCGGCCGCGGAACGGCCACCGGACCCGCGTACGCCCGAAGCTGTGTCACCACCGCACTGCACGCCGGAGCAGCCCTGCGCACCGGCGTCACCGTCACCGGCTGGGCAGGACCGCTCACCGTGGACACCACCGCACCGACCGGCCTCGAACGCATCACCGCCCGTGCGGTCGTCCTCGCCACCGGAGCCCGCGAACGCCCCCGCAGCGCCCGGCTCGTCCCCGGCAGCCGCCCGCCCGGCGTCTACACCACCGGCGAACTCCAGCAGGCCGTCCATCTCCACGGGCGGCGCATCGGCGGCCGCGCGGTCGTCATCGGTGACGGGCCCATCGGCCGTGCCGCGGCCGACACCCTGCGCGCCGCGGGCGCGCGAGTCGTCGCCCTGGTCACCGACCAGCCGCCCGCCCCGCTCACCGCCCTGACCCGCGGCGGCGACCGCACCCCGCTCCTCACACGTACCACCGTCACCGCGCTCACCGGCCGGGAACGGCTCACCGGCGTCGCCGTCCGCCACCACGACGGCCGGACCACCACCCTGCGCTGCGGCACCGTCGTGTTCACCGGCGACTGGCTCCCCGAGCACGAACTGGCCCGGCGCGGAGCCGTCACCCTCGACCCCGGCACCCGGGGCCCCGCCTACGACCCGGCCCACCGCACCGACCGGACCGGCGTCTTCGCCGTCGGCAATCTGCTGCACGGCGTGGAGAGCGCGGGCTACGCCCTCGCCGAGGGACGTGCGGTCGCCGCCCCCGTCCTGCACCACCTGACCACCGGCGCGTGGCCCACCGGCCGACCGGCCGTCGCCGTCGACGCCCCGTTGCGCTGGGTCGCACCCAACCTCGTCGGCCCCGACGGCACCCTCCCGCCCGGCGGCCGCTTCCTGCTGCGCACCGAGCGAAGGCTCACCGCGCCGCTGCTCGTCGTCCGGCAGGACGGCCGGGAACTGTACCGTCGGCGACTGCTGCGGCCCGCCGAGCCGGGCCGCTCGTTCCCGCTGCGCGCCGACTGGCTCGACCGGGCCGAACGGGACGGCGGCACCGTACGGATCTCGGTGTGCTGACCGTGCGTCAGGGAATCAGCAGCCAGTCCGAGCCGATCGCCGCCACCAGGCCCACGGCAAGCAGCCAGCTCCCGAGCCGGGTACGCCCGTTGCGGCTGAGCTCGATCACGATCCCGCACAGGATCAGCGCCAGCCCGTACACCCCGACCACCAGGACGGACGACCGGCTGGCGATCCGCAGCGCGAGGACCACCGCCATCGCGGCCATGCCCAGCGCCGAGAGGACCATCCGCAGCCGTCTTGCCTGGCGCGGCGTCAGCTTCCGGCCACCGGCCCCGTCGGCCGCCCCGGGATCGTTCTCCGCATCCGCATCCGCATCCGCATCCGCATCCGCCTCGGTACCGGCGTCTGTATCCGCGCCCGCGTCCGCCTCGGTACCGGCATCCGCGCCCGCGCCCGCCTCGGTACCGGCGTCCGGGTCCGTGCCCGCCTCCGCCTCCGTCTTTGCCTTCGCGACGTCCGCGTCCGCCGCTATGGGGCCCCGCACGGTCCGGTCCTGCTCCTGGTCAGAAGTGCTCATGACGCGCGATCGTAATGGCTGCGGGCCGCCCTGTTCGCCGCTCGGCGCGACGGGCGGCGAATCCGCCGCGGTGCGGGCCGCTCCCGGCCTCTCACCGCACCGGGCCGCGCAGCCGCGGAGCCCGCGCCACCGGGTCGACACCCCGGTCCGGCGCGGCCTCCCGCGCCACCTGCTCCGCCAGTTCCTCGGCCCAGCCGATCAGCTCCGCGACGCCGATCCCGTACGGCCGGGCCGAGGCGAAGCCGCCGAGCGCCGCCGCGCCGCGCCGCAGCAGCCGCGCCCCGCCCGTCGCATTGCCCCGGGCGGCGTGCGTCAGCCCCACCGCCAGCTGCGCGAGCCCGCGCCACAGCTCCCGCTCCGCCTCCGGACCCGACTTCCACGCGTCCTCGAACACCTCGTGCGCGTGGAACGGCATCCCCGCGTCCAGCAGCCGCTGTGCCTCGCGCACGGTCTCCTCGGGAGTGCGCACCACCCCCTCCGGCTGCCGCGCGATCCCCGTGCTCCCGTACGGAAGCGGGCGGCCCAGCCCGTCGCGCGGGCGCGCGTTGCGCGCCCTGCCCCCGGCGTCGCGGTCCCTGCGTTTCTCGTCCACTCCTCGATTGTGCCCGCACCCGCGGTGAACTGTCCGAACCACTGTCCGTCGACCACCGTTCACGACTAGTGTCGAATCCACACGCACCACCCCTGGGGAGGGTAGGGATGAAGCCGTCCCGGCCGCTGTACGAACGCGAACCGGAACTCGCCGTCGCCGCGCAGGCGGTGGACGCACTCTGCGGTGCCCAAGCCGTCGGCGGACTGCTGATCTTCAGCGGTGAGGCCGGCATCGGCAAGACCGCGCTGCTCGGCGAGATCCAGGCGATGGCCGCCGACCGCTGCACGGTCTGGTCCGCACGCGGCGGCGAAACGGTCACCTCCGTGCCGTTCCACGTCGTGCGCCAACTGCTCCAGCCCGCCTTCGACCGGTTCCCGCCCGACGAGGTCCGGACCCTGTTCGGCCCCTGGTACGAGGTCGCCGCACCCGCCCTCGGACTGGCCGAGCCGACCGGCCCGCAGCCCGACCCGCAGGGCGTGCGCGACGGCCTGGACTTCGTCGTCGGCCGCCTCGCCTCCCGGCTGAGCCATCGTCCGCTGCTGCTCGTCATCGACGACGCGCACTGGGCGGACGGCGAATCCCTCGCCTGGCTCGCCTCGTTCACCGCCCGCCTCGGTGAACTCCCGGTCCTGGTCGTCCAGGCCCACCGCCCCGAGGAGCTGGCCGCCCGCGAGAAGGACGGCGGGCTGGGCGGCGCCCATCCCGCCCAGGTCCGGGTCGCGCTGCGCGCCCTCACCCCGGACGCCACCGCCGAACTGGTCCGCGCGGCCCTGGGCGAACACGCGGACGACCCCTTCTGCCGCGAGGTGTGGGCCGTCACCGGTGGCAACCCGTACGAGGCGGTCGAGCTCGTCGCCAAGGTGCAGGACCGCGAGCTGGTGCCGCTGGACGAGTCGGCCGGACTGCTGCGCGAGCTCGGCGCCTCCGCACGCGGCAGCGGACTCGTCGCCCGGCTCGAACGGCTCGGCACCAACGCCACCCGCTTCGCCTGGGCGGCGGCCGTCCTCGGCACGGACATCTCCCAGGACCTGGCCGCCACCCTGGCCGGAATGACCTCGGCCGAGGCCGCCGACTGCACCGCGCGGCTGCGCGAGGCACGGATCGTCACCGGCTTCGACCCGCTGGAGTTCGTCCACCCGCTCATCGCGAGCGCGGTCTACCGCTCCATCCCGCCGGCCACCCGCACCGCCATGCACGGCCGGGCCGCCTGGGCGATCAGCAGGGCCGGGCTCGGCCCTGCCGCGGCCTCCCGGCACCTGCTGGAGGTCCACCCGGACGACGACCAGGAACTCGTCGAGCAGCTCCGCGAAGCGGCCAAGCAACACCTCGCCGTCGGTGCCCCGGAAGCCGCCCGCCGCTGCCTCGAACGAGCCCTGAAGGAACCCCCGCGCGAGCGCGTGAAGGCCACCCTCCTGTACGAGCTGGGCTGCGCCACCCTGCTCAGCTCCCCGGCCACCACCGTCCAGCACCTGCGCGACGCCCTCGGCATGCCCGGACTCGACGACGACCAGCGCGTGGACGCCACCTACCGGCTCGCGGCCGCGCACTCGCACAACAACCAGCTCAAGGAGGCCGCGAGCGCGCTCGCCGCGGAAGCCGCCCGTACCGCACCGGGCCCCGGCCTGATGCGGCTCCAGGCCGCCCACTTCCTCTGGGAGGGCATGCAGGCCACCGAGGACGACGGCCCCGGCCGCTCCGCCCGGCTCGCCCGCAACGCCGACCACCTGCACGGCCGCGACAACGCCGAACGCGCCCTGCTCACCCTCCGGGCCTTCGACTCCATGCTGCGCGGCGAGAACGCCCAGCTCGTCGTCGACCTCTGCGAACGCGCCCTGGTCGACGGGCGCCCGGCCCGGGGACTCGGCTGGACCGACACCGAGTGGGGCTTCGAGCTGCCGACCCTGGTCGGCATCACCTACGCCTTCACCGACCAGCTCGACCGCGCCGAGGAACTCTTCGGCGAGGCCGTGCGGGCCTTCGAGATCTCCGGCTGGAGCGGCGCGCACCTGGCGTTCGCGCACACCCTGCTCGGGCTGGTCCACCGTCGTCGCGGCAGGCTGGCGGAGGCCGAGGGCTTCCTGCGCGAAGGTCTGCGCCTCGCCGACCGTGTGGGCAGCGGACTGCCGGTCCACTGGGACGCGGCCTGCCTGCTCATCGACACCCTGGTCGCCCGGGGCCGGGTCACCGACGCCCGCGAGATCGCCGACCGCTACGGATTCGGAGCGCCGTACCCCAGCGCGATGGTGCTCCCCGACGGCCCGTGCGTACGCGGCCGGCTGCTGCTGGCCGAAGGCCGTACGAAGGAGGCGGTCGCCGAGCTCGAAGCGGCCGGTCACGGCCTCGAACCCCGTGGCAGGTTCAACGGCGTGTGGGCCCCCTGGGCCGGTGACCTCGCCCGAGCCCTGGCCGAGGAGGACCCGGCCCGAGCCGCCCAGCTCGCCGGAACCGCACGGGTGCACGCCGAACGGTTCGGCACGGAGACCGCGATCGGCGAGGCCCTGCGCTGCCTGGCCCTCTTCGCCGCTCCCGAGGAGGCCACCCGCCTGCTGGCCGAGTCGGTCCGCCACCTGGAGTCGTCCCCGGCCGCGTACGAACACGCGCTGGCCCTCGTCGACTACGGCATCGCCATCCGCTCCCCGCGGGAACTCGCCCGAGCGTACAAACTGGCCACCGCCTGCGGCGCGGAATCCCTGGCGAACCGCGCCCACCAGGCACGGGCGTCGATCCGGTCCTCGGAGTGAGGTAATGTTTGTCCTGCGAAGCCGCCCGGTGGAACCGGGAAGGTGTTTCGCGCCGGGACGTGGCGCAGCTTGGTAGCGCACTTGACTGGGGGTCAAGGGGTCGCAGGTTCAAATCCTGTCGTCCCGACTGGAGACAGTCGTGGGTCAGGGCCGGTTTGGGAGAAATCCGAAACCGGCCCTTGATCATTTTTAGGGACCAGTTGGGGACCGGTGTCCTCGGCCAGGCCCAGCGGTCAGGACGATGGGGCTCGGCAGTGAGCGCGGTGCGCGCAGTCCACTGAAGCGGGCCGAGAGTGCCGCCCCTGCGGCCGTGATTCTGCGTATGTCCGGGTACGGACCTGAGGGCAGAGATCACGCTGGTGGTGTCCTTGCCTGCGTCCCGGACGAGCGCGACGCGGGGAGTGGCGTTCGACCGCGTGGCGATAGGGCTGGTCTTCGCACCGGTGATCAGGCCGCCTTCCCTGTGGCCGGGAACAGCCCGGTTCTCCGGCCTCAGCGGGGCGTTTCGCGGATGGAGACCGCGTCGCGGACGCAGCCGCGCTGCTGACCTGCGGTGGAGGCGTTCTTCGGGCGGCGCATCGTGCGCTGGCGGCGCACAGGGGAGACGAGTTCCTTCTTCAGTACGCCTCGGTCCCGGATGAACAGGCTTTCGCAGATCGTCTCGTGAGACACCTGCATACCGTCCTCGGGCGCGACGGTGCGGGCGAGCCAGCCAGCGATCGGACGCGGCGGCCGGTCTTCGCCCAGCTTGCCCGTGACGGTGTCCCACGAGGCCGGACTCTGGTGCGGCGAAAAGGACTTCGGGCGCCGGGCATGGTCCCAGGAGCCCTCGTCCGCGCGAACGGTCCGGTACCTCCCACGCCCGCCGTGACAACGGCCGGAGCTTCGACTCCGACGACTTCCTCGCGAAGGCTTGCGGGTACCGGGGCACAGCCGCTGGCACGCCTCAAGGGAACCCGGACACCCGCACGCCGGTACTCCTGCCGGACAGGTCATACCTGGCCAGGACCAACGAGACCCGGCTGAGGATCACCGATGCGCACATCACGGTGACGACCGCTCCGGGTCACGTGCCGTGGCCGGGGCCGACCGCGACCGCGGTCAGTATCAGGCCGCCGCGCAGTGACCAGCTGCCCTTGAACGTGGTGAGGGGGTGGCCGTCCAGGAGGGGGCCCGGGCGGAGGAGGCGGGCTTCGAAGGTGCCTGTCCGGGGGGTGGTCGCGGACAGGGTCAGTTCAGCTTCCTCGAAGGCCAGTTGTTCCTTCGTCAGGGGGTACCAGGCCTTGAAGACGCTTTCCTTCGCGCTGAAGAGAATCCGGTCCCAGGCGGTCGCGGGGGCCCGTCGCGTCAGCGCCGTCAGCGCGCGCCGCTCGGAGGGCAGGGCGACGGTCTCCAAGACCCCGTCCGGAAGCGCGCGGTGTGGTTCCGCGTCCACGCCCAGGGAGCGTAGGCCGGGGGAGGCCAGGGCCACCGCCGCCGCGCGGTAGCCGGTGCAGTGGGTGAGGCTCCCGATCACGCCGACGGGCCACCGGGGTGCTCCCCGGCCGTCCGCGGTCACCGGGACCGGTGGCTGGCCCAGCCCGGACAGGGCGCGTCGGGCGCAGATTCGTACGGTGGTGAACTCGGCGCGCCGGGCCGGTACGGCGTGTGCCACCAGGGGCTCTTCCTCCGGCAGCAGTCCCTCGCCGGGCGCCAGCGTGCCGGGGGGCGGATCCCCGAAGGACTCCGCGGCCACAGCGCCGGGGGGCAGTATCTCCTTGAGCACGGGGGTGTACTCCTTTCCACCGGATGCTGCCGGGTGCCGGGTGCCGGGTGCCGGGTGCGGGCGGCGGGCGGCGGGCCAGGGGGAAGTGCCCGCCGCCCGGTGGCTCAGCTCCCGACGCGGGTGCGGGGGCGCAGCTCCAGGAAGGCGCCCCTCGCGGGGAGGGTGGAGACGCTGCGGCTCTTCGTGGCCTCCGGCGCGGGGTCGGTGCGGTGGAGCTCGCAGTTGCCCAGCACCTCGCGCAGGACGGTCTTCATCTCCAGCAGCGCGATCTTGTCGCCGATGCAGCGGATCCGGCCGCCGCCGAACGGGATCCAGGTGTAGACGCCCGGCTTGTTCCCGAGGAAGCGCTCCGGGCGGAACCGGCCGGGCTCGGGGTAGAGCTGGGGGTCGCGGTTCATGAGGTAGGCACTCGCCCACAGGACCATGCCCGGCTCGAAGCGGACCCCGCCGATCTCGATGGGCTTGACGACGGTCCGGGGGATGATCTGCGGGATCGAGGGACGTACCCGGAGCACCTCCTGGACGGTGGCGGTCAGGTACGCGTCCTCCGTGCCCGCGTCGATCTCCGCGACCAGCCGCTCCAGCGCCTCGGGCTCACGGCTGAGGAACTCGAAGGCCCAGGAGATGGCGGCGGCGGTCGTCTCGGTGCCCGCGAGGAAGATGGTCATCATCTCGTCGCGCAGTTCGGTCTGGGAGAGGGGGGTGCCGTCCTCGTGCGTGATGCCGAGGAGCACCGAGAGCATGTCGTTGTCGAGGTCCCCCACGGCCCGGCGGTCCGCGACGGCCCCGGCGATGAGGGCGTTGGCGCGCTCGCGCAGGGTCAGGAACTCGTCCAGCCCCAGCGGGCGGATCATGCGCAGCACGCGCACCGCCGCGGGGGACATCTTGTGGATCATCATGGCCGACGCCATGCTGTTGTTGAACTTCATCATCCCGATGAGGACTTCGAGGAGCTCGTCCCACTGGGCGGGCACCACCCGTCCGAAGATGACCTCACGGATCACGTTCAGGGTGAAGCGGTGCACCAGCGGGTGCAGCGGCATGGCCTCGTTCCGCGGCCACTTCGCCACCTCCTCGACGGCCATGCGGCTGACCGACTCCTCGATGCGGTTCAGCGCCTTGCCGTGGAAGCTCGGCATCAGCAGCTTGCGGCGGGTCTTGTGGGCGTCCTCGTCCAGCCAGGCCAGCCCGGACTGCCCGGTGAACTTCTCGATCGTGGCCGAGCCGGTCCCGGTGTGCAGTACGTCGGCCGGGGCCAGGAACATCTGCTTGATGTCCTCGGGGGCGGAGAGCACGTACAGCGGGCGGGGAGGAACCCGGATGCGGAGGGCGAAGCGGTCCCCGTACTGGTCCTGGCAGCTCTCCACGAAGTCCGCGGGGTTCTTCCAGTACGAGAGGATCTGCCGCAGCGCCGACATCTTGGGCCCGGGCAGAGCCTCGGCGGGGAGGGCAGGCCGGGTGCGGGGAGCGGCGGCCGCGGTGTGGTCCACGGGGCATCCGGCCGCGGCGGGCGTCTCTCCGGCCGTTCCGTTCGCGGGATCCGCCTGCTGGGGAGTGTTCATGACTGCCGTTCATCCTTTCGAGGTGCGCGGGGCGGGCGGCGGTGTCGTCCGCCCGCCCCTGCGCGCGGGTGCTGACGTGCTGGGGTGTTGGGGGTGCTGGGGTGCTGCCGGGGTACGGGTCAAGGTGCGGGCGCGGCAGCCGCGGGGGCGCGTCCCGTGCCGATGAGGAGCATCGCGAGGCCACCGGCCAGCCCGCAGCCCGCCATGAACAGCCAGGTGGCGTGGAACTCGGCCAGCGCGGGCCGGGAGCCCAGGACGGCCGCGACCACGGCGACCCCCAGGGCGAGGCCGACCTGGCGGCACATCGACATCAGGGCCGTGCCGGTGGCGAAGCGCTCCGGTGGCAGCGGCAGGGTCGCCGCCCCCGACAGGCTGGGCAGGACCAGCCCCGAGCCGATGCCGGCGACGATGCCCGCCGGGAGGAACGCGGACGCGTAGTCCGGGGCGACGGCGGTCGCGGCGGCCCACCAGGCGCCTCCGACGGCGAACAGCACGCTGCCGGCGAATCCGACCCAGCGGGCTCCGTAGCGGGAGGCGAGGATCCCGCCGGGGACCGCGCACGCGGCTGCCATCAGCGGGCCGGGCGCGATCTCCATCCCGGCCCGCAGGACGGAGTGCCCCCAGACCTGGGTGAGGAACAGGGTGGAGCCCAGGATCATCGCCCCGAAGCCCGAGAAGAACAACAGGGTGGCCAGGTCTCCGAAGACCACCGAGCGGATGCGCAGGACGGCGGGTTCCACGATCGGCGAGGGGTGGCGCAGGACCCGCAGGGCGCTGTACGCGAGACCGAGCGCGCCTGCCGCAGTCAGTACGAGCACCCGGGCACTGCCCCAGCCCCAGGACTCGCCCTGCACGATCGCGGCGACCACGGCCGCGATGGCCGCGGCCAGCACCAGCGCGCCGGTCACGTCCGGGGCCGAGCGGCCACTGTCCCGGATCTCGGGAAGGACCCGCCAGGCCACCAGGACGGCGACGAGCCCGAGGGGCAGGTTGACCAGGAACACCCAGCGCCAGTCCGCCTGGACCAGGAGCCCGCCCACCGGCGGTCCGGCCGCGGCGGCCGCGCCGCCCATGGCCGCCCACAGGCCGACCGCGGCACCGCGCTTGTGCGCCGGGAACAGCGGCAGCATCAGCCCGAGCGAGCTGGGCAGCATCAGCGCGCCGCCGACGGCCTGCGCGATCCGGGCCGCGACGAGCACGCCCAGGGACGGCGCGAAGGCACAGGCCGCCGAGGCGATCGTGAACAGGACGAACCCGGCGATGAACGCCCGCTTGCGGCCGGACCGGTCGGCCCAGGACCCGGCGGGCATCAGCAGCGCGGCGAAGGCGATCGCGTACGCGCTCAGTACCCAGGAGAGGTCGCCGAGGGAGGAGTCCGGGAAGGACCGGGCCAGCTCCGGGAAGGCGATGTTGACGATGAACAGGTCCAGGGACGAGACGAAGACCCCGGTGAGGACCACGGCGATGGACAGCCCCCGCCGGGCGGCGAGGACCTCGGACACCGGCCCGGAAGCAGGTGCGGGGGCCGGGGCGGCCCGGCCGGTGGTGTGATGGGGGCTCATGCTTCGATCCACCTCTCCGTGGCGTTCGCGGTGTCCGCGGACGCCGATTCGATCAGGGCGAAGTGGTCGGCGGCGACCTCCACGTCGTCGTCGGTGATCTGCCAGGCCGGCCAGGACTGACCGGTGTCGCCGAGGAGTTCACCGGCGCGGATGAGGAGGCTGCGCGCGGAGATCCCGGCGGCCGGGCGCTCCGTGAGGAGCCTCATGTACGTGCCCATGGAGAGCCAGTTGGCGTCGTCGACGACGATGGCGGCGTCCTCGCGGCTCAGGATCTCCGTCATCACCATCGAGAAGACCCGGTCGGTCTCCTCCTCTCCCTCCGGGGTCGGAGTGTCGATCATCACCAGGGGAACCGGGGAGGCCCCGGAGGCCTCGAACCGGGCCGAGAGGGAGTGGGCGACCACCCCGCCGATGGAGTAGCCGACGAGCACGAACGGGTCGTCGCCAACGGCGTGCCGGATCGCCTGCTCAAGGACGTCGACGGCCGCCTCCCAGGTGGCCGGTACGGGCTCTCCGCCGCGGAAGCCGGGCAGGGTGCAGACGTAGACGTCCCGTCGACCTTCGAACTGGTCCGCGAACCGCATGAACTGGTGCGGGCCCGAACCGACCACGAAGGACGGAACGCAGACGATCTTCAGCCGTTTCTCGGCCGTGTCACCGGTGGCTTCCCCGTCCTGCCGGGACGCGAGCCGGACGACGTACCCACGGGTGTCCCCGAGCTCGGCAGCGGAGGCGAACGAGCTCTGGAAGCGCGAGGCCTCGGTCAGCAGCGGCACCGTGTGCCGGATCGAACCCGAGGTGTGCGCGTGGCGCAGCAGCGTTCCCAGGGTGCCGAGAACGGACCGGCTTCCCGTGCCGCCCGGCAGGGCCGCCGCCGCGGACGCGGGTACCTCGCTGAGGGCGGCCGCGGTGGTGAGGGTGTCGCTGATTTCGGTGAGGAGGTGGTGGGCGACGGCGGTGGGGTTGGGGTGGTCGAAGACGAGGGTGGAGGGGAGTCGTATGCCGCTGGCCTGGGTGAGGCGGTTGCGGAGTTCGACGGCGCCGAGGGAGTCGAAGCCGAGGTCCTTGAAGGCGCGTTCGGGGTCGACGGTGTCGGGTGTGGTGTGTCCGAGGACGGCTGCGACGTGGGTTTGGACGAGTTCGACGGCGATGTGTGTGCGGTCGTTCTCGGTTGCGGCGGCGAGTCGCTGGACGAGTGAGGCGGTGGTCGTGGTGGTGTGCGTGCTGGTTCGGGTGGGGGTGCGGACGAGGCCGCGCAGGAGGGCGGGGAGCATTCCGGCGCGGGCCTGGTTCCGCAGTGCCGCCATGTCCAGACGCACGGGAACGGACAGATGGGTGTCCGTGCGCCGCAGCACCTGGTCGAAGAGGTCCACACCCTGTTCGACGCTGAGGGCTCCGACACCCGCGCGTTCGAGGCGGGCGAGCTCGGCTTCGTCGAGCGTGCCGCCCATACCGCCGGCTTCGCCCCACAGGCCCCAGGCGAGGGAGGTGGCGGGCAGGCCCGCGGCCTGCCGGTGGGCGGCGAGGGCGTCGAGGGTGGCGTTGGCGGCGGCGTAGTTGGCCTGACCGGGGCTGCCGATGATCGCGGCGACGGAGGAGAAGAGGACGAAGGAGGAGAGGTCGAGGTGGGTGGTGAGTTCGTGGAGGTGGAGGGCGGCCTGGGCCTTCGGGCCCAGTACGCGGGCCAGTTGGCTGGGGGTGAGGGTTTCGATGGTGGCGTCGTCGAGGATGCCGGCTGCGTGGATGACGGCGGTGAGGGGGTGTTCGAGGGTGTTGATGAGGTGGGCGAGTTCGTCGCGGTTGGTGACGTCGCAGGCGGCGATGTCGACGTGGGCGCCGAGGTGGGTGAGTTCGGTGACGAGTTGGGTGACGCCGGGTGCGTTGGTGCCGCGTCGGCTGACCAGGAGGAGGTGCTTGGCTCCGTACGTCTTTGCGTAGTGCTTGGCGAAGAGGGCGCCGAGGCCGGTGGTGCCGCCGGTGATCAGGACCGTGCCCTCCGGATCCAGGACCCGGTCCGGGGCGGGCGCGGGCGCGTCGGCGCGGGTGAGGCGGGGGACCAGGGTGCGCCCGGCGCGGATGGCGAGCTGCGGTTCGTCCAGGCCCGCGAGTGCGGTCCAGTCCATGCCCGTGGTGTCGGTGTCGTCCTCGATGTCGACGAGGAGAAACCGGTCGGGGTGTTCGGACTGGGCGCTGCGGACGAGGCCCCAGACCGGCGCCTGCGCCAGCTCGGGGGTTTCACCCGGGGCGGTGGCGATGGCGTTGCGGGTGGTGATGACGAGGCGGGCGTCGGCGAGCGCGTCGGCCGCCAGCCACTGCTGGAGCAGCGTCAGCGTCCGCTCGGTGACCTCGCGGACGGTGGCATCGGCGGACTCCACCACCGCGACCACCAGCTCCGGCGCCGGACGCCCCGAGGCCACGGCAGCGCCGAGCTCCGCCAGATCCCCGTATTCCCCGCCCAGCACGGTGATGTCGGCCTTCGCCGTGTCACGTGGGGCGGGCGCGGCCGTCCAGTCGATCCGGAACAGAGAGTTCTGCCGCCCTCCCTGGGCCGCCTCCAACTGCTCCCGGCTCACCGGACGGAAGGCCAGCTTCGCCACGCTGACGACGGGCTCGCCCCGCTCTCCGGCGACATCGACACGGAGCGCGTTTTCACCCGCAGAGGCGATCCGGACCCGGACCCGGTCCCGGCCGGTCTCGCCGAGCCGAACGCCCGCCCACGAGAACGGCAGGCCCACCGAGGGCCCGTCACCCTGAAGCAGCCAGTCCAGACCGCTGTGCAGGGAGGCGTCGAAGAGGGCCGGGTGGATGCCGAACCCACCGGCGGTCTCGGCATGGCCCTCAGGCAGAGCGACTTCGGCGTAGACCGCATCGCCTGCACGCCAGGCGGCCTGCACGCCCTGGAAGGCCGGACCGTAGTCGAACCCGATGCCGGCGAGACGGTCGTACAGGGCCTCGGCGCTGAAGGGCTCGGCTCCGGCGGGCGGCCACTGCGCGGCCCAGACCGAGGGATGCCCTACCTCGGCGGACAGCGTTCCACGGGCGTGGCAGGTCACTTCACGGACCTCGCCCTCCGCGTGGTCCTCGGCGCGTGAGTAGAGGGCGACCTCGCGACGGCCGTCCGGTGCGCTCTCGCCGACGACGACCTGGAGCTGAACGGACGCGTTGCCGTTCAGCAGGAGCGGCGCCTCCATGACCAGCTCGTCGAGTACGGGCGTGCCGGCCCGGTGTCCCGCGGCGAGCGCCAGCTCCACCAGCGCCGTGCCGGGGACGATGACGGTCCCGAGGACCACGTGGTCCTCGACCCAGGGCTGTGCAGGGGCCGAGATGCGCCCGGTGAACAGCCACTCGTCACGGTCGCCGACCTGGGCGCAGGCGGCGAGCACCGGGTGATCGATCTGTCCGAGCCCAGCCGCGGTGACGTCGCCGGTGCTGCCGTTCGTGCTGAGCCAGTAGTGCTCGTGCTGGAAGGCGTAGGTGGGGAGGTTGGTGGTGCGGGCGCCGGTGTTGGCGTAGTAGGTCTGCCAGTCGATGGGGATTCCGGCGGTGTGGACGTGGCCGAGGAAGGTGGCGAAGGTGTGGGTTTCGGGCTGGCGGGTGCGCAGGGTGGGGGTGAGGACGAGGC
>NZ_JBHVVM010000012.1:0-218563 GCF_042883525.1 Streptomyces sp. NPDC058195
GACCACCTCCTGGAGACCACCGGCCGCGAGCTGCGCAAGCTCATGAGCTGGGTCAACGACGAGGACGCGTAGCACCGGCGCCCCGGGGCGGGCCCACACACCCGCCCCGGGGCGTTCCCCTTTTCACCGCTGGACGTCGCGGCGTCGTACGTGTGTACAAGTCGTCCACCCCCGTGTGGGTGATCCTGCCAACGGGGCGCAATATGCGCCCTGGTGCATGACTACACTGCTCCACACATACACGCGTCAGGCCCACAGTGTCGTGCGTCTTCCACGCGGCAAGCCCCTCCACGCCTGCGGCCGTCGGGACGGCCGTCCGCACTGGACCTGTGAGGACCCACGTGAGCTCGAAACCTGTCGTACTCATCGCCGAAGAGCTGTCGCCCGCCACGGTGGACGCGCTGGGACCGGATTTCGACATCCGGCACTGCAACGGCGCGGACCGCGCCGAGCTCCTCCCCGCGATCGCCGAGGTCGACGCCATCCTGGTGCGCTCGGCGACCAAGGTCGACGCCGAGGCCATCGCCGCCGCCAAGAAGCTGAAGGTCGTCGCCCGCGCCGGCGTCGGCCTCGACAACGTCGACGTCTCCGCCGCCACCAAGGCCGGCGTGATGGTCGTCAACGCCCCGACCTCCAACATCGTCACCGCCGCCGAGCTGGCCTGCGGTCTGCTGGTCGCCACCGCGCGCAACATCCCGCAGGCCAACACCGCGCTCAAGAACGGCGAGTGGAAGCGGTCGAAGTACACCGGTGTCGAGCTGAGCGAGAAGACCCTCGGCGTCGTCGGCCTCGGCCGCATCGGTGTCCTGGTCGCCCAGCGCATGTCGGCCTTCGGCATGAAGATCGTCGCGTACGACCCCTATGTGCAGCCCGCGCGTGCCGCGCAGATGGGTGTCAAGCTCCTCACGCTCGACGAGCTGCTGGAGGTCGCCGACTTCATCACCGTGCACCTGCCCAAGACGCCCGAGACGATCGGTCTGATCGGCGACGACGCGCTGCACAAGGTGAAGCCCTCGGTGCGTATCGTCAACGCCGCCCGCGGCGGCATCGTCGACGAGGCGGCGCTCGCCTCCGCCCTCAAGGAGGGCCGGGTCGCCGGTGCCGGTCTCGACGTGTACGCGAAGGAGCCCTGCACGGACTCCCCGCTGTTCGAGTTCGACCAGGTCGTCTGCACCCCGCACCTCGGCGCCTCCACGGACGAGGCCCAGGAGAAGGCGGGCATCGCGGTCGCCAGGTCCGTGCGCCTCGCCCTCGCCGGTGAGCTGGTGCCGGACGCGGTCAACGTCCAGGGCGGCGTGATCGCCGAGGACGTACGGCCGGGGCTGCCGCTCGCCGAGAAGCTCGGCCGCATCTTCACCGCCCTCGCGGGCGAGGTCGCGGTCCGCCTCGACGTCGAGGTCTACGGCGAGATCACCCAGCACGATGTCAAGGTGCTCGAACTCTCCGCGCTCAAGGGCGTCTTCGAGGACGTGGTCGACGAGACCGTGTCCTATGTGAACGCCCCGCTCTTCGCGCAGGAGCGCGGTGTCGAGGTCCGCCTCACCACCAGCTCCGAGTCGCCCGAGCACCGCAATGTGGTCACCGTCCGCGGCACGCTCTCGGGCGGCGAGGAGATCTCGGTCTCCGGCACGCTGGCCGGTCCCAAGCACCTCCAGAAGATCGTCGCCGTCGGCGAGTACGACGTGGACCTGGCACTGGCCGACCACATGGTCGTGCTGCGCTACGAGGACCGCCCCGGTGTCGTCGGCACCGTCGGCCGCATCCTCGGCGAGGCCGGACTGAACATCGCGGGCATGCAGGTCTCCCGGACCGGCGCGGGCGGCGAGGCGCTGGTCGTCCTCACCGTCGACGACGATGTCCCGGCCGCGGTGCTCGCCGAGATCTCCACGGAGATCGGCGCGGCCTCGGCCCGCACGGTGAACCTCACCTACTGACCGGCGCTGCCTGTCGCGTACCCGGAATCTAGACGTACGTCTTACACGTCCGTCTGGGTGCCGGGTACGCTGCTGTCATGGGACACCGTGAGGATCTGCTCGAAGGCGCCAAGCGCTGCCTGCTGGAGAAGGGGTACGCCCGGACGACGGCGCGGGACATCGTGGCCGCCTCCGGCACCAACCTCGCCTCCATCGGCTACCACTACGGCTCCAAGGAGGCACTGCTCAACCTCGCCTTCCTCAGGGTGACGGAGGAGTGGGGCGATCTGCTCACCGAGCCGGTGGAGGGGAGCGCGGCCGACGGCGGGCCCCGGGCGCCGCTCGACCAGTTCCGTGACAGCTGGCAGCGGGTGATCGCCAGCTACCCCGAGACCCGGTCCGTCTGGCAGCTCCAGATGGAAGTCGTCTCCCGGCTGGAGAAGGACCCCGAGCTGCGCAAGGCCCTGCTGGGCCCGCAGAACGCGGGGCGGGCCGGGCTCGCCGAGAACATGCTGGGCATCGACCCGGAGAAGGACCCCGAGCGGTCGCGAGTGGCCGGGCTGTTCTCCCAGGCGCTGCTCATCGGCGTGATGGTCCAGTGGATGATGGACGAGGAGTCCGCCCCGTCCGCCCAGGACCTGGCGGACGGTCTGAAGGTCGTGCTGGAGGGCCGGGCGGACCAGGAGTGCTCCGCACCCGACCCCCGTGAGGGCCGGCCCCGCCGGATCAGACCCGGCCCAGCCGGGCGCTCTTGAGGGCCATGTGCAGCAGCAGCCGGTCCTCGCCGTCGTTCAGGTCGAGGCCGGTGAGCTGCTGGATGCGGGAGAGGCGGTAGTAGAGCGTCTGGCGGTGGACACCGAGCGCGGCGGCCGTCCGGGACGCCTGGCCCGCACAGTCGAGGAACACCTCGGCGGTGTGGGCCAGATCCTTGTGCGCCGGAGTGAGCAGGGCGCGTACCGCGGGGTCCGCGCCGGTCTGCGCGGGAAGAGTGGTCAGCAGCCGGTACGGTCCGATCGCCGACCACTCGACGACCTCGCCGAAGCGGTCCTCGGCGGTGGCGGCGCGGGCGGCGGCCGCCGCCTCGTGCCAGGCCGCGGCCAGCTCCGTCAGACCCCGCCGGGGCACCGCGAGCCCGGCGGTGGCGGGCCGCCCGGCGACCGCGCGCAGCCGGTCCGCGGCGGCGAACGCCGGGTCGAGCACCCCGGAGGAGCGCAGCCGCACCAGCGCGGCCAGCGAGGGCAGCGGGCCCGGCCCGGCGACCGGGGCGAGCGCCGCCGCCGACGGCACCGTACGGACCGACGGCGGATCGTGCGGCCACGGAGTCACGCAGACCACCGTGTGCAGCCCCTGCGCGTCCGGGCCGAGCGACTCGGCGAGCGCGGCCACCGCCATGTCGCGCTGCCAGCCCCGGCCAGCGGCCAGCACCGCGCCGAACTCCCGCGACGGATCGCTGCCCGCCCGCTCCTCCTCGGCCAGCAGCGCGCCGATCCGGGCCGCCACCTCCATCGCCGCGGTCAGCTGCTCGTCGGTCGGCCCGGGGTGCGCGTCCAGCAGCCATACGTAACCGAGCACCGCGCCCCGATGACGTACCGGGAGGCAGATCCGGTCCCGGAAGACACCGGCTTCCGGGGCGGCGGGGATGCGGACGGGGCCGGTCGCGCGGGTGATGCCGAAGCCCTCGAACCAGGTGCGGACGGCCGGGGTGGAGCGGCGGGTCAGGATCGAGCGGGTGCGGACCGGGTCCATCGCGCTGTCGTCGTCGCTGTCGTGGGCACCGAAGGCGACCAGGCCGAAATCCCGGTTCTCCAGCGTCGCGGGGGCGCCGAGCAGCCCGGAGATCTCGTCGACCAGCTCCTGGTAATCGCCCTTCACCCGGCCATTCTCGCACCCCTTCAGACATATGTCTGAGAACAGGGGAGCGGATGCGTGACAGCTGTCGATGGCACAGGATCGGAGCGATCCTTAGATTTCACGGTGGTTCTCCGTGCTGTACCGGTCTGTTCCCCCACGTCCGGTATGGCCTTCGTCCGTACTTTCCGTGGAGGTGCCCCGTGCTGGCTCCCGTGATTCTCGCCGCGTCCCGCAGCGACAAGATGCGCCGTTTCATCTCGGCCGCACCCGGCACCAAGCAGGTCGTCGACCGGTTCATCGCCGGTGAGACCGTCGACCATGTCGTGCCCGTCATCGAGGACGCCGCCGCCAAGGGCCTCGAAGTCACCCTCGACGTGGTCGGCGAGGACATCACCACCCCCGAGCAGGCCGGCGACGCCCGCGACGCCTACCTCGAACTGATCGAGCGCCTCAAGGGCCTGGGCCTGGGCACCAAGGCCGAGATGTCCGTGAAGCTCTCCATGTTCGGCCAGTCGCTGGACGGGGGCCACGAGCTGGCGCTCGCCAATGTCCGGCCGGTCGTCGAGGCCGCCGCCGCGATCGGCACCACGGTCACCCTGGACGCCGAGGACCACACCACCCTCGACTCGATGTTCGCCATCCACGAGGAGCTGCGGAAGGACTTCCCGCAGACCGGCTGTGTGATCCAGGCGTACCTGTTCCGGACCGAGGACGACGCCCGCCGCCTGGCCGCCGCGGGCAGCCGCGTGCGCATCGTGAAGGGCGCCTACAAGGAGCCCGCCTCCGTCGCGTACCTGGACAAGGCCGAGATCGACAAGGCGTACGTCCGGATCCTGCGCATCCTCATGGAGGGCGAGGGCTACCCGATGATCGGCTCGCACGACCCGCGCCTCATCGCCATCGCCCAGGAGCTGGGCCGCCGGGCCGGGCGCAAACTGGATGAGTACGAGTTCCAGATGCTTTACGGCATCCGCAGTGAGGAGCACCTGCGGCTTGCGGCCGAGGGCCACCGGATGCGCGTCTACACGGCGTACGGCACCGACTGGTACGGCTACTTCATGCGCCGTCTCGCGGAGAAGCCGGCGAACCTGCTGTTCTTCGGCCGCTCCATCCTGACCAAGGGCTGAGCCCTCCCCCTTCCCCTTCACCTCTCTACCCAAGGAGCAACGGAACTCATGGACGCTGTGACCCAGGTCCCCGCGCCGGTCAACGAGCCGGTCCACTCCTACGCCCCGGGCTCCCCGGAGCGTGCCCGCCTGGAGGAGAAGCTCAAGGAGCTGAGCCAGAACCCGATCGAGCTGCCGATGACCATCGGCGGCGAGAAGCGGATGGGCGGCGGCGACCGTTTCGACGTCGTGCAGCCGCACAACCACAAGGCCGTCATAGGTACGTACGCCAACGCCACGCAGCAGGACGCCAAGGACGCGGTCGACGCCGCGCTGGCCGCCGCTCCGGCCTGGCGCGCGATGTCCTTCGACGACCGCGCCGCGATCATCCTGCGCGCCGCCGAGCTGCTGTCCGGCCCGTGGCGCGAGACGCTGGCCGCGTCCACCATGCTCGGCCAGTCGAAGACGGCCCAGCAGGCCGAGATCGACACCCCCTGCGAGCTCGTCGACTTCTGGCGCTTCAACGTGCACTACGCGCGCCAGATCCTGGCCGAGCAGCCGCCCGCCAACTCGACGGGCGTGTGGAACCGCATGGACCACCGCCCGCTGGAGGGCTTCGTCTACGCGATCACGCCGTTCAACTTCACGGCCATCGCGGGCAACCTGCCCACCGCCCCCGCCCTCATGGGCAACGTCGTGGTGTGGAAGCCGTCCCCGACCCAGACCCACTCCGCGGTGCTGCTGATGCAGCTGCTGGAGGAGGCCGGTCTGCCCAAGGGCGTCATCAACCTGGTGACCGGCGACGGCCTCGCCGTCTCCGAGGTCGCGCTGAACCACCGCGACCTGGCCGGTATCCACTTCACCGGCTCGACCCCCACCTTCCAGCACCTGTGGAAGACGGTCGGCAACAACATCGCCAACTACCGCACCTACCCGCGGCTCGTCGGCGAGACCGGTGGCAAGGACTTCGTCGTCGCCCACCCGTCGGCCGACCACGCCGTCCTGAAGACCGCGCTGACCCGCGGCTCCTTCGAGTTCCAGGGCCAGAAGTGCTCGGCCTCCTCCCGGGCGTACATCCCGGCCTCCATCTGGAACTCCGGTTTCAAGGAGGCCTTCGCCGCCGAGGTCGACTCCATCACCATGGGCGACGTCACCGACCTGTCGAACTTCATCGGTGCCGTCATCGACGAGCGCTCGTTCGCCAAGAACAAGGCCGCGATCGACCGTGCCACGGCCGACCCGAGCTGCACGATCGTCGCGGGCGGCACGTACGACGACTCGGTGGGCTACTTCGTCCGCCCGACCGTCGTCGAGTGCACCGACCCGGCCAACGAGGTCTTCACCACCGAGTACTTCGGCCCGATCCTCGCCGTGCACGTCTACGAGGACGAGAAGTACGACGAGATGCTGGAGCAGATGGAGTCGGTCTCCGACTACGCGCTGACCGGCTCCGTCATCGCGAACGACCGCGCCGCCGCCGCGTACACGATGGAGAAGCTGCGGTACGCCGCGGGCAACTTCTACATCAACGACAAGTCGACCGGTGCCGTCGTCGGCCAGCAGCCCTTCGGCGGCGGCCGTGCCTCGGGCACCAACGACAAGGCGGGCGCCCCGCAGAACCTCCAGCGCTGGACCCTGACCCGGGCCATCAAGGAGACCCTGGTGCCGCCGACCGACTACACCTACCCCCACCAGGGCTGACACCCCGCGGGGCGCCTCACCCCCGGCGCCCCGCCCATGAACTCCGCCTCCCGCCCGGTTCCCCTGCCGGCCGGGAGGCGGCTTCCATTTCCGGGCCCCGTACGTCCCTCCCGGCCCTCAGATCTCCACGAGCACCTGGTCGAGCGACTTGCGTATCAGGCCGGGCACCTCGCAGTCGTCGGCCGGATAGCCGACCGGGATCACCGCGAACGCCTTCTCGTTCTCCGGACGGCCCAGCACCTCGCGCAGGAACCGCATCGGGCTCGGCGTGTGGACCAGCGCCGCCAGGCCCGACTGGTGCAGGGCCGTCAGCAGCATGCCGACCGCGATACCGACCGACTCGTCGACGTAGTAGTGCTTGTGCCGGGTGCCGTCCTCCCCGACCCAGTACCGCTGCTGGAACACCACGAGCAGCGCCGGGGCGTCCGTCATATGGGCCTTGACCGCGTCCGTGCCCAGCGGGCGCAGCGCCGCCAGCCACTCCTCGCCGAGCCTGCCGTCGTAACTGAGCCGCTCCTCGTGCTCCGCCGCCTCCCGGATACGCCGGCGCACCTCCGGGTCCTTGACCAGGACGAAGGTCCACGGCTGCTGGTGGGCGCCGGACGGCGCGGTCGCGGCACAGGCGACCGCGTCCCGCACGGCCTGCTCGGGCACGGGGTCGGCGGAGAACCGGCGTACGGTCCTGCGCTCGTCCATCCGCTGCCGCAGCCGGGCGGCGGTGGTGAGCGATTCCTCGGCCGCCATCCGCTCGGGGCGGTAGGGGACCGGCTGGTAGGAGGCGCCGTGGATGGGCGTCCACTGCGTGGATGCGGCTGTGGTGGCCGTGGTGTCGGACATGGCGGCAGTGTGGCGGATCACGGCTGGTCCGGACCAGGGGGCGGCCGGACGCGTGCGGGGACGTGCGCGGGGTGCCTGAGGGCCGGGATGGTGCCGGGAACATGGCGCGGGGCGTGGATTGCCGGGTTTCTGCCGGTCAACTGCCGCCTGGGTGGCGCGCGTCCTCGGCACCCCGTCCGACCAGGGACGATGCCTGGAATTCCGGGTGCTCGTCCGGCCGGTTGCGGGGTCGGGGCCCACACCGCCGTCTCAGATAGTAGGAAGTCCGAGTAACTGTGGAGACAGACCGGCTCGGCTGCCCTAGTTTTGTAGAAGCCGAACGTCACGCTCGATCCAGCGACTGGCGGTCGTGAGTGCGCGCCTCACGCAGGTAACCCCTGCGGTGCCGCTCCCCGCCCTTCCGGCGCCTCGAAATCCTGATCTCGAAATCACTTTCACGATCTTCGGTCTTCGATCTCGAAATCCCCGTGATCTCAAGGAGTCGATCCACCATGGTCCAGACGACCGTCCGCCGTGTCCGCCGTTCCCACCGCCCGACCGAGTCGGAGCGCCGCAATGCCGCCGCCGCCCTCCAGCGCGCCCTGGACCGCAGGGACAACGGCGGCTCCACCGGCCACTGAGACCGGCCGGATCAGCCCGGTCCGGCCGCTCTTCCGGTCCGGCCGGTCTCCCGGTCCGGTGCCTCGGGCCCTGCCCGTCTCGAAGTGGTCGATGCGCTCGCCCGGCTCGGCGGGCGCCGTCCCTCTCATCCGGACGTGCCGTCCGGGCTCGGCCGTCACGGCCGGGAACGAGAAGCCGGTGGAGCGCACCCGGGACCGCTCCACGGTCTCGGCGGCCTTCCAGCCGCCCTCGGCCGATGGGTACGTGTCCACGCTCTCCCGGTCGGCCACGTGCCCCTCGTAACTGTCCGGGACCGGGGAGTCGTACAAGTGCCCTGCCCGCGCCGCCCGCGGTGACGTACACGCTGCCGTCCCGGGCCGGGTCGGTGCGGTCGCCGGTCGGCGCCGTGCGCCGGACGGCGTTTCCCGGGATCGTGCCGGTGCGCTCGCAGACGTGGTGGTGGCCGTTGACGACCAGGTCCACCCGGTGCTTCTCGAAGAGCGGCACCCAGGCGTCGCGCCCCCCGCCGTCGGAGGCGTGCGCGTTGGCCGTCGAGAAGGCGCGGTGGTGGAAGAAGGCCACGATGAAGTCGATGTCGTGGCGGGCCCGCGGCTCGCCCAGGCGCCGGTCCAGCCAGCGGGTCTGGCCCCCGTCACTGATCCCGAAGCCGGCCGGGATCTCGTACGGGACGTCATGGGCGTCCAGCGGGGGAGGGTCATGGACCAGAACGTCCACCCCTGGTCCGGCGGCGTACCGCCGAATACGTGAGCGGTACACACATGGCTCTCCACGTGTCCGCATGATGGACGTTACGTGTCATGGGATGGGACGGGCAGTAGGGTGCGGGCATGTCTCGCAGCATCAATCTCGCAGTGATCCCCGGTGACGGTATCGGCCAGGAGGTCGTGGCCCAGGGCCTGAAGGTCCTCCGCGCTGTTCTCCCGCAGGACGTGAAGCTGGAGACCAAGGAGTACGACCTTGGCGCCCGGCGCTGGCACCGCACCGGTGAAACCCTTCCGGACGCGGACCTCGAAGCCCTCAAGGGCCACGACGCCATCCTGCTCGGCGCGATCGGCGACCCCTCCGTGCCGTCCGGCGTCCTGGAGCGCGGGCTCCTGCTGAAGCTGCGGTTCGCCTTCGACCACTTCATCAACCTGCGGCCGTCCAGGCTGTTCGCGAACACCGCGACTCCGCTGGCCGGGCGCCCGGACATCGACTTCGTCGTCGTCCGCGAGGGCACCGAGGGCCCGTACACCGGCAACGGCGGCTCGCTGCGCACCGGCACGCCCGCCGAGGTCGCCACCGAGGTCAGCGTGAACACGGCGTACGGCGTCGAGCGGGTCGTCCGCGACGCCTTCGAGCGGGCCAGCGCCCGGCCGCGCAAGAAGCTCACGCTGGTGCACAAGAACAACGTGCTGGTGTACGCGGGCCACCTCTGGAAGAACACCTTCGACCGGATCGCGGCCGAATACCCCGAGGTCACCACCGACTATCTGCACGTGGACGCCGCGACGATCTTCTTCGTCACCCAGCCGGAGCGCTTCGACGTCATCGTCACCGACAACCTCTTCGGTGACATCCTCACCGACCTCGCCGCCGCCGTGACCGGCGGCATCGGCCTGGCCGCCTCCGGGAACATCAACCCGACGGGCGCCTTCCCGTCGATGTTCGAGCCCGTCCACGGCTCCGCGCCCGACATCGCGGGCCAGGGCAAGGCCGACCCGACCGCCACGGTCCTCTCCGTCGCCCTCCTGCTGCGCCACCTCGGCCACGAGTCCGAGGCGTCGCGCATCGAGGACGCCGTCTGCGCCGACCTCGCGGAGCGCGACGGCGCGAGCCGTACGACCGAACAGATCGGCGACGCGCTCGCGGTACGCGCAGCGGGCTGACCCGACGACTCCGCTTCGAAGCCGCCGGGTAGCAGCCGCACCCGGCGGCTTCACCTGTGCGGCCCCGGGTGCCACCATCGACCACTGGACCGCATTCACACGTTTCACACACGGCCCCTCGGGAGCGATAATCGAACGGGGCCGTGGCTCGAACGGAAGCTCGGACGTCCTGGTGCCTGCTTGGCGGGAGCGGCGTGAGCGCGGTCCACCCCATACAACCGGTGAAGGACACGCACTCATGACGACGCCCACGATCGAGCTCAAGCCCTCCTCGAAGCCCCTGTCCGACGCGGAGCGCGAGGCCAGCATGGTCAACCCCGGCTTCGGCCGCCGCTTCACCGACCACATGGTGACGATCCGCTGGACCGAGGGACGCGGCTGGCACGACGGCCAGCTCGTCCCCTACGGCCCGCTCTCGCTCGACCCGGCCACCACGGTGTTCCACTACGCCCAGGAGATCTTCGAGGGCCTGAAGGCGTACCGCCGCCCCGACGGCAGCGTCGCCACCTTCCGGCCCGAGGCCAACGCCAAGCGCTTCCAGGCCTCCGCCCGCCGTCTGGCCATGCCGGAGCTGCCCGTGGAGACCTTCATCGAGGCCTGCGACACGCTGGTCCGGCAGGACAAGGCGTGGGTGCCCGCGCACGGCGGCGAGGAGTCCCTCTACCTGCGCCCCTTCATGATCGCGACCGAGGTCGGCCTCGGGGTGAAGCCCGCCAACGAGTACCTGTTCGCGGTGATCGCCTCGCCCGCGGGCGCCTACTTCCCCGGCGGTGTGAAGCCGGTCTCCATCTGGCTCTCGGAGGACCGGGTGCGCGCCGTCCCCGGCGGCATGGGCGACGCCAAGACCGGCGGCAACTACGCCGCGTCGCTGCTCGCCCAGGCCGAGGCCGCCGAGAAGGGCTGCGACCAGGTCGCCTACCTCGACGCGATCGAGCACAAGTGGGTCGAGGAGCTCGGCGGGATGAACCTGTACTTCGTGTACGGGGACAAGATCGTCACCCCGGCCCTGACCGGCTCGCTGCTCGCCGGTGTCACCCGCGACTCGCTGCTCCAGGTCGCCCGTGACCTCGGCTACGAGTCCGAGGAGGGCCGCGTCTCCATCGACCAGTGGCGCGAGGACAGCGCGAAGGGCGGCCTCCTGGAGGTCTTCGCCTGCGGCACCGCCGCGGTCATCACCCCCGTCGGCACCGTCAAGTGCGCGAGCGGCGAATGGGTCCAGGGCGACGGCACGCCCGGCGAGGTCACGATGAAGCTGCGCGAGCGCCTGCTCGACATCCAGCGCGGCGTCGTCGAGGACACGCACGGCTGGATGCACCCCCTGGGCTGAGCCCCCGTGGACCCGGGGCGCGGCCCCGGAGCACGTACGCGCGAAAGCCGCGCCAGGCACGTCGCCGGCGCGGCTTTCGCGCGCCCGGCGAAGGGTCCGCCCCCCCGCTTCCGGAGCGGGGTCTCCCGCCTCTTTTAGAGCACTGCTCTAACCTTCGGTTAGAGTGGCACTCTAACCGAGAGGTGGGACACATGCGACTGACTCCGACGGAACGGGACCGGCTGCTGCTGTTCAGCGCCGCCGAACTGGCCCGCGCCCGCCGCGCCCGGGGGCTCCGGCTCAACGTCCCCGAGGCCACCGCCCTGATCGCGGACACCGTCTGCGAAGCCGCCCGGGACGGGCTCCGGCTGGCCGGGGCCATCGAGGCGGCCCGGTCCGTGCTCGGCCCCGACGACGTACTTCCGGGCGTCGCCGACGTCGTCACCGAGGTCCATGTGGAGGCCGTCTTCGACGACGGTTCACGGCTCGCCGTGGTGCCCCGGCCGCTGGGTGACGGGCTCGGCGACGAGGCCCCCGGAGCCGTACTCCCCGGGCCCGCCGCACCCGAGCCGGAGCCCGCGGTGCGGCTGACCGTCCGCAACACCGCGACCGTGCCGGTCTCGGTGACCTCGCACTTCCACTTCTTCGAGGCCAACCCCCGGCTCGACTTCGCCCGCGCGGACGCCTACGGGATGCGGCTCTGCGTCCCCGCCGGGTCCTCCGTGCGGTTCGGGCCGGGCGAGAGCGTCGAGGTGGGGCTCGTGCCCATCGGCGGCGGCCGGATCGCGATCGGCTTCGCCGGGCTGGTGGACGGGCCGCTCGACGCGCCCGGCGCACGCGAGGAGGCCCTGCGGCGCGCCGCGGCCTGTGGATACCTGGGAGCCGGACGATGAGCATCGACCCGTACGAGTACGCCTCCGTGCACGGCCCGCGGGCCGGGGACCGGGTCAGGCTCGGTGACTCCGGGCTGACCGTCCGCGTCGAGTCCGACGCGCAGGCGTACGGCGAGGAGTTCCTCGCGGGCTTCGGCAAGACCGCCCGCGACGGGCTCCACCTCAAGGCCGCCGCGGTCCGCGACACCTGCGACGTCGTCATCAGCAACGTCCTGGTCATCGATGCCGTGCAGGGCATCCGCAAGGTGTCCATCGGCATCCGCGAGGGCCGGATCGCGGCGATCGGCCGGGCGGGCAACCCGGACACCCTCGACGGTGTCGACGTGGTCGTCGGCACCGGCACCACCATCGTCTCCGGCGAGGGCATGATCGCCACGGCGGGCGCCGTCGACACCCATGTCCACCTGCTCTCGCCGCGGATCATGGAGGCCTCGCTCGCCTCCGGGGTCACCACGATCATCGGCCAGGAGTTCGGCCCGGTCTGGGGCGTCGGTGTCAACTCGCCGTGGGCGCTGCGCCACGCCTTCAACGCCTTCGACGCCTGGCCGGTCAACATCGGCTTCCTGGGCCGGGGTTCGTCCTCCCGTCCGGCTCCGCTGGTCGAGGCGCTCGCGGAGGGCGGGGCCTGCGGCTTCAAGGTCCACGAGGACATGGGCGCCCACACCCGCGCCCTGGACACCGCGCTGCGGGTCGCCGAGGAGCACGACGTCCAGGTCGCCCTGCACAGCGACGGGCTGAACGAGTGCCTGTCGGTCGAGGACACGCTGCGCGTCCTGGAAGGCCGTACGATCCACGCCTTCCACATCGAGGGCTGCGGCGGCGGGCACGTCCCCAACGTCCTGAAGATGGCGGGCGTGGCGAACGTCATCGGCTCGTCCACCAACCCCACGCTGCCCTTCGGCCGGGACGCGGTCGCCGAGCACTACGGGATGATCGTCTCCGTACACGACCTCAAGACCGACCTGCCGGGCGACGCCGCCATGGCCCGTGACCGCATCCGCGCCGGGACGATGGGCGCCGAGGACGTGCTGCACGACCTGGGCGCCATCGGGATCACCTCCTCCGACGCGCAGGGCATGGGCCGGGCCGGGGAGACGGTGCGCCGCACCTTCGCGATGGCCGGGAAGATGAAGGCGGAGCTGGGCCCCATGGAGGGCGACGGCCCCGGTGACGACAACGCCCGGGTCCTGCGGTACATCGCCAAGCTCACCATCAACCCCGCCATCGCCCACGGCCTCGCGCACGAGGTCGGCTCCATCGAGAGCGGCAAGCTCGCCGACATCGTGCTGTGGCGGCCCGAGTTCTTCGGCGCGAAGCCGCAGCTGGTGCTGAAGGCCGGATTTCCCGCGTACGGGGTCACCGGCGACCCCAACGCCGCCACCGACACCTGCGAACCCCTGGTCCTCGGACCGCAGTTCGGAGCACACGGGGCCACCGCCGCCGACCTCTCGGTGGCCTTCGTCTCGCAGGCGGCGGCCCAGCTCGGCGCCGACGAGATGCCCACCCGGCGCCGCCGCGTCGGCGTGCGCGGCACCCGCGGCATCGGCCCCGGCGACCTGATCCACAACTCCCGCACGGGACAGGTCGCCGTGGACGCCCGCAGCGGTCTGGTCACCCTGGACGGTGACCCGCTGCGCTCCGAGCCCGCCGACTCCGTCTCCCTCAACCGCCTCTACTTCCTCTGACGCCTTCTCCGACCCTTCTCCCGAGACCTCCGCAAGGACCCGCAGTGACCTTCCGCATGCCCCCCGAGTGGGCCCCGCACGAACGCACCTGGATGGCCTGGCCCGGCCCCAACCCCACCTTCGAGTCCGGGGCCGAACTGGCCGCGGCCCGGGACGCCTGGGCCACCGTCGCCCGTGCCGTACGCCGCTTCGAGCCGGTCACCATGATCGTCGGCCCCGGCCAGGAGGACGGCGCCCGCGCGCTCCTCGGCCCGGACGTGGAGATCGCCGTACGCCCCCTCGACGACGCCTGGATGCGGGACATCGGCCCCACCTTCGTCACCGACGGAAGTGAACTGGCCGCTGTGGACTGGACGTTCAATGGCTGGGGCGCCCAGGGCTGGGCCCGCTGGGAGCACGACCGGCACATCGCCCGCGCCGTCGCCGAGCTCGCCGGCGTCCCCGTGCGCAGCTCCCGGCTGGTCAACGAGGGCGGCGCGATCCACGTGGACGGCGAGGGCACCGTCCTGCTCACCGAGACCGTCCAGCTCGGCAAGGAACGCAACCCCGACTGGACCCGCGAGCAGGTCGAGTCCGAGATCCACGCCCGGCTCGGCACCGAGAAGGCGATCTGGCTGCCGCGCGGACTCTCCGGTGACTACGGCACGTACGGCACCCTCGGGCACGTCGACATCGTCGCCGCCTTCGTCCGCCCCGGCACCGTCGTCGCCCACGTCCAGCCGGACCCGGCCCACCCCGACCACGAGATCACCCGGGAGACCGTGCGCATCCTGCGCGAGGCCACCGACGCCCGGGGCCGCGCACTGAACGTCGTCGAGGTCCCGGCGCCCACCGTGCTCACGGCGGACGGCGAGTGGGCCGACTACTCCTACATCAACCACTACCTCTGCAACGGCGGCGTGGTGCTCTGCGCCTTCGACGACCCGCGCGACCAGCAGGCGGCCGCTCTTTTCGGTGAACTCTTCCCCGACCGCACGGTCACCCTCGTCGACGCGCGTACGATCTTCGCCGGCGGTGGAGGTATCCACTGCATCACCCAGCAGCAGCCGAAGGTCTGAAACCGTGCCCCCCGCGCCCCGCCGCCGCAACACCGCCCCGCCCCGTGAGGAACTGCTGGCCGCCGCCATGGCGACCATCGCCGAGCGGGGGCTCGACGGCCTCACCATGGCCGGGCTCGGCCGCGAGGTCCGGATGAGCAGCGGGCACCTCCTCTACTACTTCCGGACCAAGGACGAGCTGCTGCTCCAGACCCTGGAGTGGAGCGAGGAACGGCTCGGCGCGCGGCGGCGTGCCCTCCTGTCGGGACCGGGGAGCGCCCGCGAACACCTCGACGGGTACGTCGGCCTGTACCTCCCCGACGGCCCCGGCGACCCGCACTGGACGCTCTGGCTGGAGGTGTGGAACCGCTCGCGCAACGCGGACGACGACGCGCGCGCCCGCCAGGCCGCCATCGAGGACGCCTGGCACCGCGACCTGGCGGAGCTGCTGGCGCGGGGCACGGCGGCGGGGGAGTTCCGCCCGGTCGACGCCGGGGGCTTCGCGGCCCGGCTGCGCGCCCTGCTCGACGGCTTCAGCGTGCATGTCGCGGTCGGCCTCCCCGGCACCGGGCGCGCCCAGGCCCTCGCCCGGGTGGGGGAGTTCGTCGGGGATTCGCTGCTGGCCCGGTAGCGGCCGGGCACCGCCCCGGCCGGTCCTCTGCCGCGCCGCTGTGAACGGAACGCACGTAAGTACGTGTGATCGTTGCGCCGCGCGCTCTTGTTCCCCTCCCGGTGGTTCGGGCACGGTGACGGACCATGGGACGAGAGCAGTGGAAGAAAATCTGGGTCGGTTCGGCCGGCAACATGGTCGAGTGGTTCGACTGGTTCGTGTACGCGACCTTCGCGGTCTACTTCGCGGATTCGTTCTTCCCCGAAGGCAATGAGACCGCCAATCTCATGAACACCATGGGCATCTTCGCCGTGGGCTTCTTCATGCGGCCGGTCGGCGGCTGGCTGCTCGGCCGGATCGGCGACCGCCGGGGCCGCAAGGCGGCGCTCACCCTCACCGTCACCCTCATGTCGGCCTCCGCGATCCTCATCGCCGCCGCCCCGACGTACGACGTCGCGGGGTACGGCGGCGTCGCCGTCCTGCTGGTCGCCCGGCTGCTCCAGGGCCTCTCGGTGGGCGGAGAGTACGCGGCCAGCGCCACCTACCTCACCGAGGCCTCCGCCCCGCAGCGGCGCGGCTTCGCCTCCAGCTTCCAGTACGTCTCCATGACCGCCGGGCAGCTCGTCGGCCTGGGCCTCCAGATCGTCCTGCAGCGCAACATGTCCGAGGCGGCCCTGCACAGCTGGGGCTGGCGCATCCCGTTCGTCATCGGCGCGCTCGGTGCCGCGATCGTCTTCTACCTGCGCCGCAACATGCTGGAGACCGAGGTCTACGCGGAGTCCGGCGCCGCCGGACAGCAGGACCGGGGCACCCTCAAGGCGCTGTGGCGGCACAAGCGCGAGGCGTTCCTGGTGATGGCGCTGACCATGGGCGGCACCGTGGCGTACTACACGTACACCACGTACCTCACCAAGTTCCTCTCCAAGAGCGCGGGCATGGAGAAGTCCACCGCCTCGCTCGTCAGCTTCTGCGCCCTGTTCGTCTTCATGTGCATCCAGCCGCTGGCCGGGATGGTCTCCGACCGCATCGGCCGCCGTCCGCTGCTCATCACCTTCGCGGTCGGCTCCACCTTCCTGACCGTGCCGATCATGACGATGCTCAGGCACGCGGGCACCTTCTGGCCCGCCTTCGGGCTGGCGCTGCTCGCCCTGGTCGTCGTCACCGGCTACACCTCGATCAACGCCTGTGTGAAGGCCGAGCTCTTCCCGACCAGCATCCGCGCCCTGGGCGTCGCCCTTCCGTACGCCCTGGCCAACGCCCTCTTCGGCGGCACCGCCGAGTACGTGGCGCTCTGGTTCAAGCAGGCGGGCATCGAGTCCGGCTTCTACTGGTACGTGGCGGGCTGCGCGGCGGTCTCCCTGGTCGTCTACCTGACGATGCGGGAGACCCGCGACATCGATCTGGGCCGGATCGGTGCCAGGGAAGCGGAGCGGGGCGCCGCGGAGCGGCCCGGGGCGTCCAGCGTCACGCCCGCATCCTGAGACGGGGCGGGGCACGGCCGCGGCCTTGTGCAAGACTGCGTCCGTGCCCTCGTTCGCCATGATTATCGGCAGCAGGCGCGCCGGTCCGCAGTGATCGTCCCGCACCACCTCGTGCGGCACGGCCACCGTGCCCCAGACCCGCGCGCAGACCTCTCGCACCCGCGAGGGGTTTTTTCGTTTTCCGGCCCTCACTCCGGCCGGGGCGAGACGCACACGGGATGATGGGGGCAAGTGGAACCAGATCGTCCGGATCCGCTCATCCGACAGGAGTCAGACCAGCATGACCACCAAGGCCAACGCCACCGACGACAGTTTCCACGTCTTCGACACCACGCTGCGCGACGGGGCCCAGCGTGAGGGCATCAACCTGACGGTCGCGGACAAGCTCACCATCGCCCGGCACCTGGACGACTTCGGAGTGGGCTTCATCGAGGGCGGCTGGCCCGGCGCCAACCCCCGCGACACCGAGTTCTTCGCCCGTGCCCGGCAGGAGATCGAGTTCAAGAACGCCCAACTGGTCGCCTTCGGCGCGACCCGCCGGGCCGGTGCCAAGGCCGCCGAGGACCCGCAGGTCAAGGCGCTGCTGGCATCCGGCGCCCCGGTGATCACCCTGGTCGCCAAATCGCACGACCGCCATGTCGAACTCGCGCTGCGCACCACCCTCGAGGAGAACCTGGAGATGATCGTCGACACCGTCTCCTACCTCCGCGGCCAGGGCCGCCGGGTCTTCGTGGACTGCGAGCACTTCTTCGACGGCTACCGCGCAAACCCCGAGTACGCCAAGGCCGTTGTCCGCGCCGCCTCCGAGTCGGGCGCCGACGTCGTCATCCTCTGCGACACCAACGGCGGCATGCTCCCCGCCCAGATCCAGGCCGTCGTCGCCACGGTGCTCGCCGACACCGGTGCCCGGCTCGGCATCCACGCCCAGGACGACACCGGCTGCGCGGTCGCCAACACCCTGGCCGCCGTCGACGCGGGCGCCACCCACGTCCAGTGCACCGCCAACGGCTACGGCGAACGGGTCGGCAACGCCAACCTCTTCCCCGTCGTCGCCGCCCTGGAGATCAAGTACGGCAGAACCGTGCTCCCCGAGGGCGCGCTCGCTGACATGACCCGCGTCTCGCACGCCATCGCCGAGGTCGTCAACCTGACCCCCTCCACCCACCAGCCCTACGTGGGTGTCTCGGCCTTCGCCCACAAGGCCGGGCTGCACGCCTCCGCGATCAAGGTCGACCCCGACCTCTACCAGCACATCGACCCCGCCCGGGTCGGCAACACCATGCGGATGCTGGTCTCCGACATGGCGGGCCGGGCCTCCATCGAACTCAAGGGCAAGGAACTCGGCTTCGACCTCAGCGGCGACCGCGAACTCGTCGGCCGGATCGTCGAGCGGGTCAAGCAACGCGAACTGCAGGGCTACACGTACGAAGCCGCCGACGCCTCCTTCGAACTGCTGCTGCGCGCCGAGGTGGAGGGCCGGGTGCGCCGCTACTTCCGTACCGAGTCCTGGCGGTCCATCATCGAGACCCGCCCCGACGGCACGCACGCCAACGAGGCGACGGTGAAGCTCTGGGCCAGGAGCGAGCGGATCGTCGCCACCGCCGAGGGCAACGGTCCGGTCAACGCCCTCGACCGCGCGCTCCGGGTCGCCCTGGAACGCATCTACCCGCAGCTCGCCAAGCTGGAGCTGATCGACTACAAGGTCCGCATCCTCGAAGGCCGCACCGGCACCGAGTCCACCACCCGCGTCCTCATCACCACCGGCGACGGCGAGGGTGAGTGGTCGACGGTCGGCGTCGCGGACAACGTCATCGCCGCCTCCTGGCGGGCGCTGGAGGACGCCTGCACCTACGGCCTGCTGCGGGCCGGGGTCGAGCCGACGGAGTGACCGCTCCGGACCGGCGGGCCCGCGACGGGTCCGCCGGCCCGGCACCGGGCGGTCAGCCGGAGGAGCGGGAGAGGGGGAGGGAGCGGTTCTCCTCGACGATCCGGTAGCCCGCACTCGTGTACAGGTTCATGGCGACCTCGTTGCCGCCCCACACGCTGAACATCAGCGCCGAGTCGCCGGACGCGAGCGTCGCCCGCTCGCCCGCCGCCATCGCCGCCCTGCCGAATCCCTTGCCGCGGTGCTCCTCCGCCATCCGCAGCCCGTAGCCGTACGTCACACCCGGCAGGTATCCGTGCTTCAGCCAGCCGGTGCCGACGGGCTCGCCGTTCGCCTCCAGCACGAGGAAGGTGTTGTCGGGGGTGTCCAGGCCCTCGGGGATCAGTTCCGCGAAGTCACGGTCGGACTTGCGCAGGGCCTCCTCGGCGCTCAGCGCGCCGGACCGGGTGATGTTGTCCGCGTAGGAGGCCTTCTCGGTGGCGAGCCACTCGGGGAAGTCGGCCGGAGTCATCGGCCGGGCGGCGAAGTCCTTGACGAGCTCCGGCGGGAAGTCGATCCGCCGCGCCCTGAGCTGGCCGCGGAGGCCGTAGGCGTCGAACAGGCCGTCGGCGGGCTCGGCGAGCCGTACGCGGATCACGGTCGCGCCGCGCTCCTCGCACCAGCGCTCGGCCCAGTCCAGGGCGGCCCGTTCATGGCCCCGGCCGGTGTGGGCCGCGTCGACGTGGAGGTCGCCGACGCGGCTGACGACCGCGCCGTTCTCCTCGGCGACGACCACGGCGGCATACCCCACCCGTGTTCCGGCGTCCATGATCCCGGCGACGGTCCAGGTGCATGCGGTGCGGCGGACGCCGTCGAGCATGTGTTCCGCGGCGGGTGCGTCGAGCCCGGACATCGTGTACGCGGCACGTGTCCGCCGCTCGAAGTCCTGCTGCCAGGCCGCGCTGTCGTCGAGGAGATCTAATTCCGTCATCCCGTCACCCTACCCAGAGTGTTGTTCAGGCCAAGGGTGATGAGGTTCCGGACGCGGGACGCTCCGTTCTCCGGACCCGGCCGAAGACGGGTCCGGACCCATCCCGGCGTGATGTACGGACGGCGGTGTTCCGGCGGGGCCAGCCCACGCCGCGACGGTGGTACCGGCTCCGGGGCCGGTACCGGACAACGGTTCCGCCCGCGCGTGTGAGGGGGCCAGGGGTGCTGGCCCCGTCGAAGCCGCCGTGACGGCCGCTGCCCCGGGGAGGGCGGCGGGCTTCGGCGACGGGCTCCTGCGGGGGAGCCCGGGAACACCCCGCCGCCTTCCCCGGGGCACCGGCGGCCGAGCCGCCGCTCCCCGGCGAGGGACCGGTGCCGGGCGCCAGCGAACCGGTACGGGTGACCGGAGCCGTTCGGCGCGGCACGGCCTCTCGGGCAGCCGCGATTCATGCTAGACCTGAACATATGGCTGATATCGGCCGATTCCGGGCGAAGCTGCGACGCTCCGTCCGGCGATCACGTCGGCACGATGAAGGACGCCCGGGGGCCTCCCCCGCGCCGACCGCCCGGGACACGGCGACCCGGTCCCCGGGCGGCGGCCTGCGCTCCCTGTTCAGCGTGCGCACCCTGGCGGGCCAGGTCTTCTGCTGCGTCCTCGGACTCGTGCTGCTGCTCGTCGCGGCGGGCGCGGTCGCGCTGGTCGTGCAGGGCCGCCGCGCCAGCATGTCCGACGCCCGGCAGCGCACCCTGAGTGTCGCCTCCGCCTTCGCCCACTCACCCGGCATGGTGCAGGCCCTGGACAGCGCGCACCCCACCGCGCAGCTCCAGCCCCGCGCCGAGCAGGTCCGCCGCCAGACCGAGGTGGCGTACGTCGTGGTGGCGAGTCCCGAGGGCGTGCGCTACACCCACCCCGATCCGGCGATGATCGGGCAGCGGATCGAGGGCCTCCCTCCGGACGCCCTGACCGGGTCCGGCTACACCCGTACCGTCGTCGTGAGCGGCGGCCCCGCGGTCAGCACGCTCGTGCCGGTGCGCCGGATCGACGGCTCGGTCGCCGGGCTGGTGTCCGTGGGCATCACCGTCGAGTCGGTGAACAGCCTGGCGGACCGCTCCCTGTTGCTGGCCGCCGCCGCCGCGGCGGTGGCCCTCGCGCTCACCACGGGCGGCGCGGCACTTCTCAGCCGCCGCCTGCGACGGCAGACCCACAACCTCGGCCCCGCCGAGATGACCCGGATGTACGAACACCACGACGCGGTCCTGCACGCGGTCCGCGAGGGCGTCCTCATCGTCGACGCCGACCGGCGGCTGACCCTGGCCAACGACGAGGCCCGCCGCCTGCTCGACCTGCCCCCGGACGCCGAGGGCAGACCGGTGGCGACGCTCGGGCTGGCCCCGGAGGCCGCGAAGCTCCTCGTCTCCGGCCGCACCGTCACCGACGAGGTGCTGCGGGCCGGGAACCGGCTGCTGGCCGTCAACCTCCGCCCGACCGACGCCCAGGGCGGTCCGCCCGGCACGGTGGTGACCCTGCGCGACACCACCGAACTCCGCGCGGTCACCGGACAGGCCGAACTCGCCACCGAACGGCTGCTGCTCCTGTACGAGGCCGGATCCCGCATCGGCACCACGCTCGACGTCACCCGCACCGCCCAGGAGCTGGCGGACGTGGCGACCCCCGGATTCGCCGACGCCACCACCGTCGACATCGCCGATCCCGTGCGCCGGGGCGACGAACCGGTCACCCCGCAGGGCGCCACCCTGGAGATGCGCCGCACCGTCGTCGCGTCCGTCACCGACGAGCACCCGCTGTACCCGGTCGGCCGCGTCGTGGGCTTCGTTCCCGCCCGGACCCGCGCCATGCGCGCCCACCGCGAGGACGCCGACCTGGCGGAGGAGTTCACCCGGCTGGGCCTGCGGAACTGGGACTCCGACGTGGCCGAACGGATCAAGGCCCACGGCTTCCACTCGATGCTGTCGGTGCCGCTGCACGCGCGCGGCACCGTCCTGGGCATGGTCAACTTCTGGCGCACGGGCGATTCGCGGCCCTTCGACGACGCCGACGTGTCCTTCGCCGAGGAGCTGGTCGCCCGCGCCGCCGTGGGGGTGGACAACGCCCGCCGCTACACCCGGGAGCACGCCCTCGCCGTGACGCTCCAGCGCAGTCTGCTGCCCCGCGGACTGCCCGAGCAGAGCGCCCTGGACGTCGCCTACCGCTATCTGCCCGCCTACGAGGGCGTCGGAGGCGACTGGTTCGACGTGATCCCGCTCTCCGGCGCCCGGGTGGCCCTGGTCGTCGGCGACGTGGTCGGGCACGGGCTGCACGCCGCGGCCACCATGGGGCGGCTGCGCACCAGCGTCCACAACTTCTCCTCGCTGGACCCGGCACCCGACGAACTGCTCTGGCACCTGGACGAGCTGGTTGCCCGGATCGACCGGGACGAGATCGCGGAGGGCGACGCCGAGATCGCCGGGGCCACCTGCCTCTACGCGATCTACGACGCGGTCAACGGCAACTGCACGGTGGCCCGCGCCGGTCATCCTGGCCCCGCGCTGGTCCTGCCCGACGGCACCGTCGAGTTTCCCGAGGTCCCCGCCGGGCTTCCGCTCGGCATCGGCGGCATGCCCTTCGAGGCCGCCGAGTTCCACGTACCCGAGGGGAGCCGTCTCGTGCTGTACACGGACGGACTCGTCGAGCGGCGCGGCCGGGACATCGACGTCGGCCTCGACCGGTTGCGCGAGGCGCTCGCCGGGCGCGACCGGACGCCGGAGGAGACCTGCGACGACGTGCTCGACGCCCTGCTCGGTGACCGGCCGGACGACGATGTCGCGCTGCTCGTGGCCCGCACCCGCACCCTCGACCCCGGGCAGGTGGCGCAGTGGCCCGTGGCCACCGACCCGGCGGCCGTCGCCGGGGTCCGCAAGAACGTCTCCCAGTGGCTCACCGACCGGGGACTGGAGGAAGAGGCCTTCGCCACCGAGCTGATCCTCAGCGAACTGGTCACCAACGCGGTCCGTTACGGCACCGCGCCCATCGCCGTACGCCTGCTCTACGACCGCAACCTCATCTGCGAGGTGTCCGACAGCAGCAGCACCGCCCCGCACCTGCGGTACGCGGCGAGCACCGACGAAGGCGGCCGGGGCCTGTTCCTGGTCGCCCAGTTCGCCGAACGCTGGGGCACCCGCTACACGGACACGGGCAAGGTCATCTGGTCGGAGCAGACGGTCGGCGAGACGGAGGGGACCACGCCGTAGCTCTGCCGTTTGCCGATACGGCAATCATTCTTGCCGAAAGTGCACCGCCTCGTGGACGCTCCCTGACGAAGGCGAGAGGGAGGAGCTCCTGATGAGCGGAACGACCGCACGCGGCGGCACGGACCGGCGCTACGACGTGGTGGTGATCGGCGGCGGTGCCGCCGGGCTGAGCGGGGCGGTGACCCTGGCCAGGGCGCGCCGTTCGGTGCTGGTGCTCGACGCGGGACAGCCGCGCAACGCCCCGGCCGCGCACATGCACGGATACCTGGGGCACGACGGGCTCCCGCCCGCACGGCTGGTGTCCACCGGCCGCGAGGAGGTGGCCCGGTACGGGGGCGAGGTCGTCGAGAGCGCCGTGGCCGCGGCGGAACGGCTGCCCGGCGACGAGGACTTCCGCGTCGTATGCGAGGACGGGACGGCCGTCGTGGCCCGCGCCCTCCTGGTGGCCACCGGCCTGGTCGACGAGGTGCCCGGGGTGCCGGGCGTGGCCGAGCGCTGGGGGCGCGAGGTGCTGCACTGTCCGTACTGTCACGGCTGGGAGGTCCGTTCCCGCCCGGTCGGCGTCCTGTCCACCGGCCCGCTGGCCGTGCACCAGGCGCTGATGTGGCGGCAGTGGGCCGAGGACGTCACGCTCTTCGGTCACACCGGGCCGGAGCCCGCCGAGGAGGAGTACGAACAGCTGGCGGCGCGCGGCATCGCCGTGGTCGACGGTGAGGTGACCGGCCTGGAGGTGGCGGACGACCGGCTCACCGGGGTGCGGCTGAGCGGCGGCCGGGTGGTGCCGTGCGGGGCGGTCGTGGTGCAGCCGCGGTCCGTCGCCCGTGCGGAGGCGCTCGCCGGTCTCGGCCTGTCCGTGACCGCGGTGACGGCGGGCGGCGCGTCGGCGGGGAGCTGCTTCGCCACCGGTCCGGCCGGGTCCACGCAGGTGCCCCGCGTCCGGGTGGCCGGAAACGCCGCTGACCCGAAGGCCCAGGTCATCGTGGCCGCGGCAGCCGGAATGCAGGCCGCCGCGGCGCTGAACGCGGACCTGATCGACGACGACGTACGCCGCGCGGTCGCCGCTCGCCGGGCCTGAGCGGGGCCCGGCGGCCGGTGACCGCGCGGTGAGGGGGTACGTGCCGGTCCGGGACGGCCCCGGCCCGGCGGGGAGCCGACGGGAGCGGGCCGACGGGGGATCCGGCGGGGGAGCGGCGTCAGGCCTGGGGCGCGGCGGCCTTGATCGCGGAGATGTCGAAGTTCAGCTTGACCTTGTCGCTGACCATCACGCCGCCGGTCTCCAGCGCCGCGTTCCAGGTCAGGCCCCACTCGGAGCGCAGGATGTTCGCGCTGCCCTCGAAGCCGACGCGCTCGTTGCCGTAGACGTCGGTGGCGGAGCCGTTGAACTCCAGGTCGATGGAGAGCGGACGCGTGACGTCCTTGATCGTCAGGTCACCCGTGACGCGGTACTGGTCGCCGCCGAGCTGCTCGGCGCGGGTCGAGCGGAACGTCATGAGCGGGAACTTCTCGGCGTCGAAGAAGTCGCCGCTGACCAGGTGGCCGTCGCGGTCGGCGATGCCGGTGTCGACGCTGGCGATCTTGACGTCGATGGACGCGGTGGAGTTCGCCGGGTCGGAACCGTCGAGCTTGAGGCTGCCCTCGTGCTCGCCGAAGGAGCCGCGCACGTTGGTCACCATGGCGTGGCGCACGGTGAAGCCGATGCTGCTGTGGGCCGGGTCGATCGTGTAGTCACCGGTGAGGGCGGCCAGGGCCGGGTCCACGGCGGCGGGGACGGCGGGGGTCTTGTCGTTCTTGCGGTTGAACAGAGCCATGGCTCCTCCTCGGGGGACGTGATGTGACGGGATGCGACGGTCGTGACCGTCGCGGTTGTTGTTTAACCTTCAACGAGATTGACTGTACCGGAATCTAGTTCAAGTTTCAACAGAGTCGCCGGAGTGGGGGTCCGGCGATCACCCGGGAATGCCGCAGGGGGCGTGAACGGCGGCCGAACGTGCCGCCAATTGCCCCCTGTTGATGCCGTCCCCCTCTGGCGGACGCGCGTAGAACTCGGGCAGTATCTCCCTGCCCTTACTTGTCATGAGCAGGAGGATTCCCCCCATGTCGTCCGCAATGAGACTGCGCCCCGTCCTGACCGCACTCGCCCTGGTGCTCGGTGTGCTCTTCGCGCCGGGCTTCGGTGTGATCGGCGGCGCCGCCCCCCAGGCCCACGCCGTCACCAAGCTCACCCACGCCCAGGCCACCGCCCGCTTCAGCCCCTCCGGCATCACCTGGTCGTCCTCCGGTGGCTGCTCCAACCGCAACGTCTCCACCTGCACGTCCTTCGACCAGCTCAACCTGCCGACCGCCCAGGGCGCCCAGACCCTCAAGAGCGCCACGGGCTGCGCGCTGAACATCACCGGCGGCACCGAGACCGGCCACGCCAGCGGCACGTACTCCCACTGGAACGGCTACAAGCTCGACTTCGGCAAGTCGACCTGCCTCACCAACTACATCCACAACACGTTCACCTACATCGGCCTCCGCGGCGACGGCGCCCCCCAGTACAAGGCGGGCTCCGGCAACATCTACGCCGACGAGGGCAACCACTGGGACGTGACGTACTACAACTGCGGCGGCTGCTGACCCCCGTACCGCGCGCACCGGCCCCGGATGCCCCCGTCCCGGCCCGCCCGGAGCGGGGGCATCCGCCCGCGAGGGCGGGGTCACCGGAGCGCTGCCGCGCCGCGGGGACGCGGCGGGGCGCGAGCCGGGCCGGCTGGACATGCGCCCGGGACGGCCCGCGGGCGGAGGCGGAGGCCGCCAGGGACCGGCCGTCAGCGCCGCGAGGTCCGCGGCGGCTGCGAGGGGCACTCCGCGCCCGCTGACCTCCCTCCTTGCGTTCCGCCGTTCCTCAGCGCCCGCCCCGGACACGGGCGGAGCATCCGCGGGCGTCCCCCGCGCGGAACGGGAAACGCACGACGGACGCCGGGCCCAGGTGTTTGACTGCCCCCATGTCATCGACCCTGGGCACGCCCCCACCCGACCAGGCCTCCTACATGCTGCGCGCCGCCGCCAGTGATACGGGCCGTGCGTACAAACGGCAGACGCTGGACCTGCTGGACATCCGCGCGGGCCAGACCGTCCTGGACGTGGGATGCGGCCCGGGTACGGATCTGCCGACGCTGGCCGAACGCGTCGGCGACGGCGGCACGGTCATCGGCGTGGACCGTGACCCGGGCATGCTCGCGCTGGCCCGTGCGCGTACGGAGGACCTGCGCCGGGTGGAGATCCGCGAGGGCGACGCGCACGCCCTGCCCGTCGAGCCGGGCACGGTGGACCGGGCCAAGGCCGACCGGGTCCTGATGCACGTCGCCGATCCGGCCGGTGTCCTCGCCCAGATGTACCGGGCGACCCGTCCGGGCGCCCGCATCGGCCTCGCCGAACCCGACTGGGACACGCTGATCGTCGACGCCGAGGACCTTGAGACGAGCCGCGCCTTCACCCGTTACACCACGGCCGAGGCCGTGCGCCACGCGACCATCGGCCGCAGCCTCGCCCGCCTCGCCGGACAGGCGGGCTTCCGCGTCGAAGAGGTGCTCGCCACCACACCGGTCTTCCGGGATGTCCACGACGCGGATCACACCCTGGGCCTGGGCCGCACCATGCAGAAGGCCATCGACGCGGGCCACGTCGACCGCGACCGCGGGCACCGCTGGTTCGCCGGGCTGTCCCAGGGGCCGTTCTACGCGTCGTTCACGCTCGTCAGTGTGATCTGCTCCCGCTGACACGCGAGGGGCGAACCGCGTGGCCGGGGCAGGTCGGCCCCCGGCACCCTTCGCTCCGGCGTCCCAGCGGCCCGGGAGGGCGCGACCGCGGGACTCCGGGGCGGGGCGCTCTCGTCCGCTGGCTCCGCCGGTCCGGCCCGGTCCTCCCGGCGATGCGCCCGGCCTCGTCCCTCCGGCAGGGGAACGGTCCGGTCCACTGGACAGGTACAGAAGGAATGCGGGGTTGTGGGAGTGGGTCTGCTGCGCGGCGCACAGGTGGTTCTCCGGCCCGCCGGACGCGGGGACGCTCCCGCTCTGGCCGCGATCCGGGCCACACCCGAGGTGCGGGCCCGGTGGCGGGGCGGGGAGGACCTGGAGGCTGAGGTGCTGGCCGGGCTCGGCGATCCGGATACGCGTTGCCTGGCCGTCGAGTACGAACGGCGGGTCGCCGGCATGATCCAGTGGTACGCGGAGGAGGACGCCGAGTACCGGCACGCGGGCATCGACCTCTTCCTCGATCCCGCGGTGCACGGCCGGGGCCTCGGCACCGACGTCGTACGGACGCTGGCCCGCCACCTCGTCGACGACCACGGCTACCACCGCCTGGTGATCGACCCGGCGGCCGACAACGCGGCGGCGATCCGCTGCTACACCAAGGCCGGCTTCCGCCCGGTGGGCGTCATGCGGCAGTACGAGCGCGCCGCCGACGGCACCTGGCACGACGGCCTCCTGATGGACCTCCTGGCAGCCGAGCTGGTCCGCTGACCCGGAGCCCCTCACCGGACCGGGGCCCGCCGTGCCGGGGCGGCGGCCAGGGCCGGGCCCCGGTTCTGCCGGTCGTCGCGGACCACTGCGCGATCTTGAGACCACGAGCGGCCCATGGCAGGCTCATGCCGCATGATCGACGAATTCGCCAAGGACAACCTGCACGGGAGACTGCGGAGGGACCGCAAGGCACTGCTCTGGAAACTCGACGGCTTGTCCGCGTACGACGCCCGCCGGCCTTTGACCGCGACCGGGACCAACCTCCTCGGCCTGGTCAAACACGTGGCCAGCGTCGAGGCCAGGTACTTCGGCGAGGTCTTCGGCCGCCCTTCCCCGGAACCGCTGCCCCGGTGGCAGGACCACGACGGCGGCGATCTGTGGGCGACCGAGGACGAGACCAGCGATCAGATCATCGGGTTCTACCAGCGCACGTGGGAACACTCGGACGCGACGATCAACGCGCTTCCCCTCGACGCCCCCGGCCACGTGCCGTGGTGGCCGGAGCCGTATCCCAACACGAACCTGTTCGCCGTCATGGTCCATGTCCTCAGCGAGTCCGTCCGGCACGCCGGGCACGCCGACATCCTGCGCGAGGGCCTCGACGGCCGGACCGGGCTGCGCGCCGAACACGAGGAGCAGATCGACGAGGAAGCCCGTGCGGCCTACCGCGCGAAGATCGAGCAGGCCGCCAGAGCGGCCGTACCCGTCACGGATGAGAGGTTGTCTGACGTGGTGTGAGGGTCGTGCGGCCTGATGCCGGCCGTGGACGCCGGTCCGCCGGGCGTCTGGTTCCTGATGAACTCTGGCAGCTGGCCGCCCCGTTGACGCCGATGTTCGCCGCTCGTCCGCACGGTGGCGGGACCGCCCCCCCGTGTGGCGAGCGGGCCGTGTTCACGGCAGTGGTGTTCACGGCAGTGGTGTACGCGCTGTCCGGCGGCTGTGTCCGGCGGCTGTGCCTGGTGGCATCTGCCGCCCGCCGCCCGCCGCCCGCCGCCCGCCGCCCGCCGCCCGGCCCGTCACCGCGCATCGCCGCTTCACGGTGCTGACCGATACCGGCCTGTGGCGTCGGCCGCACCGGGCGGTGCTGGACGGACTCGGGGCCCGGGGCGAGGCGGGCTGGACCTCGACGATCCGCGGTGGGCGCACGGCGGGATCATCAGCTGAGCACCGCACCGCACCGCACCGGCCCGGCCCCGCGCGGCTGCGGACGGCGGTCGCGTGCGGGGAGCGGGATACGTCTCCCTCGCGCACCGGCCGTTCAGTTCAGGAAGGTGACCGGGCGATCCACCGCTGCCACGGGCCAGCCAGGACGAGAGCGGCCAGCCGCCGGTAGCCGCCGCCACCCGGGTGGGCGCCGTCGCCCGCCAGGGCCTCGCGCGTCCAGACGGGGTCGTCGGCCAGGAGCCGGGTGGTGGGGACGAACGGCACGTGCCGCTCCCGGCAGAGCGCCCCCATCGCGTCGGCGAGCTCCGCCGTACGGGTCAGATGTCCGGCGCCCACGCCGACGACCGGTGGCGGGCCGACCACGAGCGGCGTGACGGCCCGGCACCGGCCCTCGTCCAGGACCGAGGCCAGGTTCTCCAGACAGCGGGCCGCACCGACGCGCACCGTGCCGTTCTCCTCGGTCATGTCGTTGCTGCCGAAGGAGACGACGAGCCTGTTGTCGGCGCCGGACAGGGTCCGCGGCAGCACCTCCCGCCAGCAGCGGCGCAGCACATCCTCGGAGGTGTTGCGCCTGATACCGAGGTTGAAGGCCGTGATGTCCCTGCCGGTGGCCTCCAGCACCCGGCCGACCCACCCCCGGTGCTCGGGATCGCCGATGCCCTGGACGAACGAGTCGCCGATGAAGCAGATGCGTAGGTCCTCGGTCATCCAGCGACTCTAACGGGGCCCTGGCCCACCGGATCAGGCGCCGACCGCCACCGTGAACCGGCGCGGGTTCCCGTCGTTGGCGGCGCCCGACACGTCGGGCTGGCCGTCGGGGCGGACGTCGTCGTACGGGAAGGCGTAGCCGATCGGGGTGTGGGCGTGGACGACGCGGGACCAGTGGTTGGTGGCCGGGTCCTGGTAGTAGTCGGCGGGGGAGGTGCCGTTCGGCTGGTCGGGGTGGGTGAGCATCAGGGAGCGGTTGAAGCCGGAGGCGAGGCGGGCCAGGAGCGCCTTCTTGTCGTCGGAGTCGGCCGGGTTGTTGGTGAACGGGCCGTGGTCGCAGGTGAAGACGTCCTTGGAGGTCGGCTTGGCGAAGGTGTGGTCGCCCTCGAAGGCCAGGACGTCGCCGTTCACCCGGCCGGTGCGGACGCCGCGCCCGCCCTGGAGGTCGATGCGCAGATCGGTGGAGCGGTACTTGTCCCAGACCCGGTCGATGTACGAGGTGAACGCGTCCCGAAACGGCATCTCGTCCGGCCGGTCGAAATACGGCGCCATCAGGCTCTGCGGGGAGATCACCCGCAGGACGCCGCCGTCCCCGCCCCGGATCACCAGCTTGTCCCAGGGCTGGCCGTCGGTGCCGGCCTGGGCGGTGAGACCGTCCGCGACGCGCTGGACCGCGCCGTCCGGGAGCGGGGCCACGGTGTGCGTCGCGTCACCCTCCAGGGTCAGGCCGATCGGCAGCGCGGTGACCAGGTCCACGTAACTGATGTTGGCGTACAACTGCTGTGGGTTGAACGTGAATTCACAGAAGGACCAGGTGCGCCCGTAGTTGGCGTCGGTGGGCGTCGCGAAGGCCGGTTCGACGACTTCGGGGCCCGGGTTGAGGAAGAACGTGAGGGTGTCGTCGCGTACGAAGTAGACGCGCGCGCCGTACATCTGCGGGAGGGTGAGGACCACCGGAGCGGCGCCCGCCGCGTTCAGCGGGATGGCGCAGTCGACGGGCAGCGGGGTCTGCGGGGCGGAGGGGGAGTCCGGGCGGTAGGGGGTGCCGTCGGCCCGCAGCAGGACCCAGTGGCCGGAGCCCTGCTCGCGGCCGGTGACGTACGCGTTGACCTTGCCCGGCAACGACAGGTTCGCCAGGGCGAGTTCGCAGGTCGCGGGAGCCGCGTGCGCGCTCGGGCTCAGCGAACTGGCCCAGGCCGGGTACGTGAGAGCGGTCGCGGCGGCGGTGGCGCCGCCCTTCAGGAAAAGCCTGCGTGAGACCACGGGGACTCCTGGGGGTGTGGGGGGAAATCTCCACTCTCGTGAGGGCCGCTCCAGCCGTCAAGACATAGGGCTGAGAGCGCTCTCAAGCGGGTGAACTTTTCATGACTCCCCCTATTCGGGCGGCGGCCAGGCGGTACCGGACACCGCGACGCCGCGGGCATGTGCGGGCCTGGGCCCCGTCTTCGGACGGCCGGCGTCCGGCCGGAGGCCGGGCTGCGCGGCGTCTGGTGCATCCGTGCGATGCCGGGCGATGCCGGGCATGGCATGGCGGACGCCGTCGCCTTCGAGGCGGCAGCCGCGGAGGACCTTTCAGGTCGTCATGCGGGCGAGGACGTGCTTCGGCCAGCGGCGCCCGGTCCTCCAGCAGCGCCCGGTCCTCCAGCGGAAGACCTGACGGCCAGCCCTCGCGAACCGCGACGGGACAGCCCTTTAGCATGGTCGTTTTCCTCCGGCGCGAAGAAGGATTCCGGTGAAGCACTCCGCAGGCCCGCCGTCGCGGGACCGTCGCCGTCCGGACCCGCGGCACCGGCTGAGCCCCCGGAGTTCCCGGAGCTTCGTCCTCGGCCTCTGCATGGCCGTCGGGGGACTGGCGGGCGGAGTGCGCTCCGTAGCGGACGGGAAGGGGATCTGGACGGCTCTCGGTGTCTTCGGCGTGGGGTGTCTCGGCGTCGTTCTCAGCGTCGCGTGGGTCGTGACGTACACGCGGGAGCGCTGAGAAGCGGACGCGGGCCCGTCGTCCGCAACGCCCTTGGTTCGCACGGATGTTGGTGATCCGTGCCGATGGTTCACCCAGACCTGCGAGCATCTGCGGAATGAGAGAGCTGCTCCCCGCCGACCCCCGCGCGGTCGGCCCGTACCGGCTGCTGGCGCGACTGGGAGCCGGTGGAATGGGCGAAGTGTTCCTCGGGCGCTCGCCGGGCGGGCGGATCGTCGCGGTGAAGGTCGTACGGCGCCCGCTCGCCGAGGACGTGCACTTCCGCCGCCGCTTCAGCCGCGAGGTGGCGGCCGCCCGCCGTGTCGGGGGTTTCTACACCGCGCAGGTCGTCGACGCGGACACCGGGGCCGACCAGCCGTGGCTGGTCACGTCCTACATCCCCGGCCCGTCGCTCCGCGAGGCGGTCGCCGAGTACGGCCCCTTCCCGGCGGAGGCGGTCGCGGCGCTCGGTGCGGGCCTGGCCGAAGGACTGAAGGCCATCCACGCGTGCGGAGTGGTCCACCGCGACCTCAAGCCCGGAAACGTGCTCCTCGCCAACGACGGGCCGCGCGTCATCGATTTCGGCATCGCCCGAGCCCTGGACGAGACGTCCGAGCTCACCAGGTCCGGTGTGATCGGCACCCCCGCCTACATGTCGCCCGAGCAGATCCGGGGCGAGGAAGCCGGTCCGGCGAGCGACGTCTTCTGTCTGGCGGCCGTACTGGCCTACACCGCCACCGGAGAGGCCCCGTTCGGCAGCGGCCGCAAGGAGGCCGTGATGTACCGCGTCGTGCACGAGGAGCCGGACCTGTCGGGAGTACCGGCCGACCTCGTCCCGGTCGTCGCGGCGGGCCTCGCCAAGGCGCCCGGCGACCGGCCCGGCGTGGACGAGATCCTCGGCCGCTGCGCCGCGCTGGCCGGGCCGGACGGGCTCCGCCTCCCGGACGCGGTGACCGGGCTGATCGACGAGCGGGAGATACGGACGGCACGGACGGTCCGGGCCGACGCGACGGTCCCGCGCGCGGCCCCGCCCGAACCGAAGTCCGCACCGGCCCCAGAACCAGCCCCCGGCCGCGCCCCCGTACCAGGCCCCGCCACGAAGACCGAAGCCCGACCGGTGCCCTTCCCGGACCGGGCCGCGCCCCGGCAGGTGCCGCAGGTCCGGGCCACCGTGCGGAAGTCCGTGACCGGCCACGCCTTCGTGAGCCTGCCCCGGCACCTCTTGCTGCCGGGCCCGGAAACGCGGCTGCGGATCGTGCGCTGGCACAAGAGGAAGGGCGACCAGGTCACCGCCGACGAGCCGCTGCTCACCCTTGTGTGGGAGCGGGGAGCGGCCGTGATCACCGCGCCGGTCGGCGGCACGCTCGTGTTCGTCGCGCGTGGGGAGGGTGCCACGGCCCGGGTGGGTGCCGTCGTCGCCGCGATCGGCGCACAGGGGGAGTAAGGCTCCGCGCGGGGGATGGGCCACCAGGCGGCCGTAGGGACGGCGGCAGGCGGTGGTGGGCGGTGGTGGGCGGCGCGGCACGGCGCGGAGCGAGACGGCCGTGCGAGCGCCAAGTAAAGGCTGTCCCGTAATCCCTGACGCCGCACGCCCGCAAGGGATTACGGGACAGCCCTTGCCCAGAGCGTTACGGCAGAAGCTACTTACGCGTCGGCGTGCTCCGGCAGGGCGAGCCAGTCCGCCCAGGAGATCTCGCGGCCGAGGAAGCGCGGCTGCTCGAACGGCCAGTCGGCGGCGATCCACTGCGGCACCAGCTCGTCGAGGGCCTGCTCGACCTTGCTGCCCACCAGCTCGTCCACCACCCACCAGGAGATCTCGCCGTCCGCGCCGGCCCTCTCCGGTGGGTCGATGTAGACGCAGCCGAGCAGAGCTGTCTCCGCCACGTCGAGCAACGCGTAGTTGAAGGACTGGTGTGCTGCGATCTCCTTCTCGTGCCGCAACAGGTCGGCCTGGTCGGCCTCGTAGGTCATGGTGGCCGCGGGCCAGCCCCAGGCCGGGCCGAAAATGCTCCACAGCCGCTCGCGCGAACCCATCACAGCCGGATAGTCGAGCGGGGTGTCCGCCTCCCGGATCGGCCGCAGGTGATGGTCACTGCCCGGCAGCGGTACCAGGACGGGATGGGCGAAGTCATCGGGGAGCCAGCTCATAGCGCCCGACCGTAGCAGCGCGCGCCCGTCCACTCCCCTGGATTTTCCCGTATACCGCCAGGCCCCGCTCTCAGGCCGGGCAGTGCCCGCGCTCACCCGATCGGGACGCCCGTTCGACGGCAGACTCCATGACCGGTAGGGCGACGGCTTCTCAGACCGTGGCGCTCAGGAAGGCGGTCCAGGCGGTCGGCGGGACGGTCAGGACGGGGCCTTCGGTGACCTTGGAGTCGCGGATGTGGACGGCGGCGGGGTGCGCGGCCACCTCCACGCAGTCGCCTCCCTGGCTGCCGCTGTAGCTGGACTTGCGCCAGTCGTAGGCGACCTCCAGGCAGGCACCGCCCTGGCTGCCGCTGTAGCTCGACTTGAACCAAGCAAGGGTGGCGGAGGGGGAGGCCGGGTGTGCTGCGCGGGTCATGTCTCTCCAAGCAGTTCGTCCAGTAGCCGGGCACTCGCATCGACGGAGAGCGCCTGCGAACGCAGCATCCCATATTTCTGCTGAAGCACACTGACCTGATCCGGGTCCTCGTGCAGGTAGCTGGTCAACTGACCCTCGACGTAGGCCAAGTGGTCGTGCTCGGGGGTCTCCAGCAGCACCATCGGGCCGTCGAGCGCGGCATGCTTCGGAAGCTCTATCGGCATGATCTGGAGACCCAGGAAGGGGAGTTCCATGCACTGGCGCAGATGCCGGATCTGGCTCCGCATCATGGCAGGGTCGCCGAGTCGGCTGCGTAGGGTGCTCTCCTCCAGGACAAAGTGAAGCATGGGGCGCGGCTTGCGTTCGAGGAGCTTCTGCCGGTCCATGCGTGCCGTCACCCAGCTCTCCTGTTCGGCCTCGTCCAGAGGAGGGAAGAGGCAGGAGAAGAGGAAGCGGGCGTACTCCTCGGTCTGGATCAGCCCCGGCACTACCTGGTTCTCGTACCAGAGCAGCGTCAGTGCCTCCCGCTCGTAGTCCAGGAAGTCATGGACGAACGCGGGCAGCCGGTCCTTGCTCGGCATCGCCTCCGCCAAGGTCTGGAACGTCTTCTTCGTCTGGAGGTGCTTGTCGAGCAGGACGGCCAGGTCGCGCTGGAGCGGCCTGCGGCCCTGCTCGATCGACGCGATGGTGTCCACACTCACCCGGCACAGCTCGGCCAGGGCCGCCTGGGTCATTCGCATGTCACCACGGTGTTCCGCGAGCAAGTTCCCGATCATCGTCCATGTGGTGATCTGCTTGCTCTTGCGTTTCTTCGCTGTGTGCATGGACTGCCTCTCCCCGTTCCGAACCCCGGATGACCCGTCAGAGGTCGTACAGATGAGATGTACGACCCCACGCACTGTTCATCACCAGTGACATTGCGTGACGTTGGCTGCGTGAACGAGATTACCCAACTCCCCCACTTCCGCGAGGTGTTCCACCGGCGGGAACGCCGGGCCATCCCGCTCGTACGGAAGTTCGTACGTGATGCCCTGCGCGACTGGGCGTGCGAGAAGCGTGCCGACGATGTGGTGCTCTGCGTAAGTGAGCTGGCCACCAACGCCCTGCTGCACGGGGTGCCGCCCGGCCGGGGGTTCCGGCTCCGGCTGAGCCTGGACCCGGGCGACGGTGTCCTGCGTGTGGAGGTCCACGACAGTGGGGACGGGGAGGTGCGGCTCCCCGGGGCCTGGGCGGATTCCGGCGCGGAGTCCGGGCGCGGATTGCTCATGGTCGCGACGCTCGCCGACACGTGGGGCGTGGGGGAGCGGAACCCGGGCAAGGTGGTCTGGTGCGAGTTCGCGGTGCGCGGGCCGGACCGGCTGACTGCCGGAGGGCTGCCTTCCGGATCGAGCCGCATCGGGCTGGGGCAGGACGCGCCGGGCTGGACCAAGGCGCACCGGGCCTGAACAAGCCGGGGCGGACGGCGGCCCGGCCTCGTAGGCTGAGCCTGCCGTCCGCACTGCCTGGGGGAGAAGTGGCCAGTAGATTCACGGAGTTGGTCGTCGATTGCCGCGATCCGGAGCGGCTCGCGGCCTTCTGGTGCGCGGTCCTGGACTTCGAGGTGATCGACCGGGGTGAGGACAAGGTCGAGATCGGTTCCTGGGAGCCCACCGTCGAGCAGGTCCGGGCCCGGCAGATGCCGCCCACCCTGCTGTTCATCCACGTGCCCGAGGGCAAGGCGGCGAAGAACCGGATCCACCTCGACGTCAGCCCGATCGACCGGAGCACCGACGCCGAGGTGACCAGACTGCTCGCCCTCGGCGCCACCACGGTGGACGTGGGGCAGGGGCCCGGCCGGAGCTGGGTGGTCATGGCCGACCCCGAGGGCAACGAGTTCGACGTCCTGCGGACCCTGGCACCGTCCGACGGCCCGGCGTTCCACTGATCCCGGCCGTCCCCGCGCTGACGGATTTCCGCCACCACGCCGGAGAAGCGTGCGGCCTGCCTCGGCCCTCGTGACGTCCTGTCCCGGTTCCGGCAGGCGGTGCCCGGCAAGTCCGCGGACAACCTGGCCAGCCTGTTCGCGGTCGATGCCGTGCACGAGTTCCCCTTTCTCGCCCTCCCCGGTACGCCTGAGCGCTGCCAGGTGTGTGAGGAGACCCGTGCGGGCTGCCGGGCTGCCCGGGGCGCGAGTCCGGTGCGGCCGCGGGACATCCGCGAGGCCGCCGTGCACCCGGTCCGGTCGCCCTTGTGAGGTGCGCGTCCCGGACGGCGGTGACGTCGCGTCCGTGCAGGACGCAGGGCGCATGACGCGGGGCGCGGAGTTCAGGACGTGGTGGACTCGCGTCCCTTCACGAACCGGCGGAACGAGTCCTCCGCCGCCTTCGCCGAGGAACCGTCAAGGGCACGCCGGGCCCCGGTGCACCCTTCCCCTCATGGCCGTCCGTGGGCTATGCCTTGGCTGTGCCTGGAGCCGGAGGCCCGGCCCGGGTCGTATACGCGGACAGGTGAGGAGCCCCGCTGTGGATGACTGGTACGTGGACGACCGCTGCACCAACTGCGATGTCGCCCGGCAGTTCGCCCCCGAGCTGTTCGAGGAGGTGAACCACAGGTCGGAGGTGCTGCGCCAGCCGGAGAGTCCGGAGGAGACCCGGCGCTTACACGCCGCCGCCTTCGCCTGCCACACCCGCTCGATCCGGCCGGGGTCGCGGAAGCTGGACCCGGTGCTCGACCCGTTCCCGATGGCGCTGGACGACGGCGTGCTGATCTGCGGGCACAACTCCACGCACACCGCCGGGGCCAACGCGTACCTGCTCCGGCGGCCCTCCGGTACGTCGATGATGATCGACACCCCGCGCTGGAGCTCCGGCCTCGCGGACCGGTACGCGACGGTGGCGGGGCCCGTCACCGACGTACTGCTGACCCACCGCGACCATGCCGCGCACGGGCGGCGCTACGCCGACCACTACGGGGCCAGGCTCTGGATCCACGAGGGCGATCTGGACGCGGCCCCGGACGCGGACCAGGTGATCCGGGGGCTGGACCCGGTGGAGGTCGGCGGGGGAGTCACCGTCCATCCGCTGCCCGGCCACACGAAGGGCAGCGTGCTCTACCTCGCCGACGACCGGTACTGCTTCAGCGGCGACAGCTTCCACTGGTCGCGTACGACCCAGGACCTGGAGGTCGTGGACCCCGTGACCTGGTACTCCATCGAGGAGCAGGCGGCCTCCCTGGCCCGGACGGCGGGGAAGCTGAGGTTCGAATGGGTACTGCCCGGCCACGGCGACCGACGACGGCTGGACGCCGACGAGATGTCCCGGCGGCTGCACGCCCTCACGGAACGCGCGGCGCTGCTGCGGCCCCGGCCGGTCGACTTCACGGCCGTCCGCTGGTGACGTACCGGAGTCCCCGCGCCCGGCCCTGACGGACTTCACCCGGGCCGGTCAGGGCCCACTTGGACTTACGCAACGCGGTTGTTGGACTGGTGCGTTCGGAGTCGTCGCAGGTCGTTGACGGTGTCCCGGGGCGGGGACTACGCAGTGCACATGTCCTCTCGAAGATTCACTTCGGCGGGCGCCGCAGCCGCCGCCACAGCCGTCGTCCTGGCCCTGGCGGGGACGGCGCTCCCCGCCTCGGCCGCCGCTCCCGCCTCCGGCCCGTCCGCCGCGGTCGCGCCGTCCGTGCCCGCGGACGCCCCCGTCATCCGGTCCGCCCAGCTCGCGGTCGCCGTGGCCGAGGACTTCCCGCGGGTCCTCGCGTACACCGACCGGGCCGGGGGCGGGCGGCTGCTGGGCAGCACGCGGCCGGTCACCACCGTGACCCTCAACGGCAGCGCGTACCCCGTCCAGCTCAAGGGCGCCCCCCGGATCACCGCCTCGGCCGCCCACTACACCCTGACCTTCACCGGCCTGCCCGGGGTCGAGATCGACGCCTCGCTCTCGGTCACCGGACGCGCCACCACCTTCAAGGTGACGGCCGTCCGCGACACCGGGGCGTTCCGCGTCTCCACCCTCGACATACCCGGCCACGACCTGGTCTCCGTGGGCTCCACCGACACCGGCGCCGCCACCGCCTTCACCAGGCTCGACAACGACTCGACGAAGACCGCCGACGTCTTCGGCCCGGTCACCGCCGCCACCGCCGCCGACAAGGCCCCGCTCGGCGCCACCTACGCGATCGTCAACACCTCCTCGCTCGCCGCCGCCGTCGAGTCCAACTCCTCCTACGACAAACCCTCCGGCGCCACCGGCGGCGACGACGCCCGCTTCTGGCACCAGGCCCGCACCGCCGACGACGGCAGCGTCCGGGTCGGCGTCTGGTCCGGCCAGTGGACCTACCGGGGCGAGGGCGCACCGGAGCCGGAGAGCGGGGACGACCTCCCCTGGGCCAGGGTCGTCGTCACCCCCGACGCCAACGGCGACCGGACCGTGGACTGGCAGGACGGCGCCGTCGCCTTCCGTGCCATCGGCGTCCGGGCCCCCGGCAGTGAGTCCACCGCTGACCGGGTCGTCACCCACATCCCGTTCAACTTCGCCAGCCAGGCCACCCATCCCTTCCTGCGTACCCTCGACGACGTCAAGCGGATCTCCCTGGCCACCGACGGACTCGGCCAGCTCGCCGTCCTCAAGGGGTACGCCTCCGAGGGCCACGACTCCGCCCACCCCGACTACGGCGGCGACTACAACAAGCGCGCCGGAGGGCTCAAGGACCTCAACGCGCTGCTCAAGGACGGCAAGAAATGGGGCGCCACCTTCGGCGTCCACGTCAACGCGACCGAGGCGTACCCCGAGGCCAGGGAGTTCGACGAGCAGCTCGTCGACAAGACCAGGCCCGGCTGGAACTGGCTGGGCCAGAGCTACTACATCGACCAGCGCCGCGACATCAACAGCGGCGACCTGGCCAGGCGTTTCCAGCAGCTGCGCGACGAGACCGACCCCAACCTCGGCTTCCTCTACATCGACGTCTACTACACGCACGGCTGGATCGCGGACAAGACGCTGCGCGCCGTGCAGAAGCAGGGCTGGAACGTCGGCAGCGAGTGGTCCGACAAGTTCGAGCGCGGCACCCTGTGGTCGCACTGGGCCAACGACCTCGACTACGGCGGGGCCACCAACAAGGGGCTCAACTCGAAGATCATCCGCTTCATCCGCAACGGCGAGCGGGACACCTGGAACAACGACCCGGTGCTCGGCCAGAGTGCCCTCGCCGAATTCGAGGGCTGGACCGGCGAGACCGACTGGAACGCCTTCTACGACAACATCTGGCAGCGCAACCTGCCCGCCAAGTACCTCCAGCAGCAGAGGATCACCCGCTGGGACGGCAACGACATCACCCTCACCGGCGGGGTCCGGGGCACCGTCGAGGACGGGAAGCGGACCTTCTACGACCACGGCCGCAAGGTCCTCAGCGGCACCGGCTACCTGCTGCCCTGGGACGGCGGGAAGAAGCTGTACCACTACAGCCAGTCCGGCGGGACCAGCAGCTGGGCCGTGCCGTCGAACGGTACGTACACCGTCTACGCGCTGACCGACAACGGCCGCGTGAAGACGGGCACGGTCAAGCCGGTCGACGGGAGGGTCACCCTGACCGCGAAGGCCGGCCAGCCGTACGTCCTCTACCCCCGGCAGGCACCCAGGGCCGCCGACCCGGAGTGGGGCGAGGGCACCCCGGTCCACGACCCGGGCTTCAACGACGGGGCGCTGACCGCCTGGACGAAGACCGGGGCCGTCGGCCGCGACACCGACGGCAAGGGCCGCAACAGCGCCGCGTTCACCGGCAGCGCACCCGCCGCGCTCGCGCAGCGCGTCGACGGGCTCGTCCCGGGCCAGCGCTACACCGCCTCCGCGCTCATCGAGGTGCAGCCGGGGAAGACCCGGCACACCACGCTCTCGATCGGCGGGAAGTCCGTCGCCGTGGACCGCTCCACCGTCAAGGACCAGGTTGCCGCGTCCGACTGGCACGGCAGCTACTTCCAGCGCGCCGAGGTCAACTTCACCGCCCCCGCGAACGGGCGCGCCACCCTGCGCGTGGAGGCGGCCGGCGGCAGCGCGGCCACCGTACGGGCCGACGACGTGCGCATCGTCGCCAACGCCCCGAAAACCGTGCCGGGCACCGTCGTCCACGAGGACTTCGAGGACGTCGACCAGGGCTGGGGCCCCTTCCTGAAGGGCGACGCGGGCGGCTCGACCGACCCCCGCACCGTCATCTCCCAGCTGCACGCCCCGTACACCCAGGCAGGGTGGAACGGAAAGCTGTCCGACGATGTGCTCGGCGGCGAGGAATCCCTCAAGTCCCACGAGGAGAACGCCGGGCTCGTCTACCGCACCGCCCCCTGGACCGTGCCCATGACCGAGGGGCACCGCTACAAGGTCGCGTACGACTACCAGTCCAGCCACGCCGGGGCCTACGAATGGGTCGACGGCTACGACCGGATCACCGCGGAGGGCACGCCCGACGCCGTGGAGACCCGGACCACCGCGATAGGGCAGCAGCGCACCACCGGCCACTTCACCGAGACCCTCACCGCGGGCTGCGGCGACACCTGGACCGGGCTGCGCAAGCGCGGTGACGCCCCCGACGGCGCCGACTTCGTCCTCGACTCCTTCACCGTGACCGACCTCGGTCCCGCCCCCGAGTCCGAGCGGGCCGCCTGCGGCACCCTCGCCGTCGACCCCGGCGCCGAGACCCTGGAACCGGGCAGGGCCGCCACCGTCAAGGCGTCCTTCACCAACCACGAGGCGACCGCGGCCACCGGCGTCGCGCTCGCCCTGACCGTCCCCGAGGGCTGGACGGCCGAGACGGACGGCCCCGTCACCTTCGACTCCGTCGCGGCGGGCGCCAAGGCCACCGGCACCTGGCGGGTCACCCCGCCGGCGGACGCGGTGTACCAGACGTACGCACTGGCGGCCGAGGCCACGTACGCCGTCGACGGTGCCCGGCGCACGCTGGGCGCGCAGACCTCGGTACGCACCCTGCCGCCGCCGCCCACCACCGACAGCTGGGCCAGTGACCTGGACTGGACGGCCGCCGAGAACGGCTGGGGCCCCGTCGAACGGGACCTCTCCAACGGCGAGACCGGCACCGGTGACGGCACCCCGCTCACCATCGGCGGCACTGTCTACGCCAAGGGCCTGGGCACCCACGCCCCGGCGAAGGTCCGCTACTACCTCGGCGGGCGGTGCACCTCCTTCACCGCCCGGGTGGGGGTGGACGACGTCCAGAAGAGCGCCGGAAGCGTGCGCTTCTCCGTCCTGGCCGACGGTGCCGCGAAAGTGACGTCGCCGGTGTTGAAGGCGGCCGACACCGCCTGGACACTGGAGGCCGACGTCACCGGGGCCGCCTACGTCGACCTGGTCGTCGGCGACGGCGGCGACGGCAACGGCAACGACCACGCCGACTGGGGTGACGCCCGCTTCCACTGCGGCGGCTGAGAACCCCGGCGACCCAGCCGCGCGAGGGGGGCCGCATCATGGTCAAAGGTGCGGACCCCCCAACCGGAGCACACCCCGGGACTGACGGACGGTGGCGACCCACGACCACCGCACTTTGTGAGACCCCCACAAAGAAAGACCCGTACCGGCTGGTACTTCGCCTGCACGTCGCCCGGAGTATGTGGAGCCCCGCCAGGAAACCGGGCAGGAGACTGTACGGAGTCGACGGCAGGGTTTACTTGCCCGGGTTCGTAGGGTCGGTACATGACCGTTGTGGACGAGACTCCGGGCGAACCGAGCGACACCCGTGGCCGTGTGGCCGAACTGCTGGCACTGCGTGAGCAGGCCCGGCGCGGACCGAGTGACCGGGCGACCGAGGCGCAGCACGCCAAGGGCAAGCTGACCGCGCGCGAGCGCATCGCGCTGCTCCTGGACGAGGGTTCGTTCAGGGAGGTCGAGCAGTTGCGTCGGCACCGGGCGACCGGGTTCGGCCTGGAGGCGAAGAAGCCGTACACGGACGGTGTGATCACCGGCTGGGGCACGGTCGAGGGCCGTACGGTCTTCGTGTACGCGCACGACTTCCGGATCTTCGGGGGCGCGCTGGGCGAGGCCCACGCCACGAAGATCCACAAGATCATGGACATGGCCATCGCGGCGGGCGCGCCGCTGGTCTCACTGAACGACGGCGCCGGGGCCCGTATCCAGGAGGGCGTCTCGGCGCTGGCCGGGTACGGCGGGATCTTCCAGCGGAACACGAAGGCCTCGGGCGTGATCCCGCAGATCAGCGTGATGCTCGGCCCGTGCGCGGGCGGCGCCGCCTACAGCCCGGCGCTGACGGACTTCGTGTTCATGGTCCGCGAGACCTCGCAGATGTTCATCACCGGCCCGGACGTCGTGAAGGCGGTCACCGGCGAGGAGATCACCCAGAACGGGCTCGGCGGCGCCGACGTCCACGCCGAGACCTCGGGCGTCGCGCACTTCGCGTACGACGACGAGGAGACCTGCATCGCCGAGGTCCGGTACCTCCTGTCGATGCTCCCGCAGAACAACCGCGAGAACCCGCCGGTGGTCCCCTCCGAGGACCCGGCGGACCGGCGCGGCGATGTCCTGCTGGACCTGGTCCCGGCCGACGGCAACCGCCCGTACGACATGCACAAGGTCATCGAGGAGCTCGTCGACGACGGCGACTACCTGGAAGTCCACGAGCGCTGGGCCCGCAACATCGTCTGCGCCCTGGCCCGTCTCGACGGCCAGGTCGTCGGCATCGTCGCCAACCAGCCGCAGTCGCTGGCGGGTGTGCTGGACATCGAGGCCTCCGAGAAGGCGGCCCGCTTCGTCCAGATGTGTGACGCGTTCAACATCCCCATCATCACTCTTTTGGACGTACCCGGCTTTCTGCCCGGCGTCGACCAGGAGCACGGTGGAATCATTCGGCACGGTGCGAAGCTCCTCTACGCGTACTGCAACGCCACGGTGCCGAGGATCTCGCTGATCCTGCGCAAGGCCTACGGCGGTGCGTACATCGTCATGGACAGCCAGTCCATCGGTGCCGACCTGACCTACGCCTGGCCCACCAACGAGATCGCGGTGATGGGCGCCGAGGGCGCCGCCAACGTCATCTTCCGTCGGCAGATCGCCGACGCCGAGGACCCGGAAGCCATGCGCAAGCGCATGGTCAAGGAGTACAAGGCGGAACTCATGCATCCGTACTACGCGGCGGAACGCGGCCTGGTCGACGACGTCATCGACCCCGCCGAGACCCGCGAGGTGCTGATCGCCTCGCTCGCCATGCTGCGTACCAAGCACGCCGACCTGCCGTCCCGCAAGCACGGCAACCCCCCGCAGTAGGCCGCAGGGCCGCGCGGCACCGCCGCCGGCCCGCCCCGCGACCGCCTGCCCTGCCGAGAAGACGGAGAGACCACCTATGAGCACTGCCGCCGAGTCCGTGCTGCGCGTCGAGAAGGGGCTTGCCGAGCCCGAGGAGCTGGCCGCGATAACCGCGGTCCTGCTCGCCCGCGCCGCGTCCCGCCCCGCCGCTCCCCCCGCCCACCACGGCCGCAGCACCGCCGTGTGGCGGCGCCTGGAGCGCACCCCGGGCTTCCGCGCCCCGCACTCCTGGCAGCACTGACACGAGCGCGCGCACCGCATGCGGAAGGCCCCGCACTCCCTCGGGAGTGCGGGGCCTTCCGCATGCGCGGTGTCCCCGCTAGCGGAGCCGCGCCATGAGCGCGTGCTCGACGAGCGTGATCAGCGCGCTCTTGGCGTCCGCGCGGTGACGGGCGTCCGTCGTCAGGATCGGCGTGTCCGGGCCGATCTGGAGGGCCTCGCGGACTTCGTCGGGGGTGTAGGGCTGGTGTCCGTCGAAGCCGTTGAGGGCGATGACGAAGGGGAGTCCGCTGTTCTCGAAGTAGTCGACGGCGGGGAAGCAGTCGGCGAGGCGGCGGGTGTCGACGAGGACGACGGCGCCGATGGCGCCGCGGACCAGGTCGTCCCACATGAACCAGAAGCGGTCCTGACCGGGCGTACCGAAGAGGTACAGGATCAGGTCCTGGTCCAGGGTGATACGGCCGAAGTCCATCGCCACCGTGGTGGTCGTCTTGTCCCCGGTGTGCGTCAGGTCGTCGATGCCCGCGGACGCGGACGTCATCACGGCTTCGGTACGCAGCGGATTGATCTCCGAGACGGCACCGACGAACGTGGTCTTACCCACGCCGAAGCCCCCTGCCACCACGATCTTCGCCGAGGTAGTGGAGCGGGCTGCTCCGCCGCTAGAGCTTGCGAAGTCCACTGAGCACCCTTTCGAGCAGTGTCACATCTGGCTGGCCGCCGGCGGACTCGTCGCCGCCGGGCTGATGGATAGCGACGAGTCCGGCCTCGGCCAGGTCGGCCACGAGGATCCGGGCAACGCCGAGGGGTATCGAGAGCAGTGCCGAAATCTCGGCGACCGACTTGATCTCGAAGCACAGCCGGCAGATCCGCTGGTGCTCGGGCAACTGCCCGTGCAGCCGGGACGGATCGGCCGTGGTACTGACCAACGCCTCAATGGCGAGTTGGTAGCGCGGGCGCGTCCGGCCGCCGGTCATGGCGTACGGACGAACCAGCGGGTTGTGCGCGGAGGGCTCGGGGCTCTGCCGCGGCTGCACCGGCTGGATGCGGGGCGCCCGGGGCGAGTCGTAGCGGTGCGGACGCTGCGGGTGCCACCCGGTGTCCTCCTGGGCGCCCCGCGGCTGCGGCGGCTGCTGCGGCTGCCGGTAGGGCGGGAAAGGAGGCTGGGCACCCTGTCTGCTGGGGGATGAGGGGAAGTTGAACCGGTTGTCCCCGTGCTCACCCGATACCTGGCGGCCACCGTCGTGCTGGTGCCCGTTGCGGGGTGTGTCCACGATTCCTCCTCCGACTGCCGGTCCCGATCCCAGTGGGTCCGCGCCACCGCACCTTATGGCCCAGTGGCGCGAAACGCACTGTCTGTCTATTAGTTAAGAAGACTTCCCTGGAGCTCGGCCCGGAGATCCGGGGTCAGGACGCTGCCCGCCCGGTCGACGAGAAGTGCCATTTCGTACCCGACCAGACCGATATCGGCGTCGGGGTGGGCGAGAACGGCCAGTGAGGAACCGTCCGAGATGGACATCAGGAAGAGGAATCCGCGTTCCATCTCCACGACCGTCTGGCTGACGGCCCCGCCCTCGAAGATCCGGGAGGCGCCCGCGGTCAGCGAGGTCAGCCCGGAGGCGACGGCGGCCAGCTGGTCGGCGCGGTCACGGGGGAATCCTTCGGACATGGCCAGCAGGAGTCCGTCGGCGGAGACCACCACCGTGTGGGACACCCCGGGGGTGTTGTCCACGAAGTTGGTGATCAACCAGTTCAGATTCTGCGCCGCCTGGCTCATCGGGCTCACACTAACGCTCCTGGTCGTAGGTATTACTGTCGTCCGAACCCGCGCTGCGTCCCCGGAGCACGCCCCGCCGCAGGTTGCTCAACCTGCCGCGGATGTCCTCGGGGGCGCGGGAAACCTGAGGGCCGTCCTGAACGGCCTGCTCCGCCGTGCCCTCGACCAGGTTGGCCTTGGGCACCCGTCGGGGAAGACCGGACGGGGTGATCCCGCCCGCCTTCGGCTCCCGCAGCTTCTCGGCCCGCTCCCAGCGCTCGTCGTTGGCCGAGTGCCAGTCGTCGGAGGAGCCGTTTCCGTCCTGCTGCGCGGGCTGCTGCGGCAACTCCTGCTGCTGCGGCTGCTGCGCTGCGGCGGGCCGGTGGTTGCCGCGGCCGGTGGGCTGCCAGTGCTGCTGACCACCCCGGCGCGGCAGACCGGCTTCGGTGAGCTCGTGGCCTGAGTTGGGCGTGGGCCCCGAATGGTCGAAGCCTACGCGTTCCGGCGACTCGGCGGGGGCAGACGGGAGGGTTGATTCCGCTTCCTCCGGAGCCGGCGGCGCGTACGCCTCCCGGTAGTCGCCCTGATCCGGCCACTCGCCCTGCTGGGGCCCGGGAGCGAACGGCCCGTCGTACCCGGGCCGCGGGAGCTCACCGGCCGGCTGACCGGACTCCGCATGTCCGGCGGCCGGTTCAGCGGCGTACGGAGCGTAGCCGCCCTCGTACGCGGCCTGCTGCCCGTAGTGCTGCTGGCCCTGCTGTCCGTACGGCTCCTGGCCGTGCTGCCCGTACGGGTCCTGGCCCTGCTGTCCGTACGGGTCCTGGCCCTGCTGTCCGTACGGGTCCTGGCCGTCGTAGCGTTCCTGGCCGTACGGCTCCTGCCCCGGCTGCTGACCGTATCCGGCCCCGGCGTACGGGCCCTGCGCGTACGGCTGATGCCCCTCGGCGGCATACGGCTGCTGGCCGAACTGCTGGTGCTCGCCGGAGGCCTGCGCCCCCAGCGCCGCCCGGCGCTCCTCGCGCATCAGCGAACGGCCCACGGGGTCCAGCGCGGCCCCCGTCGGCGGCTGCTCGTAACGGGAGTCGTCGAAGCCGAGCTCCGCCGCGGTGCGCTGGTGCGCCTGGGGCTGCTGCTCCAGGCCCTGCTGCTCCGGAATGATCGAGGAGACGGTGAAGTCGCCGGCCCCGGCGTCCGGTTCGCCGCCACCGCCGTGCGTGATCGCGTCCGGCAGCATGACCAGTGAGGTGGTCCCGGCCTGCTCGCCCGAGGGGCGCATCTGGACCCGGATGCCGTGCCGGTCGGAGAGGCGGCCGACCACGAACAGGCCCATCCGCTGCGAGACCGAGGCGTCCACGGTCGGCGGGTTGGCCAGCCGGTGATTGATGTCGGCGAAGTCCTCGGGGGTGAGACCGATGCCCTTGTCGTGGATCTCGATCATCATGCGGCCGTCGGGCAGCCGGGTCGCGGTGACCCGCACCTTGGTCTGCGGCGAGGAGAACGTGGTCGCGTTCTCCAGCAGCTCGGCCAGCAGGTGCACCAGGTCGGTGACGGCCTGCCCGTGGATCTCGGTCTCCGGTACGCCCGACAGCTCGACGCGCTCGTAGGACTCCACCTCGGAGGCGGCGGCGCGGAGCACGTCGACCAGCGGCACCGGCTGGTTCCAGCGGCGGCCGGGCTCCTCGCCCGCGAGGACCAGAAGGTTCTCGCCGTTGCGGCGCATGCGGGTGGCCAGGTGGTCGAGCCGGAAGAGGTTCTCCAGCTGGTCCGGGTCGGCCTCGTTGTTCTCCAGGTCGGTGATGAGGGTCAGCTGACCCTCGATCAGGGACTGGTTGCGGCGCGACAGGTTGGTGAAGATCGCGTTGACGTTGCCCCGGAGCATGGCCTGCTCGGCTGCGAGCCGGACCGCCTCCCGGTGCACCTGGTCGAAGGCGCGGGCGACCTCGCCGATCTCGTCCCGGCTGTGGATCGGGATGGGCTGCACCCGGGTGTCGACCCGGCCCGGCTCGGCCCGGGAGAGCTGGTCGACCAGCATCGGCAGCCGCTGCTCGGCGATCCCGAAGGCGGCCGTACGCAGCTGGCGCATCGACCGGCTCATCTGCCGGGCCATGAGACCGGCCAGGACGAAGGCGGCCAGCAGGGCGACGATCACCACGGCGGCGTTGACGATGGCGTCGGTCCGGGCGCGGGAGGAGATGTCCGCGGCCTCGTTCACCGCCTTGTCGACCAGCTCGTTCTCGACCGTGGTGTAGCCGTCGAACTTGGCGGTGGCGGCGGCCATCCAGGTCTCCGGCGTGATGCCCTTCGCGGCCAGCTTCCCGGGCGACTTGCCCTGGGAGATCTGCTCGGCCATGCCGTCGAAGACCGAGCCGTCGATGCTGGGCGGGGTCACGAACGGCACCCCGGTGGCGTCGGCCTGTTCCTTGGCCTTCTTCAGCTTCTCGTTGCCCTCGTCGGCCTTGGCGGCCATGACCTGCTTCAGTCGGGCCGCGTCCGCGTCCGTCCCACCGGAGTTGAACTCGCCGAGCGCGATCACTTCCAGGTAGTTGTACGAACCGAAGGCCTTGACCTGGGCGTCGAACGTGGCGCGCTGCTGGCTCGGCCGGACCAGCAGATGCATGCCGATGGAGCGCTGAAGCGATTCTGCGGCCTTGGCGAGCTCCAGCGCGTAGACCGTACGGCCGTAGCTGGTGATGTTGCCCGTGCCCAGCCCCAGCTCATTGCTGAAGTCCATCAGAGAGTGCTGGACCTTGACGTAGCCCTCCTCCGTCTTCACCGGGTCCAGGCCCTCGGCGAAAGCGGACTTGCGGAGCCCGGGGAGGGTCGGCTCCTCCAGCCTGAAGAGCCGGAGACGGCGCTCCAGGCCCTTCTTCTTCGGCATGTCCTTGACGGCCTCGTTGAACTTGCCCGCCGCGTTGTCCGTCGTGGTCTGGACCTCCGCGACGACGGCGGCGTCGCGCTTGTTCGACAGCAGCGGCTGGGCGGAGAGGTCGCGCTCGTTGAGGAGCGCCTGGCCGTACTCGGCGGCGGCACGCACGACCAGCGCGGTCTTCGCGGCGTCCTCGGCCTCGCTCCAGGTGTCGATCGATCCCTTCACCTGGAAACCGCCCATGACCAGGCCGACCAGGACGGGGATCAGGAGGATCGCGTTCAGCCGGGTGGGCACCCGCCAGTTGCGCGGAGACAGCTTGCTGGAACCGCCGACGGGCACCTTGGCGTCCGACGCATCGGCGGACGACGCCGCGGCGCGCGACGGAGGCGTGAAACTGCCCCGCTCCCGCTGCGCCGTGGAGCCCGCGTTGCTTCGCCTCACTCGACCAACAACCTCTCGGCGTCGGCACCTCAGCTGTGCCGTATTTCGTTCAGGGCCGTACTACTCGGAAGTCCGTCGAATTCCAGCATGGGGACCGGTCGCGTTCCAAACAGTCGGAACCTGCCATTCCGAGTGGCGCAGACCTCAGATAAAACGGGCATAAGGAACGAGCCCCGCCAAAAGACGGGGCTCGGGTGTGCGCTGTGACACCAGACGGATGCGTCGGGTGTCGGTCGCGGGTCAATTCTCTGTCGAAACGTTATGAATACGGGGGCGGAGCGTGTCAAACGACACAGTCCACCCCCGCCCGACTACGGCAACTACCGTACGGCAATACCGACTTGTGCCTACTTGAGCCGCGCCATGAGCGCGTGCTCGACGAGCGTGATCAGACCGCTCTTGGCGTCCGCGCGGTGACGGGCGTCCGTCGTGATGATCGGGGTGTCCGGGCCGATCTGGAGGGCCTCGCGGACTTCGTCGGGGGTGTAGGGCTGGTGTCCGTCGAAGCCGTTGAGGGCGATGACGAAGGGGAGTCCGCTGTTCTCGAAGTAGTCGACGGCGGGGAAGCAGTCGGCGAGGCGGCGGGTGTCGACGAGGACGACGGCGCCGATGGCGCCGCGGACCAGGTCGTCCCACATGAACCAGAAGCGGTCCTGACCGGGCGTACCGAAGAGGTACAGGATCAGGTCCTGGTCCAGGGTGATGCGACCGAAGTCCATGGCGACGGTCGTCGTCGTCTTGCCACCCGTGTGCGTCAGGTCGTCGATGCCCGCGGACGCGGACGTCATCACGGCCTCGGTACGCAACGGGTTGATCTCCGAGACGGCACCGACGAACGTGGTCTTGCCCACGCCGAAGCCCCCGGCCACCACGATCTTCGCCGAGGTGGTGGCCCGGGTCGCGCCGCCACTAGAGCTTGCGAAGTCCACTGAGCACCCTTTCGAGCAGTGTCACATCCGGCGCGCCGCCGGCCTCTCCATTGCCCGGCTGGTGGATGGCCACCATGCCGGCTTCCGCCAGGTCCGCGACGAGAATCCGGGCCACACCGAGCGGCATCGACAGCAGCGCCGAGACCTCGGCCACCGACTTGACCTCACGGCAGAGGTGGCAGATCCGCTGGTGCTCAGGGAGCAGCGTCGCCATGTGCGCGGGGTCGGCGGTGGTGGAGACCAGTGCCTCTATGGCGAGCTGGTAGCGCGGCCGGGTCCGGCCGCCGGTCATGGCGTACGGGCGGACCAGCGGCTGGTCGCCTTCACCGTCGTACGACGCGTGATGCAGTGCGCCGTACGGATCGGGTGAGGCGGGTGGCGGGGTCATGAATCCTCCGGGCGTGACAGCAATGCGTCGGCGTGCCGTCTGATGGGGCCGGCAGGGGCTCCAGGTGGTCTGACGGACGAGGGTTGAGGGCGTTTCCTGGGGCAATCGAGTCTGTCATCGATCCACGGACGCCTAGTGAAGCAGGCTGCCTTGGAGTTCGGCACGGAGGTCGGGGGTGAGGACGCTGCCCGCGCGGTCGACCAGCAGGGCCATCTCATACCCGACCAGACCTATGTCGGCGTCGGGGTGGGCGAGAACGGCCAGTGAGGAGCCGTCCGAGATGGACATCAGGAAGAGGAATCCGCGTTCCATCTCCACGACCGTCTGGCTGACGGCGCCGCCCTCGAAGATCCGGGAGGCGCCCGCGGTCAGCGAGGTCAGCCCGGAGGCGACGGCGGCCAGCTGGTCGGCGCGGTCACGGGGGAATCCTTCGGACATGGCCAGCAGGAGTCCGTCGGCGGAGACCACCACGGTGTGGGACACCCCGGGGGTGTTGTCCACGAAGTTGGTGATCAACCAGTTCAGATTCTGCGCGGCCTGACTCATCGGGCTCAACTAACGCTCCTGCTGGTGAGTGGGGCCGAGTGGGAAACTGCCGGTCGACTGGCCGTTGGCCTGCCGCCCCTGCTGAATGCCCCGGCGGAGATTGGTCAGCCGCCCGCGCACATCGTCGGGGGCGCGTGACACCTGCGGACCGGACTGGTGGTTCTGCTGCTGAGCGGTTCCCGGCACCAGATTGGCGCGGGGCACTCGACGCGGCAGTCCGGAAGTGGTGACTCCGCCTGCCGCGGGCTTCTTGACCCGCTCCGCCTGCCGCACGAGTTCGTCGTTCGGCGAGGGGCGCCAGGAACTTGCGGGGGTGCCTCCCGTGTCGCCGCCACCGGCCGGGGCCGCGGGAGCCGGGGACTCCGGGGCCTGACGACGGGGGAGGGACGAGTCCGGCGCCTGCGGCTGGGCGGGCTGCTGGGCACTGTGCTGCTGCTGGGCGCTCTGCTGCGGGCCGTGGAACCAGTTGGTCTCCAGGGTGTCGTACAGCGGCGTACGGCCGTCCCCGGGCCCGGCGGCGGGCAGCGCCTCGGGCTGCGGCTGCGGCGGCAGCACCGGGCGGTACTGACCGTCACCGGCGGGCGGGCGCGGCGTGCCGAAGCCGTCACCCGGGCCCTGCTGGACCGGGGCCGGGAAGCCCTGGTCCTGGGCCCGGACCGGCTGCGGCTGCCCGAAGTCCGGGCGGGCGAACTGCGCGGTGCCCGCCGGGTCCTGGGCCGGGAAGTCCTGCGGGGCGTGGGCCTGCGGGGCCGGGGCGGAGAAGTCCGGGCGGGCGAACTCGGCGGTGGAGCCGGGGCCCTGCTGCTCGTCCAGCGGCATCCGCGGGGCGAACTGCGGGTTCACCGGGCGCTCGAACTGGCCGGTGGAATCGGGCTCTTCGTGACCGCGCGGGGCGTCCAGGGGAGTGCGCCGCGCCGGGTCGTCGGCACCCCAGCTGGTGGTCTGCGGACGCTGCGGTACGGGGTATCCGCCCGTCGCCGGGCCCTGGGAGGGGGCACCGGGCAGCTCGGCACGCGGACCGCCGACGGGAGGCAGCTGGCGCTCGGGTCCGCCCTGGCCGGGCTGCTGGAAACCGCCCGGACCGGCCGGGTTGTGCCGGTCCTGCTGCGGCGGCGACTGCCAGGCTGCGTTGTCGTGCTGCCGGTCCTGGGCCTGGCGCTTCTCACTGAACAGGTCGGGTCGGCCGCCCGGCTCCTGGTGGCCCGGACCGTCGCCCTGGCCACGGGCACCGAGCCGGGCTCCGTTGCCGAAGGCGCCGGCGAGGCCGCCGCCGTGACGCTGCGGCTCCGGACGGGAGGCGTCCTGCGGGCCGGTCCCGGCGGGCGGGAACCCGGCGTTCTGCTGGCCCTGCGGCGGGCGCGGACCGGAGTCGCGGGAAGGCAGCGCGGCACGCGGCGCGGAACCCGGGCCGACCTGGCCGCGTGCGCCGCCGCCCTGGCCCGGGGCCAGACGTCCTGCCGGGCCCGCCGGGGCGGCGCCGAGACCGGGGCGTGAGCCGCCCGCGGCACCCGTCTGGCCGCCGGCGAGCGGACCGCCCGGGGCGCCGGCCTGCTGACCGGGGGAGGGCTTGGGCGCGGGCTGCTTGCCGCCGTGGGCGAGGTCGACGGGCAGCATGACCAGCGCGGTCGTACCGCCGGAGTCGGAGGGCCGCAGCTGGATCCGGATGCCGTGACGCAGCGAAAGCCGGCCGACCACGAACAGACCCATGCGGCGGGAGACCGAGACGTCCACGGTGGGCGGCGAGGCGAGCCGCTCGTTGATCGCGGCCAGGTCCTCCGGGGAGAGGCCGATGCCGGTGTCGTGGATCTCGACCAGCACCCGCCCGTCGGGCAGCGCGTGACCGGTGACCCGCACCTTGGTCTGCGGGGAGGAGAACGACGTGGCGTTCTCCAGCAGCTCGGCGAGCAGGTGGACGAGGTCGTTGACGACGCGGCCGGCGACCTCGGTGGCGGGTACCGCGGCCAGCTCGATCCGCTCGTACTGCTCCACCTCGGAGGCGGCGGCACGGAGCACGTCGACCAGCGGGACGGGGCGGGTCCACCGGCGGCCCGGCTCCTCGCCCGCGAGGACGAGGAGGTTCTCGCCGTTACGGCGCATACGGGTCGCGAGGTGGTCGAGCTTGAAGAGCGAGGACAGCTGGTCCGGGTCGGCCTCGCGCGACTCCAGCTCGGAGATGAGCGAGAGCTGGCGCTGGATGAGGCCCTGGCTGCGGCGCGAGAGGTTGGTGAACATCGCGTTGACGTTGCCCCGGAGGAGGGCCTGCTCGGCGGCGAGGCGGACGGCCTCGCGGTGCACGTCGTCGAAGGCCGCGGCCACCTGGCCGATCTCGTCCCGGGAGTGCACGCCGACCGACTCGACCGAGGTGTCCACGTCCTGCGGGTCGGCCTCGGAGAGCTGCTTGACGAGTTCGGGCAGCCGGTCCTGGGCGACCCGGGTGGCGGTGTCCTGGAGGCGGCGCAGCGAACGGATCATCGACCGGGCGACGACGAAGGCGCCGACCAGCGAGACACCGAGCACGAGCAGGATGAGCGCACCGCTGATGATCGCTTCGCGCTTCGACTCGCCGCGGAGCTCGCGGGCCTTGCCCTCCATGTCGCTGAGGAGGGTCTCCTCGATGGTCGTCATCGCCCCGATCTTGGTGGAGCTCTGGTCGTACCAGTCGAGGTAGGAGCGCCGCGTGGTGCCTGCCATGCCCGTGGGGCTGTCCAGCACCTTCTTCGCGTAGGTGGAGGCGGCCTTGATCTCCGGGTTGCCCTCGTCGAGCGTGGCGGTCAGCTCGTCGGCGTTGTTGCCGGTGGCGGCGTACACGGACTTGAAGGAGCGCAGTGCCGACTGCTCCTCCTCCAGCGCCAGCTTGCCGAACTGCTTCTCGTTCGAGTCCAGGTGCGGCTTCTTGTCGTCGTTGCCGCCGGGCAGGGCCGCGGCGATGACGGCCCGCTGGATCGAGGCGTACTCCTTGGCGGAGGAGAAGGCGGCCAGCGCACGGGTCCGCTTGATCATCTCCGAGTTGCTGGTCGCCTGCGCCATGTCCTGGGAGAGGCTCAGCAGCGAGGTGATCAGCTGGCTGTACTGGTCGACGGTCAGGAAGCTCGGGGCGCCGTTCGCGTACGCCTCCTTGCGGATGCCGCGGATGCCGGCCAGCTGGCCCGCGATCTGCGAGGTGCTCGCGGCGATGCCTTCGAGGGCCTCGTCGCCGGAGGGGTCGCCGATCTCGTTGGTGGCGTCGAGGAAGGCCGTCTTCGCCCGGTCGGTCTTCCTGCGCGGATCGGCGACCTTGAAGTCGTCGGGCTTCGCGCCGTTGGCCAGCGGACCGGCGGAGTTGTCGCGCTCCTCCTGGAGCGCCTGCGCCAGGAAGGTCGCCTGCTTCGTCAGCTTGGTCAGCAGCTGCATGTGGTCCAGCTGCTGCATGTCGTTCATCGACTCGTTGATCCGCAGACCGCCGAGCGCGGTCGCGGCGACCACGGGAAGGGCGAGCAGGGAGACCAGCCGGGTGCTGATGCGCCAGTTGCGCAGAGCGACGCGCGAGCCGGTGCTGACGGGGTCCTGGGCCTGCGGCGAGGAGACCGCGGCGGTGTCGTCGGCGCCTTCCGAGGCGGGGCGCTGAGCGCGGTCACCGCCATCGGCGGCCGTGGCCGCCCCGGGGTTCTGGGCGTGCGGGGCCGAGGGACCGCGGTCGGTCCCGCCGCGCGGCTCCTGCTCGGCCGCAGCGCTGCCATCCCTCTTGAAACGTCCCTGCACTAGCGTCGCAACCTCTGGACCAGGCGTTCCGCCCGCGCGAGGCGGTGGAACGGTGTCGGCGTTGTGGGGCGTCCCGTGCCCGCCCCATGGTGGTCGTGAGTGACCGGCGCCCTCTTCCCCTCTCCGCCGCCACTCGGCGCTCTGTCGCGCCCCCTGCGCGCCGGTTTGAAACCCGCGGCGGTGCGTGGAATTCCAGCACAGTGCCGGATCTCCAACAAGGGCCCCCTGTCGCACCGTCACATGAGTGACGCGTTGTGATTAACGAGTGACAAGCCGTGGAGCGTGATCATGCATAAAACGGTCGATACGGAGCGAATTTTTAAGCCCCCATGGGTGTCCCAGTCGCCATGGTCAGGAGTGGAATGGTTGATTCAGTGATGGAATGTCCTTTTCTGTCAGCGTGATCGACTGCCCGGAATGAGTGAATTGTGTGCGCGGTCGTGAGCAAACTCACACAATGATCGTTGTCTCTTCCGGGCTCCGGCCGGGAATTGGATGTTTAGCCTGACGCTTTACTGGGATGGCACAACCGACCACCGGCGCCCCTCCGGGCGGCGCCCGTACCGACAGGGTCCGAACGGCAGATGAAGACGACGATGACGTTCCGCAACATTGCCAACCCCCGCCGCACCACGCTGGCGCACCTCAAGGACGCCGGTGAACTGCGGACGCCGGAGCGGCCGGAACACGCCGTGGAGCTCCCGGGCCAGACCGCCAACCCCCGCCGCACCATCCTGATGGAAGCCCCTGCCGCCGCCGTGGCCGCCCAGTAGCGAGGGCGCCGCCCCCGGGCCGTCCCCCTCACCCCGCCACCGCCCGCGCCGCTCGAAATCGGGGCAATCCCCGCCGGGCAACGCGTTAGCCTGGAGCGTCAGTCTTCAGCCAGCAAGTGAGTGAGGGGCGACAGCATCCCGTGCGCATCGCCAGGTTCTCCATCGACGGCAATGTCGCCTTCGGCGCCGTCGAGGGCGAGGGGCCCGATGGTCTCGTCCTCGACATCATCAAGGGCATTCCGTACGCCGAGTTCGAGCTCTCCGGCACCAAGGTCCCGCTGAGCAAGGTCCGGCTCCTGCCGCCCGTGCTCCCCAACAAGGTCGTGGCCATCGGCCGCAACTACGCGGAGCACGCCGCGGAGCTGGGCAACGAGGTGCCCGAGGTCCCCGTCGCCTTCTTCAAGCCCACCACCTCGGTGATCGGCTCCGGCGACGCGATCGAGTACCCCTCCTTCTCGAACGAGCTGCACCACGAGGCCGAACTGGCCGTGGTCATCGGCCGCATGTGCCGGGAGGTCCCGCGCGAGCGCGTGAAGGACGTCATCTTCGGCTACACCTGCGCCAACGACGTCACCGCCCGCGACGCCCAGAAGCGTGAGAAGCAGTGGGCCAGGGCCAAGGGCTTCGACACGTCCTGCCCCCTCGGCCCCTGGGTGGAGACCGACCTCGACCCCGGCGACGTCACCATCCAGGCGACGGTCAACGGCGAGCAACGCCAGCTGGGCCGTACGAGCGAGATGATCCGCTCGATCGAGGACCTGGTCGTCCACATCACGGAAGCCATGACGCTGCTCCCGGGCGACGTGATCCTCACCGGCACCCCCGCGGGGGTCGGACCCCTCCATGTCGGCGACGAGGTCGCCGTCACCATCGAAGGCATCGGCACTCTCACCAACAAGGTGATCAAGCGTGGTTAACGCACCTGTCCGTGTACGTTTCTGTCCCTCGCCGACCGGCAACCCCCACGTGGGCCTGGTCCGCACCGCCCTGTTCAACTGGGCCTTCGCCCGGCACCACGGCGGCACCCTGGTCTTCCGCATCGAGGACACGGACGCCGCCCGTGACTCCGAGGAGTCCTACGAGCAGCTCCTCGACTCCATGCGCTGGCTGGGCTTCGACTGGGACGAGGGCCCCGAGGTCGGCGGCCCGCACGCCCCGTACCGCCAGTCGCAGCGGATGGACATCTACAAGGACGTCGCCGACAAGCTCCTGGCGGGCGGGTACGCGTACCACTGCTACTGCACCACCGAGGAGCTCGACGCCCGCCGCGACGCCGCCCGCGCCGCCGGGAAGCCCTCCGGCTACGACGGCCACTGCCGCGAGCTGAGCGCCGAGGAGACCGCCGCGTACGAGGCCGAGGGCCGCACCTCCATCGTCCGCTTCCGGATGCCCGACGAGCCGCTCACCTTCACCGACCTGGTCCGTGGCGAGCTGACCTTCCAGCCGGAGAACGTCCCCGACTACGGCATCGTCCGCGCCAACGGGGCCCCGCTCTACACGCTGGTCAACCCGGTCGACGACGCCCTGATGGAGATCACCCACGTCCTGCGGGGCGAGGACCTGCTCTCCTCCACCCCGCGCCAGCTCGCCCTCTACAAGGCGCTCATCGAGCTGGGCATCGCCAAGGACACCCCCGCCTTCGGCCATCTCCCGTACGTCATGGGCGAGGGCAACAAGAAGCTCTCCAAGCGCGACCCGCAGGCTTCGCTCAACCTCTACCGCGAGCGCGGCTTCGTGCCGGAGGGGCTGCTCAACTACCTCTCCCTGCTGGGCTGGTCGATCGCCGAGGACCGGGACATCTTCTCCGTCGAGGAGATGGTGGCCGCCTTCGACATCGGGGACGTCAACGCCAACCCCGCGCGCTTCGACCTGAAGAAGTGCGAGCACGTCAACGCCGAGCACATCCGCCGGATGGACGTGAAGGCGTTCACCGAGGCGTGCGGCCCCTGGCTGAAGGCCCCGTTCGCCCCCTGGGCCCCGGAGGCCTTCGACGCGGCGCGGTTCGCGGAGATCGCCCCGCACGCCCAGACCCGGGTCACGGTCCTCTCGGACATCACGGCCAACGTCGACTTCCTCTTCCTGGACGAGCCGGCGACGGACGAGGCGTCCTGGAACAAGGCGATGAAGGAGGGCTCCGACGCCCTGCTGGTCACGGCCCGCGCCAAGCTGGCCGACGCCGAGTGGAACGCGGACGCCCTGAAGAACGCCATCCTCACCGCGGGCGAGGAGCACGGCCTGAAGCTCGGCAAGGCCCAGGCCCCGGTCCGCGTCGCGGTCACCGGCCGCACGATCGGCCTGCCGCTCTTTGAGTCCCTGGAGATCCTGGGCCGCGAGAAGACCCTGGCCCGCGTCGACGCGGCCCTGGCGAAGCTCGCCGCGTAAGGCGGCGGAATACCGCAGACACCCCACGGGAGGGGGCGGACGGGCCGGAAGGCCCCGTCCGCCCCCTCCCGTGCTCGCGCTCTCCACGAACGCGTCACGGGCCCCTACGCTGGACGGTATGACGATCCGGGCGGTCCTCTGGGACATCGACGACACGATCTTTGACTACACCCGGGCCGACCACGTCGGCCTGCGCAGCCTGCTCGAACAGGAGGGCCTGCCCGACGGATACGCGACCGTCGAGCAGGCCCTCCTGGCGTGGCGGACGATCACCGAGGCGCAGTGGGCACGGTTCGCCGCCGGAGAGGTGGGCTTCCACGAGCAGCGCAGGGGCCGGGTCAGGGACTTCGTCGCGCGGCCGCTGGGGGACGCGGAGGCCGACGACTGGTTCGCCCGGCACGCGGCCCACTACGAAGCCGCCTGGGAGCTCTTCCCGGACGTGCTGCCCGTGCTGGACCTGCTGGCCGACGGCTACCGGCACGCGGTGCTCTCGAACTCCAGCATCCACAACCAGGACCGCAAGCTGCGCGTGCTCGGCGTGCGGGACCGCTTCGAGGCCGTCGTGTGCGCCGTCGAGCTCGGCGTCTCCAAGCCCGAAGCCGGGGCCTTCCACGCCGCCTGCGAGGCGCTGCGGCTGGCGCCCGGGGAGGTCGCGTACGTGGGCGACGAGCCGGACATCGATGCCGCGGGCGCGGTCGCCGCCGGGCTGAGGGGGATCTGGCTGGACCGCAAGGACCGGGGCGGACGGCCCGAACTCCTCCGTATCGAGGGGCTGGACCAGCTGCCTGGACTGCTGCTCGCCGATACCCGTTTTGGAGCGTCGGACACCTTCGGGTAATGTTCTTTCTGCGCCGACCGGGCGGGACGAAAGATCCGAACGGGAAGCGTGATCGGAACAAAAGCCCCGTAAGGGGTTGTTTTCCGGTGGGCTATGGTGTAATTGGCAACACTACGGTTTCTGGTACCGTCATTCTAGGTTCGAGTCCTGGTAGCCCAGCGCAGAAATGCAACAAGTAGTAACAAGCCCCCGTTGTGTAGCGGCCTAGCACGCTGCCCTCTCACGGCAGTAGCGCCGGTTCGAATCCGGTCGGGGGTACAGATCCTTCCCGCGAGATCACCTGGGTCGCACCCACGATCTCGATGCAGGATCGCTAGGGCCCCCGTTGTGTAGCGGCCTAGCACGCTGCCCTCTCACGGCAGTAGCGCCGGTTCGAATCCGGTCGGGGGTACGGGTAACACCATGGGCTATGGTGTAATTGGCAACACTACGGTTTCTGGTACCGTCATTCTAGGTTCGAGTCCTGGTAGCCCAGCGCAGAAATGCAATAAGCAGTAACAAGCCCCCGTTGTGTAGCGGCCTAGCACGCTGCCCTCTCACGGCAGTAGCGCCGGTTCGAATCCGGTCGGGGGTACCAGAGAAAAACAGTTAAGGCCCTCCGCCTCGGCGGAGGGCCTTTCTGCTGTACCGGAGACCGGCGTCCCGTCCGGCCGGGAAGGGCGCCGGCTCCCGGCCGGTCAGAGGCCGTAGCGCCGGGCCGACTCCTCCTCCTGTGCCATCCTGCGCAGCGCCGTCAGCAGCGGCTCGTACAGCACGGCCGACGCGACCGCCGCCTCCACCTGCTCGGACTCCGTGGGGTACGTCTCCATCATGTCCAGGTCCTGGACGGCGACTTGGTGCATCAGGCGGGCCTGTCCGGTGAGGTAGTCCACATCGCAGGGGTAGCCGAGGCGGATCAGGGTGGCCACCGAGGACACCAGTGAGCGGTACGCGGGGGAGAGGGTGCCGATCTCCTGCGAGGTGCCCCAGCCGAGCCCCTCCAGGAGCCGCTCCACGGCCTCGCGGGCCGCCGCCGTCTCCGGGGCCTGCTCGTCGGCGTCCGGGCCGTGCGGGAGCGCCCAGAGCGCCGCGCCCAGCCGGATGGTGCGTCCCAGTGAGTCGTCGTCCACGTGGGAGAGGACCTCGCGTGCCGTGGCCACCGGGAGGCGGCCCACCTGGATCAGGGCCCGCACCAGACGGAGCCGGCGCAGATGACCCGCGTCGTACTCGGCCTGGGTGGCGGTGACGCGGAGGCCGGGGTGCAACAGGCCCTCACGCAGGTAGTACTTGATCGTCGCGGTCCTGACGCCGCTCCGCTCGCTCAGTTCCGAGAGCCGCATGTGCCGTGCCTTCCCTTGCGCCACCTCTTGGGCAGTGGCACTATCCAATCATTGGATAGTGCCACTCTCCAACGAAATCCGGGGGCAGGACATGTTCGCGAAACCGATTCCGGGACGGACCACCGCCGCGGCCGAGGGGGAGGTGGTGGTGCTGCTCATCGGGATGCGCATCAACCACTTCCGGGGTGTGCACCACTGGATGCCGGTGTTCGGCGCGATGCTGCGCATGCTGCGGGAGTTGGGCCGGGACAAGGAGCGCGGACTGCTCGGGTACACGCTGCTGACCGGCTCGCCGCGGACGTACTACGTCGTCCAGTACTGGGAGTCGAAGGAGAAGCTGTACGCCTACGCGAGCGCTCCCGACATGTTCCACCGGAAGGCCTGGGCGGTCATGAACCGCAAGGAACGCGCGTCCCGGCGGCACGTGGGGCTCTGGCACGAGACGTACATAGTCCCCGAGGGCGGCTACGAGGCGATCTACGCCGACATGCCGGTGCACGGCCTCGCCGGGGCGACGGGGGTGCTGCCGGTCGAGGGGCGGGGGCGCCGGGCCGCCGACCGGCTCGCGCACCGCTCGGGCGCGAAGTGAGGTGCTGGGAGGGGGCCGCCACGACGCTGGGGCGGCCGGGGAGGGGCGGGGGACGCGTCAGCCGTTGCGGCGCAGGGCCTCGCTGAGCCGGGCCGCCGAGTCGATGACCGCCTGGGCGTGCATCCGGCCCGGGTGCCGGGTCAGCCGCTCGATCGGTCCGGAGACCGAGACCGCGGCGACCACCCGGTTCGACGGGCCGCGCACCGGCGCCGAGACGGACGCCACACCCGGCTCGCGCTCACCGATCGACTGGGCCCAGCCCCTGCGCCGTACGCCCGACAGTGCCGTGGCCGTGAAGCGGGCGCCCTGGAGGCCGCGGTGCAGGCGCTCCGGCTCCTCCCAGGCCATCAGGATCTGGGCCGAGGAGCCGGCCTTCATGGTGAGCGTGGAGCCGACCGGCACGGTGTCCCGCAGGCCGGACAGCCGCTCCGCCGCCGCCACGCAGATGCGCATGTCACCCTGTCTGCGGTAGAGCTGCGCGCTCTCGCCGGTGATGTCACGGAGGTGGGTGAGCACCGGGCCCGCCGTGGCGAGCAGGCGGTCCTCGCCCGCCGACGCCGCGAGTTCCGCCAGCCTGGGGCCGAGAATGAAACGGCCCTGCATGTCCCTCGCCACCATGCGGTGGTGTTCCAGCGCCACCGCCAGCCGGTGGGCCGTGGGCCGTGCGAGCCCGGTCGCCGCGACCAGTCCGGCGAGGGTGGCCGGACCGGACTCCAGGGCGCCCAATACCAGAGCTGCCTTGTCGAGAACGCCTACGCCGCTAGAGTTGTCCATACGACGATACTCCCGTCTCACTCTGTGAAACGCAAGTTCAATAATCGGCGGAAGTTGCGAACCTGTGAGTGCGGCCCCACAACGGCCCGCAGCCGTCGCCCCGCTCGGGGGTCCGGACGTCGGCGCACCGAATCTCTAGTTGGGCCGGCGAAGACGCCGGCCGGAGGGAAAGCGATGGGTAGGACACTCGCGGAGAAGGTCTGGGACGACCATGTCGTCCGGCGCGCCGAAGGTGAGCCCGATCTCCTCTTCATCGATCTGCACCTCCTGCACGAGGTGACCAGCCCCCAGGCCTTCGACGGTCTCAGGCAGGCCGGACGCCCGGTGCGGCGCCTCGATCTCACCCTCGCGACCGAGGACCACAACACCCCGACCCTCGACATCGACAAGCCGATCGCCGACCCGGTCTCGCGCGCCCAGTTGGAGACCCTGCGCAAGAACTGCGCGGAGTTCGGCGTACGGCTGCACCCGCTGGGCGACGTCGAGCAGGGCGTCGTGCACGTGGTCGGTCCGCAGCTGGGGCTGACCCAGCCCGGCACCACCGTGGTCTGCGGCGACTCCCACACCTCCACGCACGGCGCCTTCGGCGCGCTGGCCTTCGGCATCGGCACCAGCCAGGTCGAGCACGTGCTGGCCACCCAGACGCTGCCCCTGGCCCGCCCGAAGACCATGGCGATCACCATCGACGGCGAACTGCCCGACGGCGTCACGGCCAAGGACCTGATCCTCGCGGTGATCGCCCGGATCGGCACCGGCGGCGGCCAGGGCTACATCCTGGAGTACCGCGGCCCGGCCATCGAGAAGCTCTCGATGGAGGCCCGGATGACCATCTGCAACATGTCGATCGAGGCCGGTGCCCGCGCGGGCATGATCGCCCCGGACGAGACCACCTTCGACTACCTGAAGGGCCGCGACCACGCCCCGCAGGGCGAGGACTGGGACGCCGCCGTCGCGTACTGGAAGACGCTGCGCACCGACGACGACGCGGTCTTCGACGCCGAGGTCGTCTTCGACGCCGCGGAGCTGGCGCCGTTCGTCACCTGGGGCACCAACCCCGGCCAGGGCGCTCCGCTGTCGGCCAACGTCCCCGACCCCGCTTCGTACGAGGACGCCTCGGAGCGCAACGCCGCCGAAAAGGCCCTGGAGTACATGGGGTTGACCGCCGGGCAGCCGCTGCGCGAGATCGCCGTGGACACCGTCTTCGTAGGCTCCTGCACCAACGGCCGGATCGAGGACCTGCGTAACGTGGCCGCCGTTCTGGAGGGCCGCAAAGTCGCCGACGGGGTACGGATGCTGGTCGTCCCGGGCTCCGTCCGGGTCGCCCTCCAGGCCGTCGAGGAGGGCCTGGACAAGGTCTTCACCGCCGCGGGCGCCGAGTGGCGGCACGCCGGCTGCTCGATGTGCCTCGGCATGAACCCCGACCAGCTGGCCCCGGGCGAGCGCTCCGCCTCCACCTCGAACCGCAATTTCGAGGGCCGCCAGGGCAAGGGCGGCCGTACGCACCTGGTCTCCCCGCAGGTCGCCGCCGCCACCGCCGTGCTGGGCCACCTGGCCTCGCCCGCCGACCTGTCCGACGCCCGTACGCCCGCCGGAGTCTGAGAATCATGGAAGCTTTCACCACGCACACCGGCCGGGCCGTCCCGCTGCGCCGCAGCAACGTCGACACCGACCAGATCATCCCCGCCCACTGGCTGAAAAAGGTCACTCGGGACGGCTTTGAGGACGGGCTCTTCGAGGCCTGGCGCAAGGACGCGGACTTCGTCCTCAACCGCCCCGAGCGCGCGGGCGCCACGGTCCTGGTGGCCGGACCCGACTTCGGCACCGGCTCCTCCCGCGAGCACGCCGTGTGGGCGCTGCAGAACTACGGCTTCAAGGCCGTCATCTCCTCCCGGTTCGCCGACATCTTCCGCGGCAACTCGCTGAAGAACGGGCTGTTGACCGTGGTCCTCGACCAGCAGGTCGTGGACGCGCTCTGGGCGCTGGCCGAGGCCGACCCCACGGTCGGGATCACCGTCGACCTGGAGGCGCGCCAGGTCCGCGCCGAGGGCGTCACCGCGGACTTCGAGCTCGACGAGAACTCCCGTTGGCGCCTGCTCAACGGCCTGGACGACATCAGCCTCACCCTTCAGAACGAAGCGGACATCGCGGCTTATGAGGCGGCAAGGCCGACCTTCAAGCCGCGTACAATTCAAGCCTGAGCAGCACGTTTCCCGGACTGCGCCCCCTGCCATCTGGTAGGGGGCGCAGTCGCTTGTTGAGACCCCGTCGGGCGACAACTCGCCCCAGATGGCACAATCGGTGCATGGAACGCGACAGCCAACTCAAGCTTTACGGCCAAGTCGCCGACCAATTGAAGGAAGCGCACACAAGAGTGCGTGAACTGCAAGTCCCGGAGGGCGTACGGATGGCGCTCTCCCGGAAGCTGTTGGCCATCACGGCCGCGGCTAAGCACGATCTCCCGGGCGCGGCAAGGCGTCTGGACCGGTTGATGAAGGACCTCGATGAGGGCCGATTCCCCGAAGGTGACTGACTCTGCGGAACTGCACAGCAGCCGACTTCGTTGCGGCACTAGGGTGATTAGCCCGTTTCGTGTTTGATTTGCGGTATATATCTGCCTAACGTGCGAAAACGCTTGAACACATTCGTTCTGGCAATGTCTCCGAAGGGGAAGACGTGAACAAGGCGCAGCTCGTAGAAGCGATTGCCGACAAGCTCGGAGGCCGCCAGCAGGCCGCCGACGCCGTCGACGCGGTGCTCGACGCGATGGTCCGTGCGGTGGTCGCCGGTGACCGGGTCTCGGTCACCGGCTTCGGCTCGTTCGAGAAGGTCGACCGCCCGGCCCGCTACGCCCGCAACCCGCAGACGGGTGAGCGCGTGCGGGTCAAGAAGACCTCGGTGCCCCGCTTCCGCGCGGGTCAGGGCTTCAAGGACCTGGTGAGCGGCTCGAAGAAGCTCCCCAAGAACGACGTGGCCGTCAAGAAGGCGCCCAAGGGCAGCCTCTCGGGCGGTTCTTCCACGCGTACGACGGCCAAGGCCGCGGCCAAGAAGGCCACCGCCAAGAAGGCCACGGCGAAGAAGGCCACCGCCAAGAAGACCACCGCGGTGAAGACCACGGCGGCCAAGACCACGGCGGCGAAGAAGGCCACGGCGAAGAAGGCCACCACCACCGCGGCGGCGAAGAAGACCACGGCGAAGAAGACCACCGCGGCGGCGAAGAAGGCCACGGCCGCGAAGAAGACCGTCGCCGCCAAGACCGCCCCCGCCAAGAAGGCCACGGCGAAGAAGGCGCCCGCGAAGAAGACCACCGCGCGCAAGACCACGGCGAAGAAGGCCACCGCGCGCAAGAAGTGAGACCGAGCAGCGTAAGGGCTTCTCACACGCGCCGGGCCGGGCTCCCCTCGGGGAGCCCGGCCCGCGGGCTGTCGCGGGGCGTTGTCTGTGCGGGAGCTGTGAGGAGGACGCCCGCGCGTGAGGCGTGACGGAGCGTGCCCGTGCGCGGGGCGTGACGGCCGGGAGTGACGTCAGGAGCGCGGCGCATCATGGAGCGGGCCGGTGTGCGGGGTGTGACGGGCCGCGCGGACGGCCCAGGCGATCCGCGGCGTTCTGTCAGAAGGTCTGGAGCGTCACCAGGGTGATCCTCAGTGCCGCGCCCTCGCCGGTGCCCTCGATGCGCACCCGCTGACCCGGGCGCAGCAGTCGCAGCCCGCCCGCGTCGAAGGCATGGGCGTCGAAGTCCACCGGGGTGCCGTCGTCGAGCAGCACACTGCCGCAGCGGGTCTCGGGGTCGTAGGTGTACGAGGTCGCCTGCATGGGCGCCAGCCTAGGCGATGGCCGGGCGGTCGGGGCCGGAGGCCGCCGCGGCCCAGTGCCCCGCCGTATGCGCCCCGACACCCAGTGCCACCGCTGCCCGCAGATCATCGCCGGTGTCCACGTCCTGGCGGACCGAATCGATGCCGGGCAGGTTGATTTCCACCGCCCCGGAGTCCAGATGGCGGGCCCGTGACGGACCGCCGAAAGCGGGCCGCAATTCCACTCCTGGTGCGGCCGAAAGAAATGTTGTCCCGATTCCTGCCGCATCGGTCACAAATGCGCGGGGGAATTCCGCGGAATAATTGAGCACCCGGGCCAATTCGCCGGGCCGCAGCGCGGGCAGGTCCGCGTTCAGGGCGGCGACCGCGGCCCGGGGCCGCCCGGCCCGTACCGTCCGCTCGCCGTGCGCGAGCGCGGCGTTGAGCCCGCGGTCGGGCTCGTCGGGGACCACCCGCGCGCCGAGCGCGGTGAGCGCGGCCCCGGCCCGGGGGTCGTCCGTGACCACCACCACATCCAGCACCACCGGGCAGGACAGGGCGGCGGCCACGGTGTCCCGGGCGAAGGCGAGGGCGAGCCGGGGGCGCAGAACCGGCCCGGCCGCGGGGGCCAGCCTGCTCTTGGCCAGCGCGAGGGGCTTCAGCGGGACGACCAGGGACCAGGGCCCGGCCGGGTCGGTGTTCGTGGCGATCTCCCCCTCGGTGCGCGTCGCCGCCTATTCTCGCCTGCCGGTACGAGAACCCGGGGAGCCGGTCCCGAACCCAGGGAGGCGGTTGCGGGGGCGGGGCGTACGGTGTTCTCGACAGAGCAGGGGCCTGGGGCGAGACTTGACCCTCGGTAGCCAGGCAGAGATCAAGTCCTTAGAGGAAGGTGTCCGAGTGTCCCGCCGCAGAATCGGCTTCTGGTACCGCCTGGCGGCGGTCATCGCGAAACCGCCGCTGGTGGTTCTGTTCAAGCGTGACTGGCGGGGGATGGAACACATTCCGGCCGACGGCGGATTCATCACCGCGGTCAACCACAACTCCTATCTGGACCCGCTTTCCTACGGCCACTTCCAGTACAACACCGGCCGGGTGCCGAGACTCCTCGCCAAGGCGGGGCTCTTCAAGACCCCCTTTATCGGAATGATGCTGCGCGGCACCGGACAGATCCCGGTGTACCGCGAATCGACCAACGCGCTGGACGCCTTCCGGGCGGCCGTGGACGCCATCGAGCGCGGCGAGTGTGTCGCCTTCTACCCGGAAGGCACCCTCACCCGCGACCCCGACATGTGGCCGATGGCCGGCAAGACCGGTGCCGCCCGCGTCGCGTTGATGACGAAGGCCCCGGTCATCCCCGTCGCGCAGTGGGGTGCCAACCTGGCCATGCCGCCGTACGCCAAGGAGAACAAGCTCCGGCTGTTCCCCCGCAAGACCCTTCAGGTGCAGGCAGGACCGCCCGTGGACCTCTCCCGGTTCTACGGTGAGGAGCCCACGCCCGAGGTCCTGCGCGAGGCGACCGAGGTCATCATGGCCGCGATCACCGAACAGCTGGAGACCGTGCGGGGCGAGAAGGCCCCCGAGCACCCCTACGACCACCGCAAGGCCCGCGCGGAGCAGCGACGCAGGGCCGAAGGAGAGGGACACAAGTGACCCAGCCCGTGAAGGCCGCCGTCTTCGGAACAGGTTCCTGGGGTACGGCCTTCGGCATGGTGCTCGCCGACGCAGGCTGTGAGGTCACCCTCTGGGGCCGCCGTGCCGGGCTCGCCGAGACGGTCAACACGACCCGTACCAACCCGGACTACCTGCCGGGGATCGAGCTCCCCGCCTCGGTGCGGGCCACCACGGACGCCGTCGAGGCGCTGGACGGCGCCGACTTCGTCGTGTTCGTGGTGCCCTCGCAGACCCTGCGCGCCAACCTCGCCGAGTGGTCCCGGCACATCGCCCCCGACACCGTGCTCGTCTCGATGATGAAGGGGGTCGAACTCGGCACCACGAAGCGGATGAGCGAGGTCATCGAGGAGGTCGCCGGGGTCTCCGCGGACCGGATCGCCGTCATCACCGGCCCCAACCTCGCCCGGGAGGTCGCCGAACGACGCCCCGCGGCCGCCGTCGTCGCCTGCCAGGACGAGGCCGTGGCCCGGCGCCTCCAGGCCGCCTGCCACACCTCCTACTTCCGTCCGTACACCAACACCGACGTGGTCGGCTGCGAACTCGGCGGCGCGGTGAAGAACGTCATCGGTCTGGCGGTCGGCATCGCCGACGGCATGGGGCTCGGTGACAACGCCAAGGGCTCGCTCATCACCCGGGGCCTCGCCGAGACGACCCGGCTCGGCCTCGCCATGGGCGCCGACCCGCTGACCTTCTCCGGACTCGCGGGCCTGGGCGACCTGGTGGCGACCTGCTCCTCGCCGCTCTCGCGCAACCACACCTTCGGCACCAATCTCGGCCGCGGCATGACGCTCCAGGAGACCATCGCCGTCACGAAGCAGACCGCCGAGGGCGTCAAGTCCTGCCAGTCGGTGCTCGATCTGGCGCGGCGCCACGGAGTCGACATGCCGATCACCGAGACGGTCGTCGGCATCGTCCACGAGGGCAAGCCGCCGATGGTCGCGCTGGGTGAGCTGATGTCGCGCAGCGCCAAGGCCGAGAGGCGCTGAGAGGGGCCGGGTCCGGCCGGAGCGGTGAGCGCCCGCGGCCACCGCTCCGTGCCGGGCCCGGCACGCTGACGCGCGGAGTACCAGCAGGTACGCTCAACGCGATATGAGCAGCGAGAACCTCCCCCAGAGCCCGGAGCAGCAGCTCCGCAAGCCGCGCGTGGCCGTCGTGTTCGGCGGCCGCAGTTCCGAACACGGAATCTCGGTCGTCACGGCCGGTGCCGTCCTGAACGCCATCGACCGGACCAGGTACGACGTCCTGCCGATCGGCATCACGGCCGACGGACGCTGGGCGCTCACCGCCGACGAACCCGCGCGCATGGCCATCACGGACCGGAAGCTGCCGGACGTGGACCAGCTGAGCGACTCCGCCGACGGCGTCGTGGCGCTCTCCGCCAACTCCGGCAGCCGCGAAGTGACGTACACCGAGCCCGGCTCGGTGCCCAAGGCGCTCGGCGAGGTCGACGTCGTCTTCCCCGTACTGCACGGCCCGTACGGCGAGGACGGCACGCTCCAGGGACTGCTGGAACTCTCCGGTGTGCCCTACGTCGGGGCCGGGGTGCTGGCCTCGGCCGTGGGCCAGGACAAGGAGTACATGAAGCGGGTCTTCACCTCCTTCGGGCTGCCGGTCGGCCCGTACCTGGTGGTCCGCCCGCGGGAGTGGGACAACGACTCCTCCGGTGCCCGCAAGCGCATCGTGGACTTCGCCGGTGAACACGGCTGGCCGCTCTTCGTCAAGCCCGCGCGGGCCGGTTCGTCCATCGGCATCACCAAGGTCGACGACCTCTCCGGCCTCGACGAGGCGATCGAGGAGGCCCGCCGCCACGACCCCAAGTTCCTGGTCGAGTCGCTGCTGCGGGGCCGCGAGATCGAGTGCGGGGTGCTGGAGTTCGAGGACGGTCCGCGCGCCAGCGTGCCCGCCGAGATCCCGCCGGTGACCTCGCACGAGTTCTACGACTTCGAGGCCAAGTACATCGACGCGGCTCCCGGTCTCGTGCCCGCCCCGCTCACCGGGGAACAGACGGCCGAGGTCCAGCGTCTGGCGATCGAGGCCTTCGAGGCCGCGTCCTGCGAGGGGCTGGTCCGTGCCGACTTCTTCCTCACCGAGGACGGCACGTTCGTGATCAACGAGATCAACACCCTGCCGGGATTCACCCCGATCTCCATGTATCCGCGGATGTGGCAGGAGAGCGGTGTGAGCTACCCGGAGCTGGTGGACCGGCTGATCCAGGCCGCGCTGCGCCGTTCGACCGGCCTGCGCTGACCCCGGTCGGGGGTGTGTCCCGCCGTTCCCGGCCCGGCACACCCCAGGGGCGTGCCGGGCCGGACAGGCCCTAGAGGCCGGGCACCGTCTTGCTGACCGGTGCGCCGAACGCGGCCAGCGGGCTCGCGTCATGGGCGTACGCCGCCGAGAGCGTCACCTCGACATACGCCTTGCGGTACGTCGTCGTGAACCGCGGGCCGGCGTCCTCGGACTGCTCCAGCAGCCAGTTGACGCCGTTCGCCTCGGTGGCCTTCGCCATGGGGTCGTCCATCTTCGCGGGCCGGGGGACACCGCAGCGCAGTACGATCTCACCGTCCCCCCACTCGGCGGTCAGTTCGGACTTCGGTCCGGCGTCACCGCGGTCGAGTCCGGCAACGGTCCTCGGCAGCTCCTCGTGCAGCGCACGGCAGTACGCCGCGGCTTGCGCGGAGGGCGTGGGAACCGTGATGGACACCGTGGCGTCCGTCGAGGAACAGCCCGCCGCGGCCAGCAGCGAAGCGGCCACGGCCAGGCCGGGAAACACGGGGTGGCGGGATCGGCGCGATGAGGTCACCGGCCCAGCGTAGACGGGGACTACAGATGCACGACCGGGCAGGTCAGGGTTCGGGTGATGCCTTCCACCTGCTGGACTTTGGCGACCACCATGCGGCCCAGCTCGTCGACCGTGTCGGCCTTCGCGCGCACGATGACGTCGTAGGGGCCGGTGACGTCCTCTGCCTGGATCACTCCCGGAACTCTGGAGATGGTCTCGGCGACGGTCGACGCCTTGCCTACCTCGGTCTGAATAAGGATGTACGCCTGTACCACGGAACCTCCACGGCGGCCACGAGGATCATGCGGGGGAGAAAGAGACGCCACGGTATCGCGTCACCGCGTGCCACGGGGAGACCCGGGGGCCGTTGACGCCCACCGCGTGGCGCGCACCAGACACAGGTTGACGTGTCTCTTGACACTACCGACAGCAGGGACGGCCCGCGACCGCGAGCGCAGCGGTCCGGAAGGAGACGGGATGGCGAGAGCGGGCGGAGCGGACTGCTCCCCGCGGCGGCGGCCGGTCCACACCCCGAAACCCCGTCCGCCGAAGCAGCCCGGACGAGTGTCCGGCGCGATAGATGAGAGGTGAGACTCGGTGAAGGGAACCGTGGGCGAGTTGGGGGAGTTCGGGCTCATCAGGGAGCTCACGTCCCGGCTCACCACCACTCCGGCGGTACGGCTCGGCCCCGGCGACGACGCCGCGGTCGTGACCGCTCCCGACCGCAGGGTCGTGGCCAGTACGGACATCCTGTTGGAGGGGCGGCACTTCCGCCGCGACTGGTCGACCGCGTACGACGTCGGCCGCAAGGCCGCCGCCCAGAACCTCGCCGACATCGCCGCCATGGGCGCGGTGCCCACCGCGCTGCTGCTCGGCCTGGTCGTCCCCGCCGAACTCCCGGTCACCTGGGCCGGCGAGCTGATGGACGGCATCCGTGACGAGTGCCAGGTCGCGGGCGCGGCCGTGGTCGGCGGCGACGTGGTGCGGGGCGACACCATCACCGTCTCGATCACCGCCCTGGGCGACCTGCGCAACCACGAGCCGGTCACCCGGGCCGGGGCCCAGCCCGGCGACGTCGTCGCCGTCACCGGCTGGCTCGGCTGGTCCGCCGCCGGGTACGCGGTCCTCTCCCGCGGCTTCCGCTCGCCCCGCGCCTTCGTCGAGGCCCACCGCCGCCCCGAACCGCCGTACCACGCGGGCCCCGCGGCCGCCGGGCTCGGTGCCACCGCCATGACGGACGTGAGCGACGGGCTCGTCGCCGACCTCGGGCACATCGCCGAGGCCAGCAAGGTCCGGATCGATCTGCGCTCCGGTCTCATCGACATCCCCTCGCAGATGTCCGACATCGGGCAGGCCGTCGGCGTCGACCCGCTCCAGTGGGTGCTGACCGGCGGCGAGGACCACGCGATCGTCGCCACCTTCCCGCCGGACGTGAAGCTGCCCGCCCGCTGGAAGGTGATCGGCGAGGTCCTCAACCCCTCCGTGCTGCCGCAGGTCACGGTCGACGGGGCGCCGTGGACCAGCAAGGGCTGGGACCACTTCGGGGACATCGAGGACGCCGAGTAGATTGCGGCGTATGCCGATATCCCCCGCCGTACCCGCCCGTGTGCTCACCGTCGCCGGATCAGACTCCGGCGGCGGTGCGGGCATCCAGGCCGACCTGAAGACGATGCTGGCCCACGGTGTGCACGGGATGAGTGTGCTGACCGCCGTCACCGCCCAGAACTCTCTGGGGGTGCAGGGCGCCTGGGAGCTGCCGGCCGAGGCGGTGCGCGCCCAGTACCGCAGCGTGGTGGACGACATCGGGGTGCAGGCCGTCAAGACCGGAATGCTCGCCTCGGCCCTCCTGGTGGAGACGGTGGCCGGACTGCTCGCGGCTACCGCCGCCCCGGCCGTCGTCGACCCGGTCGGTGTCTCCAAGCACGGCGACCCGCTGCTCGCCGCCGAGGCCCTCGACTCCGTACGGACGAAGCTGCTGCCGGTCGCCACCGTCGCCACTCCCAACCTGGACGAAGTGGCGCAGCTCACCGGAATCCGGGTGACGGACGGGCCCGGAATGCGCCGGGCCGCCGACGCCCTGCTCGCGTACGGCCCGCGCTGGGTCGTCGTCAAGGGCGGGCACCTGCCGGGCGACCCCGTCGACCTGCTGACCGACGGCACCGAGGAGCACTGGCTGCCCGCCCCCCGGCACGACAACCGCCACACCCACGGCACCGGCTGCACCCTCGCCTCCGCGATCGCCTGCGGGCTGGCCCTGGGACAGGACGTGCCCACGGCGGTACGGAGCGCGAAGGACTACGTCACCGGGGCGATCGCGGCGGGCTTCCCGCTCGGCGCGGGGATTGGCCCGGTCGACCACGGCTGGCGCCACCGCACCGGCTGAACGGACCCGGAAAAGGACAGCAAAAAGCCGGTCCACCGAGGTGGACCGGCTTCTCGGGCAACCGGAAGGCTGCGCTACGACGGGAACGTCAGCGCGCGACCTTGCCGGCCTTGATGCACGAGGTGCAGACGTTGAGCCGCTTCGGCGTCCGACCGACCACGGCACGCACGCGCTGGATGTTGGGGTTCCAGCGACGGGACGTACGGCGGTGCGAGTGCGAAATGTTGTTGCCGAAGCCCGGCCCCTTGCCGCAGACGTCGCAGTTGGCAGCCACGGGTCACTCCAAAGACTTCAGATGCACTTACAGTGAAATCCGGCGCGCCGGAATCAGATGACTGAAGTGGCGGTACCGGAGGGATGGCCCGATTTTCATCGGGCAACCGAAGCAGCATACAACGGCCGCTTCGACAGAACGAAACTACCACGGGTTCGACCTGCCTCCTCCCGCCCCCTGTCCCGGCCCGCTCCGGTGACCGGGGGCTACGCTGCCATCCAGCCGGCCGCCCACGGCCGCACCAGAGGAGGGCCAACCAGTGCCGCAGACCGCCGACGACATGGACGCCGTCGCGGTGCGTACCTGGTGCTCACTGGCGCTGGACGCGCTGGGCCGGGAGCGCGAGGCGATCGACGCGATCAACGTGTACCCGGTCGCCGACGGCGACACCGGTACGAATCTCTATCTCACCCTGGAATCCGCCGCCCAGGCCGTCGAAGCCGTCTTCGCCGCCCACGAGACCGGCGCGACCGCCCCCGTCACCGCCGACGCGGTACGGGCCATGGCGCACGGCGCTCTGATCGGCGCCCGCGGCAACTCCGGCACGATCCTGGCCCAGCTGCTGCGCGGGATGGCCGGTGAGCTGGCCCTCGGCCATGACGCCGGCCGTCTGCGCCGGGCCCTCGCGGTCGCCGCCGCCTCGGCACGGCAGGCGGTCGCCCACCCCGTCGAGGGCACCGTGCTGACGGTGGCCGCCGCGGCCGCCGACGCCGCCGCGCGCACCGGGGACGGTGCCCGGCCCGCCGAGGTCGCCCGCGCCGCGTACGACGGGGCGTGCACCGCACTGGAGGCCACCCCCGGACAGCTCGCCGTCCTCGGCCGGGCCGGTGTCGTGGACGCCGGGGGGCGCGGACTGGTGGCGGTGCTCGGGGCGCTCGTCGAAGCGCTCGGAGGGCGGGCGCCCGCACCGGCCCGAGGGACGGTGGCCGCCCTCCCGGTACGCGCCGCGGTGCCGGACGACTGCGCGGGGGGCGGGCCCGCTTTCGAGGTGATCTACCTGCTGGAGGCCTCGGACGAGGCGGTGGACCGGCTGCGCGCCCGGCTCGACGGGCTCGGCGACTCGCTCGTGGTGGTGGGCGGCGACGGGCTGTGGAACGTCCACGTGCACGTCGACGACGCGGGCGCGGCCGTGGAGGCCGGGGTCGAGGCGGGACGCCCGTACCGCATCCGGATCACCCACTTCGGCGCGGACCGGGCGCACCCCCACACCGAGCCCGTGCAGCGCGCCGTCGTCGCGGTCGTCCCCGGCGAAGGGCTGCGCGGGCTGTGCGAGGAGGCCGGGGCCACGACCGTCCTGGCCCGCCCCGGCGAACCCCCGGCCAGCGGTGAACTGGTCGACGCGATCCGCCGGGCGCACGCCCGCGAGGTGGTCCTGCTGCCCAACGACGCCGAACTGCGCCACACCGCCGCCGCGGCCGCCGAACAGGCGCGCGCGGAGGGCGTCCGGGTCGCCCTCGTCCCCACCCGGGCCGCCGTCCAGGGCATCGCGGCCCTCGCCGTCCACGAACCCGGCCGCAGCTTCGACGAGGACGTGGTGGCGATGACCGCCGCCGCCGGGGCCACCCGCTACGCCGAACTCGCCGTCGCCGAACGGCAGTCCTGGACCATGGCGGGCATCTGCCAGGCCGGGGACGTACTCGGCCTGATCGACGGCGACGTCGCGGTCATCGGCGAGGACGTGGCGCAGACCGCCCGCGACGTACTGGACCGGATGCTGTCGGCGGGCGGCGAACTGGTCACCCTGGTGCTGGGCGAGGACCTCCCCGGCAGCCTCGCGGACGAGCTGGAGGAGCACGTGCGCGAGGGCTACCTGGCGGTCGACACGATGGTCTACCGGGGCGGCCACCGCGGTGCCCCGCTGCTCATCGGCGTCGAGTAGGCCGCAGGGCCCGCCGGGCGGTCACACCCGGCACGCGTGACTTCCGCGGTGCCGGGACATCCCGGCGCACCGGGGCCGCAGGCACCGGACCGCGTCCGCTCTCTGGCCGGAGGCCGCCCGGCGGCGCTCAGGCGCGGCCCACGTGGCCCGGCGGGGCCCCGGCCTCCGCGCGGCGGCGTTCCTCGCCAGCCTCGTCCAAGCACCGCCTCCGCGGTTCTCCAGGACCCGCCAGGCCCGCTCCCGGGCCGCGTCCGGGCGGCCCAGGCCGGCCTCCAGACAGCCGGCCGTCAGCCCGGTGAAGCCGCCCCGGCCTCCCCGTAGACCGCGGCCGCCCGCTCCACGGACCCGGGCGCCTCCTCGCACTCCGGAGCCTCGCCCGGCCCGCCCGGACAGGCGTGGGCGGTCAGCTCGCCGGTCTGGCGGTGGGTGTCCGCGAGCCGGAGGCGCGGGAGCCGTACCTGCCGGTGCGGTGACGGTGGTCACCAGGGGATTCGCGGGTTCCGGGTCGTGGCCGCCGGACAGTTGTCGGTGACGTGGTGTGCAATGGACCGCGTGTCTGCGTTCGACGAACCCCTCAAGAAGCTGCTCGGCGGCGCCACCGCCAAGGTGATGGCCGAACACCTCGACCTGCACACGGTCGGTGACCTGCTCCATCACTACCCGCGGCGGTACGAGGAGCGCGGCCGGCTCACGGCCCTGTCCGATCTCCCGCTGGACGAGCACGTGACGGTGGTCGCCCAGGTCGCCGAGGCCCGCGTCCTGACGTTCAACAACGGCCGCGGCAGACGCCTCGAAGTGACCCTCACCGACGGCCACGGCCGCCTCCAGCTGGTCTTCTTCGGGCACGGTGTCCACAAGCCGCACAAGGAGCTGCTGCCCGGCAGCCGCGCGATGTTCGCGGGCAAGGTCTCCGTCTTCAACCGGAAGATGCAGCTGGCCCACCCCACGTACCAGCTGCTCGTCGCCGAACCCGCCGACGGCGCGGGCTCCGGGGACGGGGACGGGGACAGGGCGGCGGTGGACGCCTTCGCCGGGCGGCTGCTGCCGATCTACCCCGCCTGCAAGCAGCTCGACTCGTGGCGGATCGCCAAGGCCGTCGACACGGTGCTGCCGAGCGCCCAGGAGGCCGTCGACCCGCTGCCGCCGGGGCTGCGCGAGGGCCGGGGCCTCACCGCCCTGCCCGAGGCACTGCTCAAGGTGCACCGCCCGCAGACCAAGGCGGACATCGCGCAGGCCAGGGACCGGCTCAAGTGGGACGAGGCCTTCGTCCTCCAGGTCGCGCTGGCCCGCCGCAGATACGCCGACACCCAGCTTCCGGCGGTCCCCCGCAGGCCCGTCCCGGGCGGGCTGCTCGACGCCTTCGACGCCAAGCTGCCCTTCACCCTCACCGAGGGGCAGCAGAAGGTCTCCGGCGAGATCTTCGACGACCTCGCGACCGAGCACCCGATGCACCGGCTGCTCCAGGGCGAGGTCGGCTCCGGCAAGACCATGGTCGCGCTGCGCGCCATGCTCGGCGTCGTCGACGCGGGCGGGCAGGCCGCCATGCTCGCGCCCACCGAGGTGCTCGCCCAGCAGCACCACCGGTCCATCACGGAGATGATGGGGGAGCTGGCCGAGGGCGGCATGCTCGGCGGAGACGAGCAGGGTACGAAGGTCGTGCTGCTCACCGGCTCGATGGGCGCCGCCGCCCGCCGTCAGGCCCTGCTCGACCTGGTCACCGGCGAGGCCGGGATCGTGATCGGCACCCATGCCCTGATCGAGGACAAGGTGAAGTTCCACGATCTGGGCCTGGTCGTCGTCGACGAGCAGCACCGCTTCGGCGTGGAGCAGCGCGACGCCCTGCGCTCCAAGGGCAGGCAGCCGCCGCATCTGCTGGTCATGACGGCCACCCCCATTCCCCGTACGGTCGCCATGACCGTCTTCGGTGACCTGGAGACCTCCGTCCTGGACCAGCTCCCGGCAGGCCGCTCACCGATCGCCAGCCATGTGGTCCCCGCCAAGGACAAGCCGCATTTCCTGGCCCGCGCCTGGGAGCGGGTGCGCGAGGAGGTCGAGGGCGGACACCAGGCGTACGTGGTCTGCCCCCGTATCGGCGACGACGCCGAGGACGAGGCGGCCGGGAAGAAGGCGAGGAAGGCCGCCGAGGACGAGGGCGAGAAGCGCCCTCCGCTGGCCGTGCTGGAGATCGCCGAACAGCTCGCCAGGGGCCCGCTGGCCGGACTCCGCGTCGAGGTCCTGCACGGCAGGATGAACCCGGAGGACAAGGACGACGTGATGCGCCGCTTCGCCGCGGGCGGGGTCGACGTCCTGGTCGCGACCACCGTCATCGAGGTCGGGGTCAACGTCCCCAACGCCACCGCCATGGTGATCATGGACGCCGACCGCTTCGGCGTCTCCCAGCTGCACCAGCTGCGCGGCCGGGTCGGCCGCGGCTCCGCCCCTGGGCTCTGCCTGCTGGTCAGCGAGGCCCACGAGGCGTCCCCGGCCCGCGCCCGGCTCTCCGCGGTCGCCGCCACGCTCGACGGCTTCGAGCTCTCCCGGATCGACCTCGAACAGCGCCGCGAGGGCGATGTCCTCGGCCAGGCCCAGTCCGGTGTCCGCTCCTCGCTGCGGATGCTCGCCGTCATCGACGACGAGGAGGTCATCGCCGCCGCCCGCGAGGAGGCGGTCGCGATCGTCGCCGACGACCCGGAGCTGGCCGGGCTGCCCGAGCTGCGCACCGCGCTGGACGCCCTGCTGGACAAGGAGCGCGAGCAGTACCTCGACAAGGGCTGACGGCACCCGCCCGCCGGGCTGGCGGGACGGGCGCGCGGGCCCGACCGGCCGGCACGCCATATCGTGGTGGCACGCGCCGCGGCACCCCGCGGGCCGCCCCCGAACCGAGGACCAGACACCCATGACCCGCGTGATCGCCGGCTCGGCCGGCGGACGCCGCCTGGCCGTGCCGCCCGGCACCGGCACCCGCCCCACCTCCGACCGGGCGCGCGAGGGCCTCTTCTCCACCTGGGAAGCCCTGCTCGGCACCCTGGAGGGCATCCGGATCGCCGACCTGTACGCGGGCTCCGGGGCCGTAGGCCTGGAGGCGCTCTCCCGGGGCGCGGCCCACGCCCTGCTCGTCGAGGCCGACGCCAGGGCGGTACGGACCGTCCGCGACAACGTCCGCACCCTCGGCCTGCCCGGTGCCGAGGTCCGCACCGGCAAAGCGGAACAGATCGTGACGGGTCCGGCGCCGGACCGGCCGTACGACGTGGTCTTCCTGGACCCGCCGTACGCCGTCACCGACGACGATCTTGGCGAGATACTGGTCACACTCCGTGCTCAGGGGTGGCTCACCGGCGATGCCCTCGTCACCGTGGAACGCAGCACCAGAGGCGGAGAATTCGACTGGCCGCAGGGGTTCGAACCCCTGCGGGCCCGGCGCTACGGCGAAGGCACGCTTTGGTACGGTCGCGCCGCCTCTACGTGCGAAGACGCACGATGACCGGACCGGAGAGGGAGGGAATCACATTGCGCCGCGCCGTCTGTCCGGGGTCGTTCGACCCCATCACCAACGGGCACCTCGACATCATCGGCCGTGCCTCGAAGCTGTACGACGTCGTCCATGTGGCGGTGATGATCAACCAGTCCAAGAAGGGGCTGTTCACCGTCGACGAGCGGATCGACCTGATCCAGCAGGTCACCGCGGAGTTCGGCAACGTCCGGGTCGAGGCGTTCCACGGCCTCCTGGTCGACTTCTGCAAGCAGCGCGACATCCCGGCGATCGTGAAGGGCCTGCGGGCCGTCAGCGACTTCGACTACGAACTCCAGATGGCCCAGATGAACAACGGCCTGTCCGGTGTCGAGACGCTCTTCGTGCCGACCAACCCCACCTACAGCTTCCTCTCGTCCTCCCTGGTCAAGGAGGTCGCCACCTGGGGCGGCGACGTCTCCCACCTGCTCCCGCCGGTGGTCCAGGAAGCCCTCACCGAACGCCTCGCCCGGGACCGGTGAGCTGACGGCCTGTCAGCAGGTGTCGGACGGGAGCCGACTGGCCGTACAGTCGTCCCGTCCGTCTCCAATCGGCTGTAGAGAGTGGCGAGCACACGGTGGACGTGCAGAAGAAGCTCGACGAGATCGTCGAAGTCGTCGGGAACGCCCGGTCGATGCCCATGTCGGCTTCGTGCGTGGTCAACCGCGCCGACCTGCTGGCGATGCTCGAAGAGGTGCGCGACGCCCTGCCCGGCTCGCTCGCCCACGCCCAGGAGCTCATCGGCGGCCAGCAGCAGCTGGCCGAGCAGGCCCGCCAGGAGGCCGAGCGGATCATCGAGGCCGCCCGCTCCGAGCGCACCTCGCTGATCGCTGGCACCGAGATCGCCCGGCAGTCCCAGGGTGAGGCCGACCGCATCCTGGAGGAGGCCCGCCGCGAGGCCGCCGAGGTCCGCTCCGAGGCCGACGAGTACGTCGACAGCAAGCTCGCCAACTTCGAGGTCGTCCTCACCAAGACCATCGGCTCCGTCGACCGGGGCCGCGAGAAGCTCCTCGGCCGCGGCACCCCCTTCGACGAGCAGGGCTACGAGGACCCGGACTTCGCCGAGGCCCCCGAGCGCAGCACCGACCCGGCCACGCTCCAGCGCCGGGCCGACGAGTACGTCGACACCAAGCTCGGCGCCTTCGAGGCGGTGCTGGCCAAGACCCTGGAGGCGGTCGGCCGCGGCAGGCAGAAGCTGCACGGCAGGATTCCCACCGACGACCTCGGCGCGCACGTGGCCGCGCAGGACGCGGCGGGCGGCCAGGCGCGCGTGAGTGACGAGGACCACTGGGCCGGGCTCGCCGGGCTCGCCACCCCGGAGCCCCAGCCGGTGCACCAGCAGCCCGCGCAGCAGTTCCCCGCCCCGGCCCAGCCGTCCTACGCGGAGAACTACGGCTACCAGGAGCAGCCCCAGGCGCCCCAGCAGGACGCCTACGGCTATCAGCAGCAGCCGGACCCGTACGCCGCCTACCAGCAACAGGGCTACGACCAGGGCCAGGCCCAGATGCCGGTCCAGGGGTACGACGGCTGGCAGCAGCCCGCACAGCCCCAGCAGGGCCTGCCGGAGCAGGCCGGGAGCACCCTCGACGAGACCAGCCTCTTCGACACCAGCATGATCGACCTGGACCAGCTCCGCCGCTACGAGCAGGAGCGCTGACCGGAGCGCGGACCGGAGCGCGGACCGGTGTGCCGACAGGACGGGCCCGATCCGGGAAGGGGACGCACCGGTGGTCCGGCCCGGGTCCGGATTGGGCGCTGGGCGGCACGTCCAGTATCCTGGCTCCTCGGTCGCGCGTATTTCCGCGCTCCCAGCTGCCCGCTTCGGATCTGAAGCCGGTCGGCCCTCCCCTCGATGTGCGCTGCACATGATCGTGAAAGCAGGAAAAGCCCTGAACGGCCACCTCGACCACCGAAACCCCCTCGTGTTCGACACGCACGAGCTGGGGCGGCGTCCCGGTGCCCTCCAGCGGCTCTCCCGCACGGTGGACGCGCCCGGTCCGCCCTCGGTCCTCGGCATCGACGGGGTCATCGGTGTGCCGGAAGGCGCACCCGTGGAGCTGGACCTCCGTCTCGAATCGGTCATGGAAGGGGTGCTTGTCACAGGCACCGCCCGTGCATCGACCGAGGGGGAGTGCGTAAGGTGTCTGGAGCCGCTGCGCCTTGAGGTCGTGGCGGACTTCCAGGAGATGTTCTCGTACCCTGACGCCGATGACCGGGGCCGCCCCAAGGCGGAACCGGCCGACGACGCCGAGGACGACGAGGACAGGCTCTTTATCGAGGACGGCTTGTTCGACCTCGAACCAGTGCTGCGTGATGCGGTGGTGCTCGCACTGCCGATGCAGCCGGTGTGCCGGGAGTCCTGTGCCGGTCTGTGCTCCGAATGCGGAGTCAGGCTGGACGAGAACCCCGGTCATCACCACGATGCCGTCGACATCCGTTGGGCGGCATTGCAGGGACTCGCCGAGACCGTTCAGGACGGCGAGAAGGACAACATGGGCGGCGCCGATGCGGGCGTCGACGAGAAGCAGGAGAAGTAGCCGTGGCTGTTCCGAAGCGGAAGATGTCGCGCAGCAACACGCGCCACCGCCGGTCGCAGTGGAAGGCTGCGGTCCCCACCCTGGTTTCGTGCGAGCGTTGCCAGGAGCCGAAGCTGCAGCACATCGCGTGCCCCAGCTGCGGCACGTACAACAAGCGCCAGGTCCTCGAGGTCTGAGCGGCTGGTGAGAGGCCCGATGTCTGAGTTGTCCCATGCCAAGAAGAAGGCAGACAACGTCAACACAGCCTCGTCCCACACGCTTCTGGAAGGGCGGCTCGGGTATCGACTCGAGACCGCCCTTCTGGTGCGTGCGCTGACCCATCGCTCGTACGCGTACGAGAACGGCGGCCTGCCCACCAACGAGCGGCTCGAATTCCTCGGGGATTCGGTGCTCGGCCTGGTGGTCACGGACACGCTGTACCGCACCCACCCCGACCTGCCCGAAGGCCAGCTGGCCAAGTTGCGGGCCGCGGTGGTCAACTCGCGTGCGCTTGCGGAAGTGGGCCGCGGCCTCGAACTCGGCTCCTTCATCCGGCTCGGCCGGGGTGAAGAGGGCACGGGAGGCCGGGACAAGGCGTCCATCCTCGCCGACACCCTTGAAGCGGTGATCGGCGCGGTCTATCTCGACCAGGGCCTCAGTGCGGCCTCGGAGCTGGTCCACCGGCTCTTCGACCCGCTGATCGACAGGTCCTCGAACCTCGGTGCCGGCCTGGACTGGAAGACCAGCCTCCAGGAGCTCACCGCCGGCGAGAGCCTCGGAGTCCCCGAGTACATCGTCACGGAGACCGGCCCGGACCACGAGAAGACCTTTACTGCTGCTGCTCGCGTCGGTGGTGTCTCGTACGGCACCGGCACCGGCCGTAGCAAGAAGGAAGCGGAGCAGCAGGCGGCGGAGTCCGCCTGGCGCGAGATCAGCGCCGCCGCGGAACAGCGGGAGACGGCGGCGAAGCCCGTCGCCGACGCGGGGGGCACCGACACCCCCGCCGACCCGCCGTCCACGGACGCGGCTCCCGCCTGAGACGAGGCGACCCCCGGTGCCCGGTGCACCGGGGGTTTCTTCCTGTCCGAAACCAGTCAGCAGCCCCCTCCACCCTTCAGGAGCGTCACCGTGCCCGAGCTGCCCGAGGTCGAAGTCGTACGGCGTGGTCTTGAGCGCTGGGTCACCGGCCGCACCGTCGCCGGGGCCGAGGTGCTGCACCCGCGCGCGGTCCGCCGCCACCCGGGAGGCGGCGCGGACTTCGCGGCCCGGCTCGCCGGTGTCCGTTTCGGAACGGCGATGCGGCGCGGCAAGTACCTCTGGATTCCGGTGGACGACGCGGCCGCTTCGCTCCTGGGCCATCTCGGTATGAGCGGCCAGCTGCTCGTACAGCCCGAGGACGCGCCGGACGAGAAGCACCTGCGGGTCCGCATCCGTTTCGACGACGCCCTCGGCACCGAGCTCCGCTTCGTCGACCAGCGGACCTTCGGCGGGCTCTCGCTCCACGACAACACCCCCGACGGGCTGCCGGACACCATCGCGCACATCGCCCGCGACCCCCTGGACCCGGCGTTCGACGAAGCCGCCTTCCACACGGCCCTGCGGCTGCGCCGCACCACGATCAAGCGTGCGCTGCTCGACCAGTCGCTGATCAGCGGCGTCGGCAACATCTACGCGGACGAGGCGCTCTGGCGCGGCAGGCTGCACTACGACCGGCCGACCGCGACCCTCACCCGCCCCAGGTCGGCCGAACTGCTCGGCCATGTCCGCGACGTGATGAACGCCGCACTCGATCAGGGCGGCACCAGCTTCGACAGCCTCTACGTCAATGTGAACGGCGAGTCCGGCTACTTCGACCGCTCCCTCGACGCCTACGGCCGCGAGGACGAGCCCTGCCACCGCTGCGGCACGCCGATCCGCCGCCGCCCCTGGATGAACCGCTCCAGTTACTACTGCCCCCGCTGCCAGCGCCCGCCCCGCCCGGCCGCCTGAGCGGTCACCGGACCGTGGCCCGGACGGCGCGGTGCGGCGGTGACCGCTGGCCGCGCCGTGGGGCGGGACCGGCCCGCCGGGGGCGCCGCCTCTGCTGGCCGCTCCTTCGCCGGGACGCGGTGGCCGGGGCTCTGCGCGACGACCTGGTGCGCCGGGGTGCGGCATGCGTGCGGCGAGGTCCGCCAGCGCCTCATGGCCGCCATGGCCGCCGCACGGTCAGGTGCCTGAGCGGCCGTCGACGCCCCGGGCCGAGGGCGCGGACGACGGCCCTGGCACGCCCCGGGACGGGTTGCCCGGTGCCGCGGGACCGCGGACGTCTCAGAAGCCGAACTCCTGGGTCCACCAGGGACCGCCGGAGCCGAAGTGGACACCGAGGCCGAAGGTCTTGTAGTCGCAGTTGAGGATGTTGGCGCGGTGCCCCGGGCTGTTCATCCAGGCGGTCATCACGGCCTGCGCGTCCGCCTGGCCGCGGGCTATGTTCTCGGCGGCCAGGCCCTTGACACCGGCCTTCGAGGCACGGTCCCAGGGGGAGCGGCCGTCGGGGTCGGTGTGGTCGAAGAAGCCGCGGGCGGCCATGTCCTGGCTGTAGTCCTGGGCCAGTGAGGTGAGCGCGGAACTGGCGGTCAGCGGGCTGCACCCGGCCTTCGCGCGTTCCTGGTTGACCAGCGTGAGCACGGCGGCCTGGGTGCGGGTGACGGCGGAGCCGCGGGCGGTGGGGGCGGTGGTCCCCGGCGCCGTGGAGCGCTTGGGGGCGGTGGGGGCGGTGCTCCGGGCCGTGGTCGCCTTCGGGGCCGGGGCAGCGGGCTTCTTCCGCGCGTCGGCGGACGCCTTCGGGGCGGACGGGGTGGCGGAGGGCGATCCCGTCGGGGCCGTGCTGTGCGCCGGGCCGCCCGCCCGCCCGGTGCCCCGGTCGGCAGCCGTGGTGCCGCGGTCGGCCGTGGCACCACGGCTGCCCTGGGACTGCGTGTCGGGGGAGCTGTCGGCGCGTACCCGGTCGGCGGCGGCGCCGCCGACCGTGAGGGTGCCGCCGCCGGGTATCAGCCCCGAGCTCATCGCCACCGCCCCCACCGCGAGCGCCGCGGAGACACTGACCATTCCCGTGCGTACGGGCGACCCGGACCGCTTTCCGCGGTGTCCGCTCCGCTGCGGGACCGCGTCCCCCGCTCCGTGGTCGTCGGTGGCCGGAGTGACGGCGGAGCGACGATGGCGTCCCATCTGCTGAGCCCTTCTGACGGTCCGGACGCCGCTTCGGCGCCACCGGTCTTAACCCGTTCGGGTGAGTGCATTGGGTGCGGACTGTACGCCATGGACATGCGGAGGGATGTGCTCCGAGGACGATCGGCCGGTTAGCGTTCGGCCATGAACGAAGACGTACGGCTCACCGCCTGGGTGCGCGGCCACGTGCAACGGGTCGGGTTCCGCTGGTTCACCCGGGCGAACGCGCTGGAGATCGGCGGCCTCACCGGCTTCGCGCTCAACCTCGACGACGGCCGGGTGCAGGTCGTCGCCGAAGGACGGCGGGAGAACTGCGAGCGACTGCTGGAGTGGCTGCGCTCGGCCGACACACCCGGACGTGTGGACGGGGTCACTGAGATATGGGACACCCCGCGCGGTGGTTATGAGGGCTTCGCCATTCGCTGAACCCGGGTTCGTCCCGGGGTGCGGAACGCCTTGCGTTCGGTCCGTGTTCGATTCGGAGCGGGGGGTTATCCGGTGGTCCGCTCATCCCCGTACACATGAAATGACCTGCGGAATGTCCAGGTGGTTGCCAAGATTCGGCCAACGTGCCAGGCTTCCGCAATAGGGATGATCTCCACGCCCCGCCGGGCCCCGCAGGAGAGACGCGCCGCATGATCGTTCGGCTGCGCACCGCGGTATGCCCGCCTCTGCCGGGCGTGATCGTGTTGACCGTCAAACTTTTTGGTGAGACTCTGAAATCCCCGCGCACCTTAGCTGTTTGGCGGAGCTGTTCGGCAGCAGGACAGCAGTGACGACAGAGCACTGCCGAGCACCGCGGGTGCGATTCCCTCACGACCCACACCGCATCGGTCGGTCACTCAGTGTGGAGGACCATCCATCATGGCAAAGGCGCTTCTCGGTTACGTCGGCGGTTCCGACCCGCGACTCCTCGCCGAGATGCGACGGCTCCAGCAGCGCGTCCAGGACCTGGAATCCGAGCTCGTACGGATCCAGGACGAGAACGACGCGCTGACCGCCGCCGCCCAGCACCAAGAGTCGCTGCTCGACAGCATCGACATCGACGTACCTCAGGCGGAGCCGGCGCTGACCTGACCGATGGCCCTCAGGGCCGGTCGGGTGCGTACGCGTCAGCCGTCGGAGTTCATCAGCCGGATCGTCGCCGGAAACATCGTCGGATCACTGAAGATCACTGCTCTTGATCTGTCACTTCCGTGACATGTCGTTGATCCGTCATGCGCAGCTGCACCAGAACCATCGCGCGTATCACCGCGCGAGCTTTACCAAGGGGCGCTTCGGCGTCCCTTCTTTCTTTTCCGCCCGGCCCGCCCTGCGCCAATCCGCCCGAGGGTGCACGGCACCCGCCCCCGGCGTACCCCTTGCCTTAACGTCTGATGTGCCCTGCACCTTCATCGGTGAAACCGAGAGTGAAAGGTAGAGTCCGGCGGCGTGCATCTCAAGGCCCTGACCCTGCGTGGTTTCAAGTCGTTCGCCTCTGCCACGACACTCCGGTTCGAACCCGGCATCACCTGTGTCGTCGGTCCCAATGGATCCGGCAAATCCAATGTGGTGGACGCGCTCTCCTGGGTCATGGGGGAGCAGGGGGCCAAATCCCTGCGCGGCGGCAAGATGGAAGACGTGATCTTCGCCGGAACCACCGGGCGCCCTCCGCTCGGCAGGGCGGAGGTATCGCTGACCATCGACAATTCCGACGGGGCCCTGCCCATCGAGTACGCCGAGGTGACGATCACCCGGATCATGTTCCGCAACGGCGGCAGCGAATACCAGATCAATGGCGACACCTGCCGGCTCCTGGACATCCAGGAACTCCTCTCGGACTCCGGCATCGGCCGCGAGATGCACGTCATCGTCGGCCAGGGCCAGCTCGACTCGGTGCTCCACGCGGACCCGACCGGCCGCCGTGCCTTCATCGAGGAGGCCGCGGGCGTCCTCAAGCACCGCAAGCGCAAGGAGAAGGCGCTGCGGAAACTGGACGCGATGGGGGCCAACCTCGCCCGCGTCCAGGACCTCACCGACGAACTGCGGCGGCAGCTGAAACCGCTCGGCCGACAGGCCGCCGTGGCGCGCCGGGCCGCCGTCATCCAGGCCGACCTGCGCGACGCCAGACTGCGGCTGCTCGCCGACGACCTGGTCGTACTCCGTACCGCGCTGCGCGACGAGATCGCCGACGAAGCCGCGCTCAAGCAGCGCCGCGAGGCCGCCGAGGCGGAGCTCAGGGCGGCGCTCGGCCGCGAGGCGGAGCTGGAGGGGGAGGTGCGGCGCCTCGCGCCGCGGCTCCAGCAGGCCCAGCAGACCTGGTACGAGCTCTCCCAGCTGGCCGAGCGGGTACGCGGCACGATCTCGCTGGCCGATGCCCGGGTGATGAGCGCCTCCGCCCCCGTGGAGGAGGAGCGGCGAGGCCGCGACCCGGAGGACATGGAGCGGGAGGCGGCCCGGATCCGCGAACAGGAGGCGGAACTGGCCGCCGCGCTCGCCGCCGCCGAGCACGCCCTGGAGGACACCGCGACCCACCGCGCCGAGCTGGAGCGGGAGTTGGCGGCCGAGGAACGACGGCTCAAGGACGCCGCCCGGGCCATCGCGGACCGCCGCGAGGGGCTTGCCCGGCTGACCGGCCAGGTCAACGCGGCCCGCGGCCGGGCCGCTTCGGCCCAGGCCGAGATCGACCGGCTGGCCTCCGCCCGGGACGAGGCGCAGGAGCGGGCCGTCGCCGCCCAGGAGGAGTACGAGCAGCTGAAGGCCGAGGTGGACGGCCTGGACGCGGGGGACCTGGAGCTCGGCGAGCGGCACGACGCCGCCCGGCGGGAGCTGGCGGAGGCGGAAGCCGCGCTCTCCGCGGCCCGCGAGACGGCCACCACCGAGGAGCGGAAGCGGGCGGCGGTCGCGGCCCGCCACGACGCGCTGGCCCTCGGGCTGCGCCGCAAGGACGGCACGGGCGCGCTGCTCGGGGCGCGGGACCGCCCGGCCGGGCTGCTCGGTCCGGCCGCGGAACTCCTGACCGTGGCGCCGGGGTACGAGGTCGCGGTGGCGGCGGCGCTCGGCGCGGCGGCGGACGCGATCGCGGCGACGGACCCGGCCACGGCGGCGGAGGCCATCCGGCTGCTGCGCAAGCAGGACGCGGGGCGGGCCGCAATGCTCCTGGGCGGGGTGCGTGCCGAGGTGCCGCGGCCGGCGTCCCCCGCTGTCGCCGCGGGCGCGGGGCCCGACGCGGGGCCGCCCGCCGTGGCCGGCCTGGTCAACGGGCCCGCCGAACTGCTGGAGGCGGTACGCGGGCTGGTGCGGGACATGGTGGTCGTCGCCACCCTGGAGGACGCCGAGGACCTCGTCGCGGGACACCCGGAGCTGACGGCCGTGACCGTTGAGGGCGACATCCTCTCGTCCCGCTTCGCCCACGGCGGCTCCGCCGGTGTGCCGAGCCTCCTCGAAGTACAGGCGTCGGTCGACGAGGCCGCCGCCCAGCTGGAGGACCTGGCCGTGCGGTGCGCCGAGTCGGCCGGGGCGCAGCGGATCGCCGGGGAGCGGCGCCGGGCCGCCGCCGGGCTGGTCGAGGAACTGGGAGAGCGGCGCCGGGCCGCCGAGCGGGAGAAGTCAGGGGTCGCCCAGCAGCTGGGGCGGCTGGCCGGGCAGGCCCGGGGCGCGGCGGGCGAGGCCGAGCGGATGACCGCCTCCGCCGCCCGCGCCCAGGAGGCCCTGGACCGGGCGGTCGAGGAGGCCGGGGAACTGGCCGAGCGGCTGCTGGTCGCCGAGGAGACCCCCGTCGCCGAGGAGCCGGACACCGCCGTACGGGACCGGCTCGCCGCCGACGGTGCCAATGCCCGGCAGACCGAGATGGAGGCCCGTCTCCAGGCACGCACCCACGAGGAGCGGGTCAGGGCGCTCGCGGGCCGGGCGGACTCCCTGGACCGGGGCGCCCGCGCCGAACGGGAGGCCCGGACCCGCGCCGAGCACCGCCGGGCCCGCCGTCGCCATGAGGCGGAGGTGGCCTCCGCCGTGGCCTCCGGTGCCCGCCAGCTGCTCGCCCACGTCGAGGTCTCCGTCGTACGGGCCGAGCGGGAGCGGGCCGTGGCCGAGGCGGCGAAGGGGGAGCGGGAGGGGGAACTGGCGGCGGAGCGCGGCCGGGGCCGCGAACTCAAGGGCGAGCTGGACAAGCTCACCGACTCCGTCCACCGCGGTGAGGTGCTCGGTGCCGAGAAGCGGCTGCGGATCGAACAGCTGGAGACGAAGGCGCTGGAGGAGCTCGGCATCGAGCCCGCCGGGCTGACCGCCGAGTACGGCCCCGACCAGCTCGTACCGCCGTCACCGGCCGCGGCGGGCGAGGAGCTGCCGGAGGATCCGGAGCATCCGCGCAACCTGCCGAAGCCGTTCGTCCGGGCCGAGCAGGAGAAGCGGCTGAAGGCGGCCGAACGGGCGTACCAGCAACTCGGACAGGTGAATCCGCTCGCCCTGGAGGAGTTCTCGGCGCTGGAGGAGCGGCACAAGTTCCTCTCCGAGCAGCTGGCGGACCTGAAGAAGACCCGGGCCGATCTGGTCCAGGTCATCAAGGAGGTCGACGAGCGGGTCGAGCAGGTGTTCACCGAGGCGTACCGGGACACGGCCCGTGAGTTCGAGGGCGTCTTCGCGCGGCTCTTCCCGGGCGGTGAGGGCCGCCTCGTCCTGACCGACCCGGAGAACATGCTCGCGACGGGGGTGGACGTCGAGGCGCGTCCCCCGGGCAAGAAGGTCAAGCGGCTCTCGCTGCTGTCCGGCGGCGAGCGCTCGCTCACGGCGGTGGCGCTGCTGGTCTCCATCTTCAAGGCCCGGCCGAGCCCCTTCTACGTGATGGACGAGGTCGAGGCGGCGCTCGACGACACCAACCTCCAGCGGCTGATCCGGATCATGGAGGAGCTCCAGGAGAGCTCGCAGCTCATCGTGATCACGCATCAGAAGCGGACGATGGAGGTCGCGGACGCGCTGTACGGCGTATCAATGCAGGGCGACGGCGTCTCCAAGGTGATCAGCCAGCGGTTGCGCTGAGCCCCGCCCCGCCGCTCTTCGAGTGGTGGGGGCCGGGAAGGTGTGCGCCACTAGGGGTGTCCACCGCACCTGACGACGCGGCGAGGCATCAGGAGCACATGTGACCAGCACAGCGCAGGGACCGGTGGCCGGAGCGAGCCAGCCCGAACACCTCGGCCATGTCATCTTCATCACCGCGGCCGCCGCCATGGGCGGCTTCCTGTTCGGGTACGACAGCTCGGTCATCAACGGCGCCGTCGAGGCGATCCGCAGCCGCTACGACATCGGCTCCGGCACCCTGGCCCAGGTCATCGCCATCGCCCTGATCGGCTGTGCGATCGGCGCGGCCACCGCCGGGCGGATCGCCGACCGCATCGGCCGCATCCTCTGCATGCGGATCGCCGCCGGTCTCTTCACCGTCAGCGCCATCGGCTCGGCCCTGCCGTTCGCGCTCTGGGACCTGGCCATGTGGCGCATCATCGGCGGCTTCGCCATCGGCATGGCCTCGGTGATCGGCCCCGCGTACATCGCGGAGGTCTCGCCGCCCGCGTACCGGGGGCGGCTCGGCTCCTTCCAGCAGGCGGCGATCGTCATCGGCATCGCCATCTCCCAGCTGGTCAACTACGGCATCCTGCAACTCGCCGACGGCGACCAGCGCGGCCGGATCGGCGGCCTCGAAGCCTGGCAGTGGATGCTCGGCGTGATGGTCGTCCCGGCCCTCCTGTACGGGCTGCTCTCCTTCGCCATCCCCGAGTCGCCGCGGTTCCTGATCTCGGTCGGCCGCAAGGAGCGGGCCCGCAAGATCCTCGCGGAGGTCGAGGGCGAGGGGGCCGACCTCGACGCCCGGGTGGCCGAGATCGAGGCCGCCATGCACCGCGAGCACAAATCCACCTTCAAGGACCTGCTCGGCGGGCGCCTCGGCTTCCTGCCGATCGTCTGGATCGGCATCGGCCTCTCGGTCTTCCAGCAACTCGTCGGCATCAACGTGGCGTTCTACTACTCGGCGACGCTCTGGCAGTCCGTCGGCATCGACCCGACCCAGTCCTTCTTCTACTCGTTCACCACATCCATCATCAACATCATCGGCACCGTCATCGCGATGGTCCTGGTCGACCGGGTGGGCCGCAAACCGCTCGCCCTCACGGGCTCCGCCGGCATGGCCATCGCCCTCGCCGTCGAGGCGTGGGCCTTCTCCGCCGATCTGGTCGACGGCAAACTGCCCAGCCCCCAGGGCGCGGTGGCGCTCGTCGCGGCCCATGTGTTCGTGCTCTTCTTCGCCCTGTCGTGGGGCGTCATCGTCTGGGTCTTCCTCGGCGAGATGTTCCCCAACCGGATCCGCGCCGCCGCGCTCGGCGTCGCCGCCTCCGCCCAGTGGCTCGCCAACTGGGCGATCACCGCGAGTTTCCCGAGCCTGGCCGAATGGAACCTCTCGGCCACCTACGTCATCTACGCCTGCTTCGCCGCGCTCTCGATCCCCTTCGTGCTCACCTTCGTCAGGGAGACCAAGGGCAAGGCGCTGGAGGAGATGGGCTGAACGGCGCGTTCGGGCACCCCGCTTCCTCAGTGCCCGAGCGCCGCGCAGAACAGCCGCAGACTGCGCCATCCCTCCTCGACCGGCATCCCGCCGCACAGCGGATGCAGCACCATGCTCTCCAGCTCCCCGGCCGCCGCGGCGCACTCCTCGGGGGTGAGGACCTGGTAGACCTCCTCGGCCCGCAGCTCCGCCACCGTCGTCGCCGCCGAACGCACGGCGGAGCGGATGTCCTTGGACTGCCAGGAGGCGTAGGTGCGTGCCTCGTGCAGGAAGTGCTCGCCGTACAGCGCCCAGGTCCGGTCGGGGTCCTCGGACACGTGCAGCAGCGGTGTCCGGGCGGACGGCATCATGCAGAAGCCGTCGGTCCCGAACGCCGCGCGCCGCTCCTGGTAGTACGCCTCCAGCTCCGGCAGATGCGCGCTCGGGAAGAACGGCAGCCCGAGGCGGGCCGCCCGCCGCGCCGCCGCCCGCGAACTGCCGCCGACCAGCAGCAGCGGGTGCGGCTGGGTGTACGGGCGCGGCGTCACGCGCACCGTCCGGCCCCGGTACGGGAACGGCTCACCGGTCCATGCCTGGAGCAGCGTCTCCAGCAGCTCGTCCTGGAGCCTGCCGCGCCTGCCCCACTCGACGCCCGCCTGCTCGTACTCCTCGGGCCGGTAGCCGATCCCCGCCACCGTCACCAGCCGCCCGGCGCTCAGCAGGTCCAGCACCGCGATGTCCTCGGCCAGCCGCAGCGGATCGTGCAGCGGGCCGATGATCGCCGAGACGGTGACCGCGATCCGGCGGGTGGCGCCGAAGACAGCGCCCGCGAAGGTGAAGGGGGAGGGCAGCCAGGAATTGGCGGTGCCGTGGTGCTCCTCGGTCTGGACGGTGTCGATGCCGTGGCCGTCGGCGTACGCGGCCATCTCCAGCGCGGCCCGGTAGCGGGCCGAAAGCGGCTCGGGGGTGGCGTCGGGATCGACGAGATTGAACCGGACCACTGTGAAGGCCATGAGACGTGTCCCCATCGTCGGCGGGCGCGGCGGGCGCGGCGAGCGGGAGAGTAGCTGACGCAGCGTCAGAAGGGTAGGGGTGTGCCCCCGGCCCCTCCGCCGTCAGCGCGGGGGCACCCGGCGGGACGCGGCAGCGCGGCGTACAGCGCGGCGGAGACCGCGATCGCGGCGGCCCAGCCGAGGCCCTGGTGGCCTGCCCAGGTGGTGGCGAGCGGCCCGCTGAACCACCGCACACGGGTGAGCAGCAGTCCGGTCACCAGGCCCGCGGCCCAGGCGGCCACGGCCGGTACGGCGAAGCCCCGGGTGTACCAGTAGGCGCTGCCCGGTGTGGTGTCCAGAAGGGCCGCCGGGTCGTACACCCGCCCCCGCAGCAGGTCCACGGCGAACACCCCGATCCACGCGGAGAACGTCACGGCGAGCAGCGTCAGGAAGGAGACGAAGGAATCCAGGAAACCGGCCGCCGTGAACATCAGCCAGGCGCCCAGGAGGAGGCTGATCACGGCGTTCACACCGACCGCCCAGGCGCGCGGGATCCGCAAGCCCAGGGTCTGCGCGGTGAAGCCGGCCGAGTAGAGCGACATCGCGTTGATCAGCACCATTCCGGCCACGATGAACAGCAGATACGGCACCGCGAGCCAGCCCGGCAGCAGCGGGCCGATGAACGCCACCGGATCGCGGGCGGCGGCCAGGCCCGGCTCGGCGACCGCCATCACCGCCCCCATCAGCACCATCGGCAGATAGACCAGCGCGGCACCTCCCACGGTCGCCCCGGTCATCGCCCAGCCGGAGGCCGTGCGGGGCAGGTAGCGGGCGAAGTCCGGACTCGACGGGGCCCAGCTGATCCCGCCCGCCGCCAGCGTGCCGACCCCGGCGACCACCATCGCCGCCGGACCGGAGGGCCGGGCCAGCGCGGCGTGCCAGTCGGTGGCCCCGGCCAGATGGATCAGCACGAGCACGCTGACGCCGCCGAAGAGGTACGCCGACCAGGTGCAGCACACCCGCAGCGCCCCGATGCCCAGCCCCGACACCAGCCAGCTGCACCCCACGAAGACGAGCAGGACTGCCAGAGTGGTGTGCCGGCCGCCCGGGACGCCGAGGAGCCGGTCCAGTACCGCCAGTGCCGCGTACGTGCCGGTGACCGCGTTCACCGTCTCCCAGCCCCAGCGCGCCACCCAGGTCAGCGCACCGGGCAGCAGGTTGCCGCGCTGCCCGAAGACCGCCCGGGACAGTGCCATGCCGGGCGCGCCGCCCCGGCTGCCCGCGACCGAGACCAGGCCGACCAGCCCGAAGCCGAGGACCGAGGCCAGCGCCGCGACCACCAGCACCTGCCAGAGGCTCAGCCCGTTGAGGACGACGAGTCCCGCGCCGATGGTGAGCAGGAGCACGGTCAGGTTCGCGCCGACCCAGGTCGGAAAGAGAGTCCGGACCCGGCCGGTGCGTTCGCTGTCGGGGACGGGCTCCAGGCCACGGGTCTCCACGGGCAGGATCGTACCTTTCCTCCCAAAGGGTGCATAACGATCAAGGGGATGCACGGGGGATCCTTCGGGGCGGTCCCCTCGGCCGGGCGTGACTGATACTGGGTGGGTTATGGAATTCGTCATCCTTGCTGTAGTCATCGCCCTGGTCGCGGTCGGCGTGATCAGCGGGCTCGTGGTCAGCGGCCGCAAGAAGAAGCAGCTGCCCCCGGCACCGTCGAGCACGCCGACCATCACTCCTCCCGCCGAGCCCCATGTCGGCGAGGAAGCCGAGACGCCGCGCGAGGAACCGCGCCGCACCATCGAGGAGGTCGGCCCGCCCGAGGCCGAGGCCCCCGCCGAGGAGGCACCCGAGGCCGTCGGGCCGGAGGCGCCCGCCGCCCCGGCCATCGAGGTGCCCGAGCCCACCGCGGGCCGCCTGGTGCGGCTGCGCGCCCGGCTCGCCCGTTCGCAGAACTCCCTCGGCAAGGGACTGCTCACGCTCCTGTCCCGGGACAACCTCGACGAGGACACCTGGGAGGAGATCGAGGACACCCTCCTCACCGCCGATGTCGGGGTCACCCCCACCCAGGAGCTGGTGGAACGGCTCCGCGAGCGTGTCCGGGTGCTCGGCACCCGTACCCCCGAAGGGCTGCGCGCGCTGCTGCGCGAGGAGCTCCTCACCCTGGTCGGCACCGACTTCGACCGCGAGGTCAAGACGGAGGGCGGTCTCGACACCCCCGGCGTCGTGATGGTCGTCGGCGTCAACGGCACCGGCAAGACCACCACCACCGGCAAGCTGGCCCGGGTGCTGGTCGCCGACGGCCGCAGCGTCGTGCTCGGCGCGGCGGACACCTTCCGGGCCGCCGCCGCCGACCAGCTCCAGACCTGGGGCGAGCGCGTCGGGGCCCGTACCGTACGTGGCCCCGAGGGCGGCGACCCCGCCTCGATCGCCTTCGACGCGGTCAAGGAGGGCATCGCCGAGGGCGCCGATGTGGTGCTCGTCGACACCGCCGGGCGGCTGCACACCAAGACCGGCCTCATGGACGAGCTCGGCAAGGTCAAGCGGGTCGTCGAGAAGCACGGTCCGCTCGACGAGATCCTGCTCGTCCTCGACGCCACGACCGGGCAGAACGGCCTGGTGCAGGCCCGGGTGTTCGCCGAGGTCGTGGACATCACCGGCATCGTGCTCACCAAGCTGGACGGCACCGCCAAGGGCGGCATCGTCGTCGCCGTCCAGCGCGAGCTGGGCGTACCGGTCAAGCTGGTCGGCCTCGGTGAGGGCCCGGACGACCTGGCCCCCTTCGAGCCGGAGGCGTTCGTCGACGCCCTGATCGGCGACTGACCCCTCCCCGTCACGCCGAGAGCCCGACCGCCTGCCACCGCAGCGATCGGGCTCTCGGCGTGACGGGCTTTCCCGGGCCCCGTGGACTCAGCCGCACAACGGCGCGCGATGGCAGCTGTACGCCAGCGTGCCCAGCAGCAGGCGCGCCTGTGGCGGAGCGGCTGCCGTGTCCAGTACGGGAGGGCGCAGCCAGCGGACCGGGCCCAGGCCGCCCTGGTCGGAGGGCGGGGCGGTGATGTGGCAGCCGGGCCCCAGCGCCTTCAAGTCCAGCCCCGCGTCGTCCCAGCCCATCCGGTAGAGCAGCTGCGGGAGCTCGGCGGCGGCCCCGGGAGCCACGAAGAACTGCGCCCGTCCGGCCGGGGTCACCGCGACCGGGCCGAGCGGGAGCCCCATCCGCTCCATCCGCGCCAGGGCCCGGCGCCCGGCCGCCTCGGAGACATCGAGCACATCGAACGTACGGCCCACCGGGAGCAGCATCGCGGCGCCCGGCACCCGGGCCCACGCCTCCGCCGCCGTGTCGAGCGTGGCACCGGCGGGGACCTCGGGGGCGAAGTCCAGCGGATGGGCACCGGGGGAGGGGCAGTCGGCCTCCCCGCACGAGCAGCGGCCCGCCGCGGCCCGCGCCCCCGGCGCGACGGCCCAGCCCCACAGCCCGGTGTACTCGGCCAGTGCCGTGCACTCGGCGGCACGGCCGCGACGCCGTGAGCCGGTGCGGATCTCGCGGATGCCGCCGATCGTGAAGCCCATACCCCCTCCAACGGGTCCGACTCGCCGGTGGTTACGACACGGCCGGGACACCATGACGCCGCGCCGTCGCCGTCAACCCGCAGTGCGCCGGTGGTATTCGGGGGCGCGCGATTCTTTTCGCGCCCCGGCCCGCATCACTGCGCTCTCTGGTGAACGTGTGCGTCAAGTGAATCGCGCCCGAGGGGGGTGGCGTTCATTCGAAGGGGTGGCGAATGGTGGCGATTCCCCCCTCCCTCTCGCCCAGGGGTGATCGTAGGATTACCGTCGGTACGCGAACCGTGGAAGTATGTGCGCCCACGGGTATGCCGGAGGCAACCCGATTTCCTGTTCGATGGCGCATTTCCTCCGTAAGGACGCCAACGGATCGGGGCTTTCTGGTAGTGGTTCGCGCGACAGGTATTCAGCGGGATGGGGGCGTTCCAGTGAGTGGCAGCGGCGCAGGCGGTTCGAATGCCGGAAAGCGCCCCAACGCGCAACTGAGTTCGTGGTTCGTGCGCAGCGGCTGGTCCAAGGGCGAGCTGGCCCGCCAGGTCAACCGCCGGGCACGCCAGATGGGCGCCCACCACATCAGCACCGATACCTCCCGGGTGCGGCGCTGGCTCGACGGGGAGCAGCCGCGCGAGCCGATCCCGCGCATTCTCTCCGAGCTCTTCTCGGAGCGTTTCGGCTCCGTCGTCGCCGTCGAGGACCTGGGGCTGCGCTCCGCGCACCGGTCGCCCTCGGTCGCCGGTGTCGACCTGCCCTGGGCGGGCCCGCAGACCGTCGCCCTGCTCAGCGAGTTCTCCCGCAGCGACCTGATGCTCGCCCGGCGCGGGTTCCTGGGCTCCTCGCTCACCCTGGCCGCCGGGCCCACGCTGATCGAGCCCATGCAGCGCTGGCTGGTGCCCGTCTCCGCCCCCGTCCCCGCCGAGCCGGAGCCGGCGCCGTCCCACCGCCCGTCCCGGCTCTCCGGCCCCGAGCTCGATCTGCTGGAGTCCACCACCGCGATGTTCCGCCAGTGGGACGCGCAGTGCGGCGGCGGGCTGCGCCGCAAGGCCGTCGTCGGACAGCTCCACGAGGTCACCGACCTGCTCCAGGAACAGCAGCCGGAGGCCACCGCCAAGCGGCTCTTCCGGTGCGCCGCGGAGCTGGCCGAGCTGGCGGGCTGGATGAGCTACGACGTGGGCCTCCAGCCCACTGCCCAGAAGTACTTCGTGCTCGCGCTCCACGCCTCCAAGGAGGCCGGTGACAAGCCGCTGGGCTCGTACATCCTCTCCAGCATGAGCCGCCAGATGATCCACCTCGGGCGGCCCGAGGACGCCCTCGAACTGATCCACCTCGCGCAGTACGGCAGCCGGGACTGCGCCACCCCGCGTACCCAGGCCATGCTGTATGCGATGGAGGCACGCGCGTACGCCAACATGGGCCAGCCCAGCAAGTGCAGGCGGGCCGTCCGGATGGCCGAGGACACCTTCCTCGACGTCGGCCTCGACGGTGAACCCGAGCCCGACTGGATCCGCTTCTTCTCGGAGGCCGAGCTCAACGGGGAGAACTCCCACTCCTACCGGGACCTCGCCTATGTGGCGGGCCGCAGTCCGACGTACGCCTCGCTCGCCGAACCCCTGATGGAGAAGGCCGTCCAGCTCTTCGGCGAGGACGAGGAGCATCAGCGGTCGTACGCGCTCAATCTGATCGGTCTGGCCACCGTCCACCTCCTCAAGCGTGAGCCCGAGCAGTCCACCGTCCTGGCCGAGCGGGCCCTTCGGGTCGCCCGGAAGGTCCGCTCCGAGCGGGTCAACACCCGCCTGCGCAAGACCGTCGACACCGCCGCCCGGGACTTCGGGGACATCCCCGAGGTCGCCAGACTCACCGACCTCCTCACCGAACAGCTGCCGGAGACCGCGGAAGCGGTCTGAACGGCACCCCCGACCCCGGCCACGTCGGCCACCCCGTACCGACCGACTTCGGCTCCCCCCATTGCCAGGTCAGCGGGTGGCCGACGTGGCCGGTTCGCGTCTCCGTACCCCTCGGGGCTCCTGTCAACTGCCGGTTCATGACCGCGTAACACACCGGACCTCTTCGTCACCGCCGCGAAACACCGGGCGGCATCGGTGGAAACCGCGCTGGGCGAATCTCGTGGCCATCAACCACCCCGCCCCCTTCCCCAGTGGTCCCGCACGTGGTGCCTCTCCCCACCGCCCGCACGCGGCCGCTTCGACGACGAGGAGACGCCGATGCCCCCAGGCATCACGACGCTTGCCGCGGACACTCCCGCCCTGTCCGCCGCCAACACCGGGTTCATGCTGATCTGCTCCGCCCTGGTGATGCTCATGACCCCCGCCCTGGCCTTCTTCTACGGCGGAATGGTCCGGGTCAAGAGCACCCTCAACATGCTGATGATGAGCTTCATCAGCCTCGGGATCGTCACGGTCCTGTGGGTGCTGTACGGATTCGGCCTCGCCTTCGGCACCGACATCGGCTCCGTCGTCGGCTGGAGCTCCGACTACCTCGGGCTCAGCGGCATCGGCGTCACCCAGCTCTGGGACGGCTACACCATCCCGGTCTACGTCTTCGCCGTCTTCCAGCTGATGTTCGCCGTACTCACCCCGGCCCTGATCAGCGGAGCCCTCGCCGACCGGGTGAAATTCACCTCCTGGGCCCTGTTCATCACGCTCTGGGTCACCGTCGTGTACTTCCCGGTCGCGCACTGGGTCTGGGGCGCGGGCGGCTGGCTGTACGAGAAGGGCGTGATCGACTTCGCGGGCGGAACGGCCGTCCACATCAACGCGGGGGCCGCGGCGCTCGGCGTCATCCTGGTCATCGGCAAGCGCGCCGGCTTCAGGAAGGACCCGATGCGCCCGCACAGCCTCCCTCTCGTCATGCTCGGGGCCGGACTGCTCTGGTTCGGCTGGTTCGGCTTCAACGCCGGGTCCTGGCTCGGCAACGACGACGGCGTCGGCGCGGTGATGTTCGTCAACACCCAGGTCGCCACCGGCGCCGCGATGCTCGCCTGGCTCGGCTACGAAAAGCTCCGCCACGGCTCCTTCACCACCCTCGGCGCGGCCTCCGGGGCGGTCGCCGGACTCGTCGCGATCACCCCGTCCGGCGGCGCGGTCAGCCCGCTCGGCGCGATCGCGGTCGGTGCGATCGCCGGGGTGCTCTGCGCCATGGCCGTCGGCCTGAAGTACCGGTTCGGCTACGACGACTCGCTGGACGTGGTCGGTGTCCACCTGGTCGGCGGCATCGCGGGCTCCCTGCTCGTCGGCCTCTTCGCCACCGGCGGCGTCCAGTCCGAGGCCAGGGGCCTGTTCTACGGGGGCGGCCTCGGCCAGCTCGGCAAGCAGACCGTCGGCGTCCTCGCCGTCCTCGCGTACTCCCTGGCCGTCTCCGCGGCCCTGGCCTTCCTGCTGGACCGGACGGTCGGCATGAGGGTCACCGAGGACGACGAGGTCTCCGGCATCGACCGGACCGAACACGCCGAGACCGCGTACGACTTCAGCGGAGCGGGAGGCGGCGGCAGCGCCCCGCGCGCCACGGAGTCCGCCCCCGGCACCACGGCAGCAGCGAAGACGAAGAAGGTGGACGCATGAAACTCATCACCGCGGTCGTGAAGCCCCACCGGCTCGACGAGATCAAGGAAGCCCTCCAGGCCTTCGGCGTCCAGGGCCTCACGGTCACCGAGGCAAGCGGATACGGCCGCCAGCGCGGCCACACCGAGGTCTACCGGGGCGCCGAGTACACCGTCGACCTCGTCCCCAAGATCCGCGTCGAGGTCCTGGTCGAGGACGCGGACGCCGAACAGCTCATCGACGTCGTCGTGCGGGCCGCCCGCACCGGAAAGATCGGCGACGGCAAGGTCTGGAGCGTGCCGGTCGACACCGCGGTCCGGGTCCGCACGGGCGAACGCGGCCCGGACGCCCTCTGACCGCCCCCCCGATCGGCCGCGGCCGATTCCCCCGAGACGAAGGGCAGCCGGGTGACGAACACCGGTACGACCACCGGACCGACGGCCCCGGAGCCCGGCGGGTACCCGGCGGCCCGGCTGCGCCTCCTCCAGGGGACGGCGCAGGCCGGGCCACCGCGCCGCGCCGCCCTCGCCGCCCTCACCGACGACTGGCTCACCGGCCTGTTCGCCGCCGCCACCGCACGGACCGGCGTCCACGGCGCCCTCGTCGCCGTCGGCGGCTACGGACGCGGCGAGCTCTCCCCGCGCAGCGACCTCGACCTGCTGCTCCTGCACGACGGCACGGCCGCGCCCGCCGCCGTCGCCGCCCTCGCCGACCACCTCTGGTACCCGGTCTGGGACCTGGGCATCGCCCTCGACCACTCCGTCCGCACCCCCGCCGAAGCCCGCCGGGCGGCCGGGGCCGACCTCAGGGTCCAGCTCGGGCTGCTCGACGCCCGGCCCGTCGCCGGGGACACCGCGCTCGTCGCCGCGCTGCGCACCGCGGTCCTCGCCGACTGGCGCGACCAGGCGCCCGGACGGCTGCCCGCCCTCGACGCGCTCTGCCGCGAACGCGCCGAACGCCGGGGCGAACTGCGCTTCCTCCTCGAACCCGACCTCAAGGAGGCCCACGGAGGGCTGAGGGACGCCACCGTGCTGCGCGCCGTCGCCGCCTCCTGGATCGCCGATGCCCCCCGCGAGGGCCTCGGCGCCGCGCGCCGCGTCCTGCTCGACGCCCGCGACGCCCTCCACCTCACCACCGGCCGCGCCACCGACCGGCTCGCCCTCCAGGAACAGGACCAGGTCGCCGCCGCACTCGGCCTGCCCGGCGCGGACGCCCTGCTCCGCCAGGTCTACGGGGCCGCCCGCACCGTCTCGTACGCCGCCGACGTCACCTGGCGCGAGGTCGGCAGGGTGCTGCGCGCACGGTCCGCGCGGCCCCGGCCCCGGCCGCGCACCGTGCCGGGCGGCGGCCGGGCCTTCGGCGCGCCCCGTACCCCGCTCGCCGAGGGTGTCGTCGAGGCCGACGGCGAGGCGGTCCTCGCCCGCACCGCACGCCCCGGGCACGATCCGGTGCTCCCGCTGCGCGCCGCCGCGGCGGCCGCCCAGTCCGGCCTGCCGCTCTCCCGCCACGCCGTACGCGCACTCGCCGCCGCCGGGCCGCCGCTGCCGGTGCCCTGGCCCGCGGAGGCCCGCGAGCAGCTCGTCACCCTGCTCGGCGCGGGCGCGGCCACCGTCGGGGCCTGGGAGGCGCTGGAGGCCGAAGGGCTGATCACCCGGTATCTCCCGGCCTGGGAGCACGTTCACTGCCGTCCCCAGCGCAACCCCGTCCACACCTGGACCGTCGACCGCCATCTCGTCGAGACCGCCGTACGCGCCTCGGCCCTCACCCGCCGCGTCCACCGCCCCGACCTCCTTCTGGTCGCGGCCCTCCTCCACGACATCGGCAAGGGACGGCCCGGCCCCGGCGGCCACGCCGTGACCGGCGCGGCCATCGCCCGGGACACGGCCGCCCGGATCGGCTTCGACCGGCACGACGCGGACCTCGTCGCCACCCTCGTCCGCCACCACCTGCTCCTCATCGAGACCGCCACCCGGCGCGACCTGGACGACCCGGCGACCGTCCGGCTCGTCGCCGACGCGGTCGGCAGCCCCGTGACCCTGGAGCTGCTGCACGCGCTCACCGAGGCCGACGCCCTCGCCACCGGGCCCGCCGCCTGGTCCGCCTGGCGCGCCGCGCTCGTCGCCGACCTGGTGGGACGCGTCGCCGCCGTGCTCGCAGGGCGCGTCCCAAAGGAACCGGAACCGGCCGCTCCCAGCGCCGGACAGGAACGCCTCGCGCGTGAGGCCCTGCGCACCGGCGGCCCGGTCCTCACCCTGCGCCCCGGCCCCGGATCGGCCGAGGCTTCGCGCCCCGGCCCCGGACCGGCCGAGGCTCCGCGCACCCGTACCGAACCCGCCGACGCTTCGCGCACCCGTACCGAACCCGGCGGGCCGGACGGCGGTCCGGAGCCCGTCGGCGTCGAGCTCCACATCGCGCTGCCCGACCGGCCCGGGGTGCTGCCCGCGGCGGCGGGCGTCCTGGCCCTGCACCGTCTCACCGTGCGCTCCGCCGAACTGCGCGCCGTGGAACTCCCCGCCGGGCCGGACGGCCCCGCGGACGTGCTGCTGCTCAGCTGGCGGGTGGCGGCCGCGTACGGTCCGCTGCCGCGGGCCGACCGGCTCCGCGCCGATCTGGTCCGCGCGCTGGACGGGGCCCTGGACATCCCGGCCCGGCTCGCCGAACACGAGGCCGCCGCACGGCGCCGCCGCGGCCTCCAGGCCCCGCCGCCCAGGGTGACCGTCGCGAAGGCCGGTTCCCGGCGGGCGACGGTGATCGAAGTGCGCGCCCAGGACGCCCCGGGCCTGCTGCACCGGATCGGCCGGGCGCTGGAGGGACACGGGGTACGGGTGCGCAGCGCGCATGTGTCGACCCTGGGCGCCAACGCGGTCGACGCCTTCTACGTCACCGGCCCGGACGGCAGGCCGCTGCCCGGGGAACGGGCGCGCGAAGTGGCCGGTGCGGTGGAGGCCGCGCTGCGGGCCTGAGAACGCCGCGGCGGGCCCGCGCCGGGAATTCCCGGGCAGGGGGCGTCGTTCCTGCCGGGCCGGATACCCTGGGGTACCGAATCCACTTTGCCCCCGACCCTGAGGACCGACGAGCGCCGTGTTCGATACTCTCTCCGACCGCCTTGCCGCGACTTTCAAGAACCTCAGGGGCAAGGGCCGCTTGTCCGAGGCGGACATCGACGCCACGGCTCGCGAGATCCGTATCGCCCTGCTCGAAGCGGACGTCGCGCTCCCGGTCGTCCGCGCCTTCATCGCCAGCGTCAAGGAGCGGGCGCGCGGCGTCGAGGTCTCCCAGGCGCTGAACCCCGCGCAGCAGGTCGTCAAGATCGTCAACGAGGAGCTCGTGGGCATCCTCGGCGGCGAGACCCGGCGGCTGCGGTTCGCCAAGACCCCGCCCACCGTGATCATGCTCGCCGGTCTCCAGGGTGCCGGCAAGACCACCCTCGCCGGAAAGCTCGGCTTCTGGCTGAAGGGCCAGGGCCACTCCCCGCTGCTGGTCGCCTGTGACCTCCAGCGCCCCAACGCCGTCAACCAGCTCAGCGTCGTCGCCGACCGTGCCGGTGTCGCGGTGTACGCCCCCGAGCCGGGCAACGGTGTGGGCGACCCGGTCCAGGTCGCCAAGGACTCCATCGAGTACGCGCGGTCCAAGCAGTACGACGTGGTGGTCGTCGACACCGCCGGCCGTCTCGGCATCGACCAGGAGCTGATGCAGCAGGCCGCGGACATCCGCGACGCCGTCAGCCCGGACGAGATCCTCTTCGTCGTCGACGCGATGATCGGCCAGGACGCGGTCAACACCGCGGAGGCCTTCCGCGACGGCGTCGGCTTCGACGGCGTGGTGCTCTCCAAGCTCGACGGCGACGCCCGTGGTGGCGCGGCCCTGTCGATCGCCCATGTCACGGGCAAGCAGATCATGTTCGCGTCGAACGGTGAGAAGCTCGAGGACTTCGACGCCTTCCACCCCGACCGCATGGCGTCCCGCATCCTCGACATGGGTGACCTGCTCACCCTGATCGAGCAGGCGGAGAAGACCTTCAGCCAGGAAGAGGCCGCCAAAATGGCCTCCAAGCTGGCGTCCAGCAAGGGCAAGGACTTCACGCTCGACGACTTCCTGGCCCAGATGGAGCAGGTCAGGAAGATGGGCTCGATCTCCAAGCTGCTCGGCATGCTGCCCGGCATGGGGCAGATCAAGGATCAGATCAACAACATCGACGAGCGCGACGTCGACCGCACCGCCGCGATCATCAAGTCGATGACCCCGAAGGAGCGCTCCGAGCCGACGATCATCAACGGCTCGCGCCGCGCCCGTATCGCCAAGGGCTCCGGCGTCGACGTCAGCGCTGTGAAGAACCTGATCGAGCGGTTCCTCGACGCGCGCAAGATGATGTCGAAGATGGCTCAGGGCGGCGGCATGCCGGGGATGCCCGGGATGCCGGGCATGGGCGGCGGCCCCGGCCGTCAGAAGAAGCAGGTCAAGCAGGCCAAGGGCAAGCGCAAGAGCGGCAACCCGATGAAGCGCAAGGCCGAGGAGCAGGCCGAGGCGGCCCGCCGGGCGCAGGCGGCGCAGGGCGGCGCCCTCGGACTGCCCGCGCAGGACGACAAGAACTTCGAGCTCCCGGACGAGTTCAAGAAGTTCATGGGCTGAACCGGCCCGTGTCCACCGGGCCGATGACGGCCCGCTGACGTCCCGAGGGGGCGCCCGCCACCACGGCGGGCGCCCCCTCGGCGCGTACCAGCCGCCGCGGAGGGCCCGCGGTCCGCGCGTCCCTCCAAGGGCCCATCGGACCGCTCCTGGGAGGGCTCTGTGCGTATTCCTCACTTAATGTCGCATCAGTGGCCGTCGGCAGAGGAGCGCGCGTGACCAACCCCGTACCTCCCCGCGACCGGACCGATCAGCCCTGGCGCTCCGAGGGAGCCCCGCCGCCCCCACAGCCCGGCCGGAAGATGCCGGGCGGCTGGAGCGGGCTGCTGCTGACCGCGCTCGCCGTCTACCTGGTCGCCAACCTGGTGCTCTCCTTCTTCAACGGGGAGGAGGAGCGGACCATCGCGTACACCGAGTTCAGCAAGCAGGTCACCTCGGGCAACGTCGAGAAGATCTACTCCAAGGGCGACGCCATCGAGGGGCAGCTCAAGAAGGAGGCGAAGGTCCCGGGGAGCGACGACAAGTACACCAAGTTCGTCACCCAGCGGCCCGCCTTCGCGGACGACAACCTCTGGGCCGAACTCGTCAAGGACAACGTCACGGTCACCGCCGAGCCCGTCGTCCAGCAGCGCAGCTTCCTCGCCAACCTGCTGATCTCCCTCGCGCCCATGCTGCTGCTCATCCTGCTCTGGGTGTTCATCGCCCGGCGGATGGCCAGGGGCATGGGCGGCGGGATGGGCGGCTTCGGCCGCAAGGCCCCGCCCAGACCCGTCGAGCTGGAGGGCGCCAAGCGCACCACCTTCGAGGACGTGGCCGGGATCGACGAGGTCGAGGGCGAACTCAACGACGTCGTGGACTTCCTGAAGAACCCGCAGGCCTACCGCAGGATGGGCGCCCGCATGCCCGGCGGGGTGCTGCTGGCGGGACCGCCGGGCACCGGCAAGACCCTGCTGGCGCGGGCCGTCGCGGGCGAGGCGGGGGTGCCGTTCTTCTCGGCGTCGGCCTCCGAGTTCATCGAGATGATCGTCGGTGTCGGCGCCGGCCGGGTCCGGGAACTCTTCGCGGAAGCCCGCAAGGTCGCCCCCGCCATCGTCTTCATCGACGAGATCGACACCATCGGCCGGGCCCGGAGCGGCGGTTCCGGCATGGGCGGCCACGACGAACGCGAGCAGACGCTCAACCAGATCCTCACCGAGATGGACGGCTTCTCCGGCTCGGAGGGCGTCGTGGTGCTCGCCGCCACCAACCGCGCCGACGTGCTCGACCCGGCGCTCACCCGGCCCGGCCGCTTCGACCGGATCGTGCAGGTCAGCCCGCCGGACCGGAACGGCCGGGAGGCGATCCTGGAGATCCACACCCGGCAGATCCCGCTGGCCCCCGACGTCAACCTGGCCCAGGTGGCCGGGACGACCCCCGGGATGACCGGCGCGGACCTGGCCAACCTGGCCAACGAGGCCGCGCTGCTGGCGGTCAAGCGCCATCAGTCCGAGGTCACCCAGCCCGACTTCTCCGACGCGCTGGAGAAGGTCCAGCTCGGCGCCGAACGCTCCCTGGTCATGTCCGACGAGGAGCGCCGCCGGACCGCGTACCACGAGAGCGGCCACGCGCTGCTCGGCATGGTCCAGCCGGGTGCCGACCCGGTCCGCAAGGTCACCATCGTGCCGCGCGGCCGGGCCCTGGGGGTCACGCTCTCCACCCCGGACGCCGACAAGTACGCGTACACCGAGGAGTATCTGCGCGGCCGCATCGTCGGCGCGCTCGGCGGCATGGCGGCCGAACAGGTGGTCTTCGGCGTGATCACCACCGGCGCCGAGAGCGACCTGGAGCAGGTCACCGGCCTGGCCCGGGGCATGGTCGGCCGCTGGGGGATGAGCCAGAAGGTCGGCAGGCTGACGGCGATCCCGGGCGACGCCCAGCAGGCGTACGGCCTGTCGGCGGCCCCCGCCACCCTCGACGCGGTGGACGGCGAGATGCGGCGGATCGTCGACGAGTGCTACGAGGTGGCCTGCCGGCTGCTGCGGGAGAACCGGGACCGGCTGGACGCGCTGTCCGCCGCGCTGCTGGAGCACGAGACGCTCGACGAGGACGCGGCGTACCGGGCGGCCGGGATCACCCGGATGACCAAGTAACGGCGCCCGGACGGCACCTACGGGCGCGGGCGCTCAGACGGCGCACACGAGGTAGCGGAAGACGTTCGGCATCCACACCGTGCCGTCCCGGCGCCGGTGCGGCCGCAGTGCCCGCGCGGCCTCCCGCTCCACCCGGGCCCGGCCCGTCGCCCGTACCGCCGCGTCGAGGAGCCCGGTGCAGGTCAGTGCCCGCACCGCGCTCCCCAGATCCGGGTACGCGAACGGGCAGGACACCCGGCCCGAGCCGTTCGGGTTCAGCCCCGCCCGCACGGCCAGCTCCTCCAGGTCGTCCCGGCCGGAGAGCCGCCCCGCCACCCGCAGCACGGGGGCCGCCGCGCACCGCTCCGGCGGCCCCCAGCCGGTGAGCACCACCGTGCCGCCGCGTGAGGCCAGCCGTACCGCCGACCGCACCGAGGCCGCCAGCTCCGCGCCGTCGCCGGACGCGCCGCCGACCGGGGCGAAGGCGGTGATCAGGTCGTAAGGCACCCCGTCCGGCGGCCGTGCGAGCGCCAGCCGCTCCGGACCGCCGTCCACGCCGGTGACCCGCGCCCCCCCGCGCGGCCGCGAGCGTCAGCGCCGGGCCCGCCGCGTGGCCGAGGGAGAGCAGCCGGGTGCCGGACCCCACGTCGAGCCGTTCGTAGACCGCTTCGTACAGCGGGGTGAGCATCCGCTCCTGGATTCCGTCCCGGCCCTCGAACGGTTCCCGGTCCTGGGCCTGTCGCTGTTCCTGGTCCGGTTCGCGTGCCTGGCGCCGGTCCTGGCCACGGGTGCGGCCGAGGGGCCTGGGCCGTCGTGCGGGTGTCTCCGTACGGCTGTGGTGCCGGACGAGCGTACGTGTCATGGAAAGCGCCCCAATCCGCCGGATCTCCGGCCGTGACCGATCGGTACTCCCCGAGTACGTGCTCCCGGGCCCGCGCGTCCGCCCCGTCCGCGGCGCCCACCGCGTGCCTCGCCCCAGTCTGACCCGACACGCCTGGCCGGGCACGTCGAACGCCCGCGTCGCATCCGGCGGTTCGCGGCGCGGGCCGGTGCCGGGTCCGTACCGCACGCGCGGTATGGTCGCCCCCGGTGCCACGCGCCCACCGCTGCCCGGCCCGCCACGACGGGCCGCCCGGCCCCGGAGCCGGGCCCTCGCCCGCGCGCCCGGCGTACGCGCCGCTACGTACCACCTTGATGCGAGCTGCGCGGCTTCTCCGCAGTTCTGCGGACCCGCCCGCGTCGGGACGCATCACAGGGCAACTGACTGGTACGTGCAAATTATTTGGGATGGCCCGGAATCGGAACACCGGGGCACTCGTGCTCGTTGGTCACGACGTGAGCACGACACCACCTGTACTTGCCGCAGAGCTGGCACAGGCGTGGGCCGATATTCAGCGGTACCACCCCGAGCTGCCGGATCTGGCCGCGCCCGAGTCCCTGATCGGAGAGTCCTCGTCCGCCTGTGGCGCCGAACTCTCCTTCGAACGACTGCTGCACGAGGCAGTCCACGGCATCGCCGCCGCGCGAGGCGTCCGCGACACCTCGCGCGCAGGCCGCTACCACAACCGCAGATTCCTCGCGATCGCCGGGGAGCTGGGCCTCGACCACGCCGAGGAGCCCCACCCCAGCAGCGGCTTCTCGCTGGTCACCCTGAACCCCGAGGCCAAGCGCCGGTACCGCCCGACGATCGAGCGGCTGCAGCGCGCCCTCAAGGCGCACACGGTCGCCACCGCCGCCGACACCAAGCGTTCCTTCCGGGGGCCGGCCGCCCGGCACGGCTCCTCCGGCGGGGGTGTCCGGGTCAAGGCCGTGTGCGACTGCGGCCGCAACGTGCGGGTCGTCCCGTCGGTCCTCGCGCAGGCGCCGATCGTCTGCGGAGGCTGCGGAAAGCCCTTCCGTATCCCGGAAGCCGCGGTCGCGGTGGGGTGACCCGATGCGGTGTGGCACAATGTCTAGCTGTACTCGACAGTCGCATAGGACCCCTCTCTCCTCCGGCTGACGCGTCCATCGGGCACCCGAGTACCGCAACCCCACGTGGCATCTTCGTTGTGCCCAACCACGTCATAGACCAGGAGACACCACTTCCGTGGCAGTCAAGATCAAGCTGAAGCGTCTGGGCAAGATCCGTTCGCCTCACTACCGCATCGTCGTCGCCGACTCCCGTACCCGCCGTGACGGCCGGGCCATCGAGGAGATCGGTCTGTACCACCCGGTGCAGAACCCCTCGCGCATCGAGGTCAACTCGGAGCGTGCGCAGTACTGGCTGTCCGTCGGCGCCCAGCCGACCGAGCCGGTTCTCGCGATCCTGAAGCTCACCGGTGACTGGCAGGCCCACAAGGGTCTCCCGGCCCCCGCGCCGCTGCTGCAGCCCGCGCCGAAGGCCGACAAGCGGGCCCTCTTCGAGAGCCTGGGCGACGGCGAAGAGGCCAAGGGCGAGGCCATCACGCAGAAGGCGAAGAAGTCCGACAAGAAGGCGGACGAGGCTGCTGACGCGGCTGCGTCGGCCGAGTCGACCGAGGCCTGAGCATGCTCGAGGAGGCTCTCGAGCACCTCGTGAAGGGCATCGTCGACAACCCTGACGATGTGCAGGTCGCCTCGCGCAACCTGCGCCGTGGTCGCGTGCTGGAGGTCCGGGTTCACCCCGACGACCTCGGCAAGGTGATCGGCCGTAATGGCCGCACCGCTCGCGCGCTGCGTACCGTCGTGGGCGCCATCGGCGGCCGTGGCATCCGCGTCGACCTCGTCGACGTGGACCAGGTGCGCTGACAGAGTTGAACACCGGCACGGGCCGGGGAGGGCCTTGGGCCCGCCCCGGCCCGTCGTCGTACGACAGGAGAGACACAAGGTGCAGTTGGTAGTCGCGCGGATCGGCCGTGCCCACGGCATCAAGGGCGAGGTCACCGTCGAGGTCCGTACGGACGAGCCGGAGCTGCGGCTCGGGCCCGGGGCCGTGCTCGCCACCGAACCGGCGGGCGCCGGACCGCTGACGATCGAGACGGGCCGGGTGCACAGCGGGAGACTGCTGCTGCGCTTCGAGGGCGTGCGCGACCGTACGGCTGCCGAGGGCCTGCGCAACACGCTGCTGATCGCCGAGGTCGATCCGGCGGAGCTGCCCGAGGACCCCGAGGAGTTCTACGACCATCAGCTGATGGACCTCGACGTGGTTCTTGCCGACGGCACCGAGATCGGCCGGATCACCGAGATCACGCACCTGCCGTCGCAGGACCTCTTCATCGTCGAGCGTCCGGACGGCAGCGAGGTGATGATCCCGTTCGTCGAGGAGATCGTCACCGAGATCGACCTGGACGAGCAGCGCGCGGTGATCGATCCGCCGCCGGGTCTGATCGACGAGGGCCAGGCCGTGATCGCCTCCGCCCGGGACGAGGCGGGCAACGACGCGGACGGCGAGGCGGCCCCCGCGGAAGGGGAGGACCGCTGATGCGTCTCGACGTCGTCACGATCTTCCCGGAGTACCTGGAGCCGCTGAACGTCTCGCTGGTCGGCAAGGCCCGCGCGAGCGGCCGCCTCGACGTCCATGTGCACGACCTGCGCGCCTGGACGCACGACCGGCACAACACCGTCGACGACACCCCGTACGGCGGCGGCCCCGGCATGGTCATGAAGACCGAGCCCTGGGGCGAGGCCCTGGACGACGCATTGGCGGGCGGTTACGAGGCCGGGGCGCACTCCCCGGTGCTGGTGGTGCCCACGCCCAGCGGCCGCCCCTTCACCCAGGAACTCGCCGTCGAGCTCTCCGCGCGGCCGTGGCTGATCTTCACCCCGGCCCGCTACGAGGGCATCGACCGGCGGGTGACGGAGGAGTACGCCACCCGGATGCCGGTCGTCGAGGTGTCCATCGGCGACTACGTGCTGGCCGGAGGGGAAGCCGCGGTCCTGGTCATCACCGAGGCGGTGGCCCGGCTGCTGCCCGGAGTGCTCGGCAACGCCGAATCGCACCGGGACGACTCCTTCGCCCCCGGCGCGATGGCCAACCTGCTGGAGGGCCCCGTCTACACCAAGCCGCCCCAGTGGCGCGGCCGGTCCATCCCCGAGGTACTGCTCAGCGGCCACCACGGGAAGATCGCCCGCTGGCGGCGCGACGAGGCCTTCCGCCGGACCGCCCTCAACCGGCCCGACCTCATCGAGCGCTGCGACGCCGCGGCCTTCGACAAGAAGGACCGCGAGATGCTCTCCATCCTCGGCTGGTCGCCCGAGCCGGGCGGCCGATTTTGGCGCAGGCCCGAGGCCGTGGAAGAATAGGCCGCTGCTGTACGTCCGGCGTGCGCCCCTGCCACAGGGGGAACCCCGGCCGTCCCCGCGCGAGCGGGGAGGGGCCTGACGTCCGTCCGACGCGATCAGCACCTCCGTTCCTTCCTAGTTCCCGTCGATGACCTGTGGCATCGGCGAAGAAAGCAGACAATATGGCTTCCCTGCTCGACGACGTCAACGCCGCATCGCTGCGCAGCGACGTCCCGTCGTTCCGCCCCGGTGACACCGTCAACGTTCACGTCCGCGTGATCGAGGGCAACCGCTCCCGTATCCAGCAGTTCAAGGGCGTCGTCATCCGCCGCCAGGGCGCGGGCATCAGCGAGACCTTCACGGTCCGCAAGGTCTCCTTCAGCGTCGGCGTCGAGCGCACCTTCCCGGTGCACAGCCCGATCTTCGAGAAGATCGAGCTCGTCACCCGCGGTGACGTCCGTCGCGCCAAGCTGTACTACCTCCGTGAGCTGCGCGGCAAGGCCGCGAAGATCAAGGAGAAGCGCGACAACTGAGCTGCCTCCCAGGTCCACGGACTGGCCGGATAGGCTCTGGCCCCGATGGACACGGAAGCTGAGCTCTCGGAGCGCGACCCCTCCTCCGCACCCGCAGCGGTGCCGGAGAAGAGGTCGCGCTCCTTGCGTATTCCGGACCGGCAGGCCGGTCCGATGACCTGGCGGCGGACCGCCCTCCTCGGAGCCGTCTGCGCGGTCTTCGTACTGCTCCTGAGCAATTACGTGGTGCAGCCCTACCTGATCCCCAGCGGTTCGATGGAGCCGACGCTGAAGGTGGGGGACCGGGTGCTGGTGAACAAACTGGCGTACCGTTCCGGCACCGGACCGCACCGCGGTGACGTGGTGGTCTTCGACGGCACCGGATCGTTCGTGCAGGAGCCCCCGGAGGAGAACCCGCTCGCCGCCCTGGCGCACTCGGCGGCGGCCTCCCTGGGGCTGGCCGAGCCCGACGAGACCGACTACGTGAAGCGGGTGGTGGGCGTGGGCGGTGACCGGGTGGTCTGCTGCGACACGAAGGGCCGGATCGAGGTGAACGGCCGCCCGGTCATCGAGGACTATCTGTACCCGGGGGACATGGCCTCCCGGTCCCGCTTCGACATCGTCGTGCCCGACGGCACCCTGTGGATGATGGGCGACCACCGCAGCAATTCCCGCGACTCGCGCGACCACCTCGGGGAGCCCGGCGGGGGCATGGTCCCGGTCGACATGGTGATCGGCAGGGTGGACTGGATCGGCTGGCCTCCCAGCCGGCTGGGCTCGCTGCCGGGCGGGGGCCGTGGGTAACCGCGGCCGCGGTCGCGGAGGGGCCGGCCCGCAGGACGACGGGCCCCCGGCCGCGCGTGCGTCGCGCACCCGGGCGGAACGGCGGAAGCTGGCGCGCCGGGTCAAGTGGCGGCGCAGGGGCTCCGCCGCGCGGGAGATCCCGCTGCTCATCCTGGTGGCGTTGCTGATCGCGCTCGGACTCAAGACGTTTCTGGTGCAGGCCTTCGTGATCCCCTCGGGATCGATGGAGCAGACCATCCAGATCGGCGACCGGGTGCTGGTGGACAAGCTGACGCCCTGGTTCGGCTCCAGGCCCGAGCGCGGCGATGTCGTCGTCTTCCGTGATCCGGGGGCCTGGCTGAAGCGGGAGAACGGCACCAAGAAGGAATCGCCGGTCGTCGTGAAGCAGGTCAAGGAGGTCATGACCTTCATCGGACTGCTGCCTTCGGACGACGAGCAGGACCTGATCAAGCGGGTCGTCGGGGTCGGTGGCGACACGGTGAAGTGCTGCGGCAAGGACGGCCGGATCACCGTCAACGGCGTACCGCTCGACGAGCCCTACCTCTATCCGGGGAATCCGCCCTCCCTCATCAAATTCGAGGTAAAGGTTCCGGAGGGCCGGATCTTCGTGATGGGCGACCACCGCTCGGATTCGGCCGACTCCCGCTACCACCTGGACGATCCAGGACACGGCACGGTCTCCGAGGAGCAGGTCGTGGGGCGTGCCGCGGTGATCGCCTGGCCGATCGGCCACTGGCGAGAACTGGATGAACCGGAGACCTTCGCGCAGGTCCCGGACGCGCGCGCCGGGACCACTGCCGCGCCGGATCCGTCGCATAGTGTGGCGTCCCACGATCTCAACGGATTGGCCCCTCTCCCGACCCCTGCGGAACTCCCGCTCGTTATGGGAGTGGTGGGCCTGCACCGGCTAGGGCGCAGGCGGTGACACGGAGTAAGGAGTGGATGTGGGGGATTTGGCCGTCGGCGCACGATCCGGACACGAAGAACCCGAGGACCGGCCGAACCGTTCGGGCAACGCCGAGTCCGCCGGGGCGGCGGATCACGCGGGACATGACGGCGAGACTCCGGACGGCGGTGGCGGGTCGGTGAAGAAGCCGCGTTCCTTCTGGAAGGAGCTGCCGCTGCTCATCGTCATCGCGCTCGTCCTGGCGCTGTTGATCAAGACGTTTCTGGTGCAGGCGTTCTCGATTCCCTCGGATTCGATGCAGAACACCCTTCAGCGGGGTGACCGGGTGCTGGTGGACAAGCTGACGCCGTGGTTCGGTTCGGAGCCCGAGCGCGGCGAGGTCGTCGTCTTCCACGACCCGGGCGGCTGGCTCGACGACACCCCCGAGGTCCACCCGAACGCGATCCAGAAGGTGCTCAGCTTCATCGGCCTGATGCCGTCCGCCGAGGAGAAGGACCTGATCAAGCGGGTCATCGCGATCGGCGGCGACACGGTGGAGTGCAAGGCGAACGGCCCCGTCGTGGTCAATGGCAGGGCGCTGGACGAGAAGTCGTTCATCTTCCCCGGGAACACTCCCTGCAACGACGATCCGTTCGGCCCGATCAAGGTGCCCGAGGGCCGGATCTGGGTGATGGGCGACCACCGCCAGGACTCCCGTGACTCCCGCTACCACCAGGAACTGCCGGGCGGCGGCACGGTCTCCAACGACGAGGTCGTCGGCCGGGCCTTCGTCGTCGCGTGGCCGATCGACCGCTGGTCGACGCTGCCCATCCCGAAGACGTTCGACCAGCCGGGCCTGAACGCCGCGATGGGCGCGGCCCCGGCCGCGCTGGGTCTCGCCGGTGCCCTGCCGCTGGTGCTGTGGCGCCGCAGGCGCGTCACCCTGGCCGCCCGGCGCGCGGGGACGACTGACAGCACGCTGTGATTCCGTCGCGGCGAGTGGTGATCCGTCGCACCGTGCCGCGTTCGCGGACCGGCGGGGCTGTGCCGCTGCCCGAGTCCGCGATATGAAGGACACCGGTGCCCCGAACAGGGCACCGGGTGATACGGATGAACCGCCCTCTGGTTGTTCGGCGAGTACGCCGAACAACCGGAGGGCGGTTGTCGGTGGTGGGTGCCCGGACGTCCGGTGCCCCGCCCACGGCAGGGCGGCCGGGAACGCAGCAGCACTGCGGAACTCCCGTTCGTTGTTCGGGGCAGTGGGCCTGGACGGACAGGGCCCCGGAGCAGGCGGGGCGCAGAGTGAGGACTGGATGTGAGTGACGTGGCTGCCGGTGCACGACCTGGACATGGAGAGCCCGCGGAGAGGCCCGGCCCGACGGAGCGGCCGGAGGATCCGGACGCGTCCGTGCCCGAGCGGGCCGCGGACGGCAATGGCGCGGGGAACGGGGCCGGGGAGGGGGACGGGTCCGGAGAGGGAGACGGGTCCGGGGAGGGAGACGCGGACCGCGCGCGGACGAAGCCGCAGCGGCCGTTCTGGAAGGAGCTGCCGCTGCTCGTCGTCGTCGCGTTGGTCCTGGCGCTGTTGATCAAGACGTTTCTGGTGCAGGCGTTCTCGATTCCCTCGGATTCGATGCAGAACACCCTTCAGCGGGGTGACCGGGTGCTGGTGGACAAGCTGACGCCGTGGTTCGGTTCGGAGCCCGAGCGCGGCGAGGTCGTCGTCTTCCACGACCCGGACAACTGGCTGGCGGGCGAGCCCACCCCCGATTCGAACGTGGTGCAGGACGTACTGAGCTTCATCGGCCTGATGCCCTCGTCCAAGGAGAAGGACCTGATCAAGCGGGTCATCGCGGTCGGCGGCGACACCGTGCAGTGCGCGAAGGGCGGCCCGGTCAAGGTCAACGGGAAGGCGCTCGACGAGCCGTACATCTTCCCGGGCAACTCCGCCTGCGACGACAAGCCCTTCGGGCCGTTCACGGTGCCCGACGGCAAGATCTGGGTCATGGGTGACCACCGGCAGAACTCCTGGGACTCGCGCTACCACATCGACGACAAGACCAAGGGCTTCGTGCCCGTCGACGAGGTCGTGGGGCGGGCCGTCGTCGTGGCCTGGCCGATCAACCGCTGGTCGACGCTGCCGGTCCCGGACACCTTCGACCAGCCGGGGCTCAGCGCCGCGGCGGCCGCCGCTCCGGGCGCGCTCGGCCTGGCCGGGGCCCTGCCGCTGGTGCTGTGGCGCCGCAGGAGGCTGACCGGCGGACGTACCGCCGGGTAGGGTGCCGACTCGGGATCAGCGATCGCCGATCGCCGATCCTTGAGGCGGGGAGGCTGGGATGAGCGGCAGAGGACCTACGGGCGGCGGCCGGAGCCGGCTCGGCAGCGTGCTGTCGGGGCTGGCGGTGGCCGTCGGCTGTGTGCTCTTCCTGGGCGGGTTCGCCTGGGGGGCCGTCGTGTACAAGCCGTACACGGTACCGACCCAGTCGATGACCCCCACGGTGCACTCCGGCGACCGCGTGCTCGCGGAGCGGATCGACGGCGCAGCGGTGCGCCGCGGCGACGTGGTGGTCTTCACCGATCCGGCGTGGGGCGACATGCCGATGGTGAAGCGGGTCGTCGGGATCGGCGGCGACAAGATCGCCTGCTGCGGCAAGGACGGCCGGCTCACGGTCAACGGCAAGCCCCTGGACGAACCGTATCTGCAGAACAAGGACCGGGCCTCGGCCGAGGACTTCACGGCCCAGGTGCCCGAGGGCCAGCTCTTCCTGCTGGGCGACGACCGCACCGCCTCGCTGGACTCCCGGGTCCACCTGGAGGACGCGGGAAAGGGCTCGGTCCCCCGTGACGCGGTACAGGCCCGGGTGGACGCCATCGCCTGGCCGATGAACGGCATGGTGGAACGCCCCGAGGCCTTCGCCGGCCTTCCCGGCGGAATCTCCTCGCCCGGTCCGCTCCGGTCGCAGCTCTGGGCCGTGATCGTGGGCATGGTGCTGATCGTGGGCGGCGCCGCCTACGGGCCGGTCGAGACGCTCCTCACGCGCTCGTCGCGCGACGAACGGGAGAGGCAGCCCGCCGGTGCGCGTTGAACGGCGCAAGGTCTCCCGCGTGGTGCTCCTGGACCCCGAGGACCGGATCCTCCTGCTGCACGGCTTCGAGCCGGGTGACCCGCGGCGCAGCTGGTGGTTCACCCCCGGCGGCGGTCTGGAGGGCGACGAGACCAGGGAGCAGGCCGCGCTGCGCGAGCTCGCCGAGGAGACCGGAATCACCGGAGCCGATCTGGGGCCGGTGCTCTGGCGGCGCATGTGCTCCTTCCCGTTCGACGGCCGCCGCTGGGAGCAGGACGAGTGGTACTTCCTGGCGCGTACGGCACGGACCGAAACCGACACCAGCGGGCAGACCGGTCTGGAGCGGCGCAGCGTCGATGGGCTGAGATGGTGGACCTCCGCCGAACTGTCGGCGGCGCGTGAGACGGTGTACCCGACCAGGCTCGCCGGGCTGCTGCGCACGCTGCTCGACGAGGGTCCTCCGCGTACACCACTGGTTCTCGACCCCGAAATCGCCTAAGCGTCCTGGGGGCCCGGGGCCTGGCGCACAATGGGGGGACGCACGGCTGAAGGGGAACATGCCAATGAGTGCCGAGGACCTCGAAAAGTACGAGACCGAGATGGAGCTGAAGCTCTACCGGGAGTACCGCGACGTCGTCGGTCTGTTCAAATACGTGATCGAGACCGAGCGGCGCTTCTACCTCACCAACGACTACGAGATGCAGGTGCACTCGGTTCAGGGCGAGGTGTTCTTCGAGGTGTCGATGGCGGATGCCTGGGTCTGGGACATGTACCGGCCCGCACGGTTCGTCAAGCAGGTACGCGTGCTGACGTTCAAGGACGTCAACATCGAGGAGCTCAACAAGAGCGATCTTGAGCTTCCGGGTGGCTGAGCCCACCCCGAAGAGGGATTGATTCCCTCGTCCGGGTGGCCGGGATATCCACAGTCCCGGAGTTGTCCACCAAGATCCACAAGCCGGGCCCGAAGGCGTCAGAGTCGGTCCCGGAGGTGGTGCCGGAATGAACGCACGGGGGGCACTCGGGCGGTACGGCGAGGATCTGGCGGCACGGCTGCTGACCGAGGCCGGCATGTCCGTACTGGAACGGAACTGGCGCTGTCGCGCCGGTGAGATCGACATCGTCGCGATGGACGGCGACGCGCTCGTGCTCTGCGAGGTGAAGACCCGCAGGACGGGCGCGTTCGAGCATCCGATGGCGGCCGTCACGCCGGTGAAGGCGGAGCGGCTGCGGAGGCTGGCCGGTATCTGGCTGGACCGGCACGGCGGCTCACCACCGGGCGGGGTCCGGATCGACCTGGTCGGCGTGGTGCTGCCCAGGCGCGGGGCGCCCGTGGCGGAGCATGCCCGGGGGGTGGCCTGAGATGGGGTTCGCACGGGCCTGTTCGGTGGCGCTCGTCGGCGTCGAGGGCGTGGTGGTGGAGGTCCAGGCGGACCTGGAGGCCGGAGTGGCGGCGTTCACCCTGGTGGGACTGCCGGACAAGAGCCTGGTGGAGAGCCGGGACCGGGTCAGGGCCGCAGTGGTGAACTCGGGGGCCGAGTGGCCGCAGAAGAAGCTCACGGTGGGCCTGTCGCCCGCCTCCGTCCCCAAGAGCGGTTCGGGCTTCGACCTCGCCGTTGCCTGCGCGGTGCTGGGGGCGGCCGAGCGGATCGACCCCGCGTCCATCGCCGATGTGGTGATGATCGGTGAGCTGGGCCTCGACGGCCGGGTCAGGCCGGTGCGCGGTGTGCTCCCGGCCGTGCTGGCCGCGGCGGAGTCCGGATACCGGCAGGTCGTCGTGCCCGAGCAGACGGCGGGGGAGGCCGCGCTGGTCCCCGGGATCTCCGTCCTCGGGGTACGGAGTCTGCGGCAGCTGATCGCGGTGCTCTGCGAGGAGCCGGTCCCCGACGAACGGGAGCCGCGCGAGGAAGGGCGGCCCGACACCATGCTGGCCGGGCTGATGGTGCCGGGCGAGGGCGTCGGCACCGGGCTCGCCCACGGCGGTGGACATGGCGACGGGACTCCGCCGGATCTCGCGGACGTGGCGGGACAGCCGCTGGCCCGCAAGGCCCTTGAGGTCGCCGCGGCCGGAGGCCATCATCTGCTGCTCTCGGGGCCACCGGGCGCGGGCAAGACCATGCTGGCCGAGCGCTTGCCGGCGATCCTGCCCCCGCTGACCAAGCGGGAGTCCCTGGAGGTGACCGCGGTTCACTCGGTGGCGGGCATCCTTCCGCCGGGTGAGCCCCTGGTCGTCCGGCCGCCCTACTGCGCACCCCATCACTCGGCGACCATGCAGTCGCTGGTCGGCGGGGGCAACGGACTGCCGAAGCCCGGCGCGGTCTCGCTGGCTCACCGGGGAATCCTCTTCCTGGACGAAGCCCCCGAGTTCTCGGTACGGGCGCTGGACGCGCTGCGCCAGCCGCTGGAGTCGGGCCATGTGGTGGTGGCGCGCAGTGCCGGGGTGGTGCGGCTGCCCGCGAGGTTCCTGATGGTGCTGGCCGCCAACCCGTGCCCGTGCGGACGGCACCGCCTCGACGGGGGCGGCTGTGAATGCCCGCCCGCCACGGTCAGGCGCTATCAGGCCAGGCTCTCCGGGCCGCTGCTGGACCGGGTGGACCTGCGGGTCACCGTCGACCCGGTCCGGCGCGAGGATCTGCTGGGGCAGGGCGGCAGAGGGGAGCCGACGGCCCTGGTCGCGGCCAGGGTCCGGGAGGCCAGAGCGCGGGCCGCGAAACGGCTGGCGGGCACCGGCCGGTCGACCAACAGCGAGGTGCCGGGCCATGAGCTGCGGACCGGCTTGGCCGCGGTCCCGGGCGCGCTCCTCGAAGCGGAGCGGGACCTGGCCCGGGGCATGCTCACCGCACGGGGCCTGGACCGGGTGCTCAGGGTGGCGTGGACGGTCGCCGACCTGCGCGGGGCCGAGCGTCCCGAGGCGTCCGACGTCGCGGTGGCACTGGAACTGCGCACCGGGATTCCACGGGGAGCGCCGATCCACGTCGGGGCGTCGTGAACCGGGCAGGCGTGGAACCGCCCACGGAGGGCGGCCGGAGCACGGGGCAGGAACCGGGGGCGGCGGCCGGGCCAGCACCGGGGGCGGCGGTGAGCGGCGCGGAAAGACTGGCCCGGGCGGCCCTGACCCGCATCATCGAGCCGGGGGACGAACGCGGTGGCCGCTGGCTGCGCGCATGCGGTGCCGTGGAGCTGGTGCGGCGCATCGTCACGGATGACGGCGCGGCGGAACGGCTGTGCGGCATGACCCCGAAGCGGCTCGCCGGCTACCGGCTGCGTGCGGAGAAGGCCGAGCCGGAGCGGGACCTCGCGGCGATCGCCGCGCTCGGCGGTCGCTTCGTCTGCCCCGGGGACCGGGAGTGGCCCAGCCAACTGGACGACCTCGGGTACGCCCGGCCGACCGGACTGTGGGTGCGAGGCGCCTGTGACCTGCGGCTCTGGGCGCTGCGCTCGGTGGCGGTGGTCGGCGCACGGGCCTGCACACCGTACGGGTCGCACATGGCGGGCAGTCTCGGGGCGGGACTCGCGGAGCTGGGATGGGTGGTCGTCTCGGGAGCCGCGTTCGGGGTCGACGGGGCGGCCCACCGTGGCGCGCTCGCCGTGGGCGGGGCGACGATGGCCGTCCTCGCCTGCGGGGTGGACGTCCCCTATCCCAGGGGACACGCCGAGCTGATCGGGCGTATCGCGGAACAGGGGCTCGTCATCGGTGAGTTGCCCCCGTCCGATCATCCCACCCGCGGCAGGTTCATCCAGCGCAACCGGGTCATCGCCGCGTTGACGCGCGGCACAGTCGTCGTCGAGGCGGAGTACCGCAGTGGCTCGCTGGTCACCGCCCGCTGCGCACAGCGGCTCGGCCGCCTGTCGATGGGGGTGCCAGGCCCCGCCACCAGCGGTCTGTCGGCAGGGGTCCATGAACTGCTGAGAGGCGAGGGCATCCTGGTGACCGATGCCTCGGAAGTCGTCGAACTGGTCGGGGACATGGGCGAACTCGCCCCGGTCAGACACGGCCCCGTGCACCCCCGGGACGCGCTGGATCCGCTCTCCGCCAGAGTCCTGGAGGCATTGCCGGGGCAGGGGGCCGTCAGCGGACGCGACGTGGCGCGTTCCGCCGGGACCAGCGCTGACGAGGCGCTCGGCAGGCTGTATGAACTGCACTCACTGGGGTTCGTCGAACGGGAGGGCGAGGGGTGGCGGTTGACGCCGTGGCCGACGCGCCGTGACGACGTGCGGCGAGGCGGTACTTGACCTGGGGCATTCGGGTGAAAAGGTGATGCCGATGGCCTTGCCGGATCCCTCGGTGACGCCTCCGGGGCCGACGCGCGTGGCGACGGCCCCGGGCCTCGTTCATGTCGGATCGGCCGGATTCGCACAGCGTCGATCCCTTATCCTGCGCGGACCGCTACCTCACGGTCACGCTACGCTCACAAGGGCCCCGACTCAGACATACGTCCCAGCACTCACAGCAGAACGGCTCAAGGCACCACATGCCCCAGCACACCTCCGGGTCTGACCGCGCGGCAGTACCACCGGCTGCGCGTGGCACTGTGCGCCCCCCTGCGCCTTCCTCGCTCGACGAGCTGTGGCGTTCGTACAAGTCCACCGGCGACGAGCGGCTGCGGGAGCAGCTGATCCTGCACTACTCGCCGCTGGTGAAGTACGTCGCGGGCCGGGTGAGTGTGGGCCTGCCGTCCAATGTCGAGCAGGCGGACTTCGTCTCCTCGGGGGTCTTCGGGCTGATCGACGCGATCGAGAAGTTCGACATCGAGCGTGCGATCAAGTTCGAGACCTACGCCATCACCCGAATCCGTGGCGCGATGATCGACGAGCTGCGGGCGCTGGACTGGATTCCGCGCTCGGTGCGGCAGAAGGCGCGGGCGGTGGAACGCGCGTACGCCACCCTGGAAGCACAGCTGCGGCGTACCCCCTCCGAGGTGGAGGTCGCTGCCGAGATGGGTATCGCCCTGGAGGAACTGCACGCGGTTTTCAGCCAGTTGTCACTGGCCAATGTGGTCGCGCTGGAGGAGTTGCTGCACGTCGGCGGCGAGGGTGGCGACCGGCTCAGTCTCATGGACACGCTGGAGGACACCACCGCCGACGATCCGGTGGAGGTAGCCGAGGACCGCGAGCTCAGACGGCTGCTCGCACGGGCCATCAACACGCTCCCGGAGCGCGAGAAGACGGTGGTGACGCTCTACTACTACGAGGGCCTCACGCTCGCCGAGATCGGCAACGTCCTCGGGGTCACCGAGAGCAGGGTCAGCCAGATCCACACCAAATCGGTGCTGCAACTGCGCGCGAAACTGGCCGACGCCGGGCGCTGAGCCGCCCCTCGTCGAGGCGGCCGCTTCGGCCATGCGCCAGGACCGTACGCCCCCTCTCGAACACCCTCGCCGTAGAGTGGACACGTGCCCAGGATTCGAGCGGCCTCGGTGGCCGAGCACCGGACCATGCAGCGCGGCGCCCTCCTGGACGCCGCACGCACCCTGCTGTCCGAGGGCGGTACGGAGGCGTTGACCTTCCCCGCCCTCGCCGAGCGCACGGGCCTCGCCCGGTCCTCGGTGTACGAGTACTTCCGCTCCCGCGCGGCCGTCGTCGAAGAGCTCTGCGCCGTCGACTTCCCGGTCTGGGCGGCTGAGGTCGAACAGGCGATGGAGCGGGCCGCGACGCCCGAGGGCAAGATCGAGGCATATGTCCGCCGACAGCTCGACCTGGTCGGCGACCGCCGCCACCGGGCGGTCGTCGCCATCTCCGCGAGCGAGCTGGACGCCGGGGCCCGGGAGAAGATCAGGGCCGCGCACGGCGGGCTGATCGCCATGATCGTCGAGGCGCTCGGCGACCTCGGGCACAGCCAGCCGAGGCTGGCGGCGATGCTGCTCCAGGGCTCGGTGGACGCCGCGGTGCGGCGTATCGAACTGGCCGCGGCCGAGGAACCGCCCGTGATCGCGGACACCGCCGTCGCGATGATCCTCCACGGCGTGCGGGGCGCGCAGAGCTGACGCGGCGCCGCGAGCGGGGCGCCGCGCGCCGGACGCCGGGGGCGGCGAGTCCGTCCCCGGCCCGCTCGCCCTACCGCCCGGATTCGGGTACGCCGAACACCGGGAGCAGCCGGGACGGGCCTCTTCGCAGCAGCTCCGGCGGCAGCAGAGACAGCGGGTCCAGGTAGGTGTCACCACGCCGCAGCCCCCAGTGCAGACATCCCGGGACGCAGTGGAACGGTCCTTCCTCCAGCGTGGCCACCACCTGCCCGGCCGTCACCGCGCCCCTCTCGGGGACCAAGGCGCGCACCGGCTCGTACGTGGTCCGCAGTGGTGGGCCGCCGCTGCCGGCCACCTCGATCACCAGCACCCCGCGCCCCGCCACGCGCCCCGCGAACGACACCTGCCCCGGTGCGGCGGCGAGCACCCGCGTATCCGGCCGGGCGCCGAGGTCGACACCGCGATGGCCGCGTGCGTAGGGGCCGGCCGGGGGTTCCCAGCCCCGTACGATCACGGGCCGCCCGGCCAGCGGCCAGCTTCGCCCGCCGTCAGGCACCGGCCCCGGCGGAGGCGCCGACGGCTCCCCAGGCCCAGGTGCGGGCGCGGATGCGGGCGTGGGTGGCGGAGCCGGGGAACGTAGGGAATCGGACGCGCGCTCCGGCGCACCGGCCGGGGCGGCCGACGCGCCTCCCGCCACCGCGAGCAGTCCCGCCGCCGTGGCCACGAGCCCGCGTACGCGGGCTCGCCGGGTGCCTGGCCGGTGTGGCAGGGACCGGCGGAGTGAGGCCCGGAAACGGGCGGTGACCGGAGCGGCGGCCGGTGCGGTGACCGGAGCGGTGGCCGGTGGGGGCAGGGCGTTCGGATCATTCGCGCAGCGCATGGCAGAACCGTCCCGCAACCCGCCGGTCCGCGGGGATCAAGGGCCGGGTCTGTGGACGACGGACCCATTGTGGACAGCGCCGTCACCCGGCACCCAGGCCGTCCCGTACACTTCATACGGCGACCCGGGCCACCGGGTCGACTTCGCACGCCCCTCCACCTCCCTCTTAGCGGACGGTGGCCGCGCTCCTCGGTCCCTCGTGGCACGGCGCGTCGGGGCGTCAGGCGCGACAGCAATCCTGCGGTCGCGACAACCGAGCACCTCAAGGAGTACGGCCATGGCCGTCGTCACGATGCGGGAGCTGCTGGAAAGCGGCGTCCACTTCGGTCACCAGACCCGTCGCTGGAACCCGAAGATGAAGCGCTTCATCTTCACCGAGCGCAACGGCATCTACATCATCGACCTGCTCCAGTCGCTGTCGTACATCGACCGCGCCTACGAGTTCGTCAAGGAGACCGTCGCTCACGGCGGCTCCATCATGTTCGTGGGTACCAAGAAGCAGGCCCAGGAGGCCATCGCCGAGCAGGCGACCCGCGTTGGCATGCCGTACGTCAACCAGCGCTGGCTCGGCGGCATGCTCACCAACTTCTCCACCGTCTACAAGCGCCTTCAGCGTCTGAAGGAGCTTGAGCTCATCGACTTCGAGGACGTGGCCGCCTCCGGCCTCACCAAGAAGGAGCTCCTGGTTCTCTCCCGCGAGAAGGCCAAGCTGGAGAAGACCCTCGGTGGTATCCGCGAGATGCAGAAGGTGCCGAGCGCCGTCTGGATCGTCGACACCAAGAAGGAGCACATCGCCGTCGGTGAGGCGCGCAAGCTCCACATCCCGGTCGTCGCGATCCTCGACACCAACTGCGACCCCGACGAGGTCGACTACAAGATTCCGGGCAACGACGACGCGATCCGCTCCGTCACCCTGCTCACCCGCGTGATCGCCGACGCCGTCGCCGAGGGCCTCATCGCCCGTTCCGGTGCCGCCACCGGTGACTCGAAGCCGGGCGAGAAGGCCGCTGGCGAGCCGCTCGCCGAGTGGGAGCGCGACCTGCTTGAGGGCGACAAGAAGGCCGACGCCGAGGTGCAGTCCTCCGCCGAGACCGAGAAGGCCGCCGAGGCTGAGAAGACCGAGGCCGAGGCCGAGGCCCCGGCCGCGGACGCCGAGGCTGAGAAGACCGAGGCTCCGGCCGCGGACGCCGAGCAGGCCTGACACCCGTCACGGCTGACGACGGCGGGGGCAGGTGCCACAAGCACCGCCCCCGCCGTCCACCCGTAGATCTTTCAGACTTCGAGAGAGAAACACAGACTCATGGCGAACTACACCGCCGCTGACGTCAAGAAGCTCCGCGAGCTGACCGGCGCCGGCATGATGGACTGCAAGAAGGCGCTCGACGAGGCCGAAGGCAATGTCGACAAGGCCGTCGAGGCGCTCCGTATCAAGGGTCAGAAGGGCGTCGCCAAGCGCGAGGGCCGCTCTGCCGAGAACGGTGCCGTCGTCTCCCTCATCTCCGAGGACCAGACGTCCGGTGTTCTGCTGGAGCTGAAGTGCGAGACGGACTTCGTCGCCAAGGGCGAGAAGTTCCAGAGCGTCGCGAACACCCTCGCCGCGCACGTCGCCGCCAACTCCCCGGCCGACCTTGAGGCGCTGCTCGCCTCCGAGATCGAGGCTGGCAAGACCGTCCAGGCGTACGTCGACGAGGCCAACGCCAACCTCGGCGAGAAGATCGTCCTGGACCGCTTCGCGCAGTTCACCGGCTCGTACGTCTCCGCGTACATGCACCGCACCATGCCCGACCTGCCGCCGCAGATCGGTGTTCTGGTCGAGCTGGACAAGGCCGACGCCGAGCTGGCCAAGGGCATCGCGCAGCACATCGCCGCGTTCGCTCCGAAGTACCTGTCCCGCGAGGACGTCCCGGCCGAGGTCGTCGAGGCCGAGCGCCGCGTCGCCGAGGAGACCACGCGCGCCGAGGGCAAGCCCGAGGCCGCCCTCCCGAAGATCGTCGAGGGTCGCGTCAACGGCTTCTTCAAGGAGGCCACCCTCCTCGGCCAGCCGTACGCGCTGGACAACAAGAAGTCCGTTCAGAAGGTCCTGGACGAGGCCGGTGTCACCCTGAAGCGCTTCACGCGTATCAAGGTCGGCATCTGAGTCCGTCCGCGAACAACGGTGGACCCCGCGATAGGGTCTAGTGCAGTCGTCGGCCGCACTCACGCCGTACGACCGCAGATCTGACGAGGAGGCCATTGCCGCTGAGGGACACCAGACCCACCGGCAATGGCCTTCTTCGTATGTGCACGAGGAGAATCTCCATGAACAAGGGCGCGGACGCCGCCACAGGTGACCACAAGCGCGAGGACGGCAAGGCGGGCGGACGCTTCATGCTGAAGCTGTCCGGAGAGGCGTTCGCCGGCGGCGGAGGTCTCGGCGTCGACCCCGACGTCGTACACGCCATCGCCCGGGAAATCGCGGCGGTCGTCCGTGACGGCGCGGAAATCGCGGTCGTCATCGGCGGCGGCAACTTCTTCCGCGGTGCCGAGCTCCAGCAGCGCGGCATGGACCGGGCCCGCTCCGACTACATGGGCATGCTCGGCACGGTCATGAACTGCCTGGCCCTCCAGGACTTCCTGGAGAAGGAGGGCATCGACTCCCGCGTCCAGACCGCCATCACCATGGGGCAGGTCGCGGAGCCGTACATCCCGCTGCGCGCTGTGCGCCACCTGGAGAAGGGGCGCGTTGTCATCTTTGGCGCGGGCATGGGCATGCCGTACTTCTCCACCGACACCACTGCCGCCCAGCGCGCCCTGGAGATCGACGCAGAGGCACTCCTGATGGGCAAGAACGGGGTGGACGGGGTCTACGACTCCGACCCGAAGAGCAACCCCGACGCGGTGAAGTTCGACGCGCTCGAGTACAGCGAGGTTCTCGCCCGCGATCTCAAGGTCGCCGACGCCACCGCCATCACGCTCTGCCGCGACAACGACCTGCCGATCCTCGTCTTCGAGCTGACCGCCACCGGCAATATCGCCCGAGCGGTCAAGGGTGAGAAGATCGGCACGCTCGTGAGTGACCGGAGCACCCGGGTCTGATGACCGGGGCGCCTCCCCGGCGTACGACGGGGAGGCGCGGGCCGACCGGTGATCCGCCGGGACCGGCCCGAAGGATGGACAACGGCCTGCCGGTCGGACACCGTGCAGGTGAGGACGCGACGCAGGACCCGCCGGGCCCGAGCACGACGGGCCCACTCAAGACACGCAGGAGCACGTGGTGATCGAAGAAACCCTCCTCGAGGCCGAGGAGAAGATGGAGAAGGCCGTCGTCGTCGCGAAAGAGGACTTCGCCGCGATCCGTACCGGCCGCGCGCACCCGGCGATGTTCAACAAGATCGTCGCTGACTACTACGGCGCGCTGACCCCGATCAACCAGCTGGCCTCGTTCTCGGTGCCCGAGCCGCGCATGGCTGTCGTGACGCCGTTCGACAAGAGCGCGCTGCGCAACATCGAGCAGGCCATCCGTGACTCGGATCTCGGCGTCAACCCGAGCAATGACGGCAATATCATCCGGGTGAACTTCCCGGAGCTCACCGAGGAGCGCCGCCGCGACTACATCAAGGTCGCCAAGAGCAAGGCCGAGGACTCCAAGATCTCCATCCGCGCGGTGCGCCGCAAGGCCAAGGAGATCCTGGACAAGCTGGTCAAGGACAAGGAGTCGGGCGAGGACGAGGTACGTCGCGCCGAGAAGGAGCTCGACGACACCACCGCGAAGTACGTCGCGCAGGTCGACGAGCTGCTGAAGCACAAGGAAGCAGAGCTGCTCGAAGTCTGATGAACGACTCTTCCTGGGGCGCCCCGCAGGGAGCCGGTCACTGGGGCGCGCCCCAGATGCGGGCCGCTCCGGCGGGTCCTGCTTACGATGTGCGTGTGCCGGACGTTCCCGACGCAGGTAGAGACGCTGACGACCGTGATGACCGGGACCAGGGGGCCGGACGCCTGAGCGGCGGTCCCCTGTTCCGTGACGAGATCCCGCAGGAGCCCATGTCCACCGCGCCGCCGCCCCCGCAGAAGAAACGTGCGGGCCGTGACCTGCGAGCAGCCATAGGGGTCGGTGTGGGGCTCGGCGCCGTCATCGTCGCCTCGCTCTTCATCGTGAAGGCCGTCTTCGTCGCCGTTGTCGTCCTCGCCGTCGTGGTGGGCCTGTGGGAGCTCACCTCCCGGCTCCAGGAGCGCAAGGGCATCAGGGCGCCGCTGATCCCGCTCGCCGTGGGCGGCGCGGCGATGGTGGTGGCCGGTTACGCACGGGGCGCCGAAGGCGCCTGGGTGGCGACGGCACTGACCGCGCTGGCGGTGCTCGTCTGGCGGATGGCCCAGCCGCCCGCGGACTACCTCAGGGACGTCACGGCCGGTGTGTTCGCCGTCTTCTACGTGCCGTTCCTCGCCACCTTCGTCGCCATGCTCCTGACCGCCGACGACGGCCCGCAGCGGGTGCTCACCTTCCTGCTGCTGACCGTGGTCAGCGACACGGGCGCGTACGCCGTCGGCTGGCGGTTCGGGAAGCACAAGCTCGCGCCGCGCATCAGCCCCGGAAAGACCCGGGAGGGTCTGTTCGGAGCCGTCGCCTTCGCGATGGTCGCCGGTGCCCTGTGCATGCAGTTCCTGATCGACGGCGGCTCCTGGTGGCAGGGGATCCTGCTCGGGCTCGCGGTCGCGGCCAGCGCCACCCTGGGTGACCTGGGCGAGTCGATGATCAAGCGGGATCTCGGGATCAAGGACATGGGCACGCTGCTGCCGGGTCACGGCGGCATCATGGACCGGCTCGACTCGCTGCTGCCAACGGCGCCGGTGGTCTGGCTGCTGCTGGTGCTGTTCGTCGGCTCTGGCTGATCACCACCCCGATGACCTGCGATTTCCTCGGTGAGGGCCTGCTGTCCACAGGACGGCGGGCCCTCACCGTTCTGTCTGCGACACTGGAAGAACCATGCCTAAGCCCGGAGAACTCACTTTCGTCGCGCCCCGCGGAGCCAAGAAGCCGCCGCGGCACCTCGCCGACCTCACGCCCGCCGAGCGCAAGGAGGCCGTCGCCGCGATCGGCGAGAAGCCGTTCCGCGCCCAGCAGCTCTCGCAGCACTACTTCGCGCGGTTCACGCACGACCCGGCCGAGTGGACCAACATTCCCGCCGGGTCGCGGGACAAGCTCGCCGAGGCGATGTTCCCGGACTTGATGTCGGTGGTCCGCCACATCAGCTGTGACGACGACACCACCCGCAAGACGCTCTGGAAGCTGCACGACGGGACGCTCGTGGAGTCCGTCCTGATGCGCTACCCGGAGCGGGTGACGATGTGCATCTCCTCGCAGGCGGGCTGCGGGATGAACTGCCCGTTCTGTGCGACGGGCCAGGCCGGGCTCGACCGTAATCTGTCGACCGCCGAGATCGTCCACCAGATCGTCGACGGCATGCGGGCGCTGCGGGACGGAGAGGTTCCCGGCGGTCCGGCCCGGCTCTCCAACATCGTCTTCATGGGCATGGGCGAGCCGCTCGCCAACTACAACCGGGTGGTCGGCGCGATCCGCCGCCTGACCGACCCCGAGCCGGACGGGCTGGGCCTCTCGCAGCGCGGGATCACCGTCTCCACCGTGGGCCTGGTGCCCGCGATGCACCGGTTCGCGGACGAGGGCTTCAAGTGCCGTCTCGCCGTCTCGCTGCACGCGCCGGACGACGAGCTGCGCGACACCCTCGTCCCGGTCAACACCCGGTGGAAGGTGGCCGAGGTGCTGGACGCCGCGTGGGAGTACGCGGAGAAGTCCGGCCGTCGCATCTCCATCGAGTACGCCCTGATCCGCGACATCAACGACCAGGCATGGCGCGGCGACCGGCTCGGCCGGCTGCTCAAGGGCAAGCGCGTACACGTCAATCTGATTCCGCTGAACCCCACGCCCGGCTCCAAGTGGACCGCTTCGCGGCCCGAGGACGAGCGGGCCTTCGTCGAGGCGATCGCGGCCCACGGTGTCCCGGTGACCGTGCGGGACACCCGCGGCCAGGAGATCGACGGGGCCTGCGGCCAGCTGGCGGCGGCCGAACGCTGAGCGCCTTTCGGGCCGTCGCGGGGGCCCGTGTAGCCTGGGCCCGCGATTCAACTTCATATTCCGACAGGGGAGCGCCACAGCGCTGAGAGTGCGGTACCGAGGACAGGTCGGCCGCAGACCCTCTGAACCTCGCCCGGGTCATTCCGGGTAGGAAGTTCGGTCATCAACTCATGCTGTTGCGCCCTGCCCGCTTCCCGCGGGCAGGGCCGCGTCTCTTCCTGGCCAAAACCCAGGAGGAATCCACAATGAGCACCACGCGCAGGACCAGACAGCTCGCGGCAACGGCCGTCGCCGCCGCGCTCGGCGTCACGGCACTCGCCGGATGCGGGAGTTCCGACGACACGGCCACGGGCTCCGGCGGCACCAAGGGCTCCGGCTCCAAGACCGTGACCCTGGTCAGCCACGACTCCTTCGCCGCCTCCGAGGCGGTCTGGAAGGAGTTCACCAAGGAGACCGGTTACACCGTCAAGGTGCTGAAGAGCGGCGACGCGGGTGTCGCGCTCAACCAGGAGATCCTGACCAAGGGATCGCCCCGGGGTGACGTGTTCTTCGGCGTCGACAACACCCTGCTCTCCCGTGCCCTCGACAGCGGGCTCTTCACCCCGTACGAGGCCAAGGGCATCGACCGGGTCACGAAGGACACCCAGCTCGACGCCGGGCACCGGGTCACCCCCGTCGATACCGGCGACATCTGCGTCAACTACGACAAGAAGTATTTCGCCGACAAGAAGCTCACGCCGCCGAGCACCTTCGACGACCTCGCGAAGCCCGCGTACAAGGACCTGCTGGTCACCGAGAACGCCGGGACCTCGTCGCCCGGCCTCGGCTTCCTGCTCGGCACGATCGCCGCCTACGGGGAGAACGGCTACCAGGACTACTGGAAGAAGCTGAAGGCCAACGGCGTCAAGGTGGTCGACGGCTGGGAGCAGGCGTACAACGAGGAGTTCTCCGGTTCGGCGGGCGGCAAGAAGGCCAAGGCCGACCGGCCGCTCGTCGTCTCGTACGCCTCCAGCCCGCCCGTCGAGGTGCTGTACGCGAAGCCTCAGCCGGCCGAGGCCCCGACCGGGGTGGCCACCGGGACTTGCTTCCGCCAGATCGAGTTCGCCGGGCTGCTGGACGGGGCGCGCAACGAGAAGGGCGGCAAGGCGCTGCTGGACTTCCTGATCAGCAAGAAGTTCCAGGAGGACCTGCCGCTCAGCATGTTCGTGAACCCGGTCACCGAGGACGCGAAGCTGCCGGAACTGTTCACCAGGTTCGGCGCCACGGTGGACCGGCCGCAGACCGTCGCGCCGGACCGGATCGTCAAGAACCGTGAGCAGTGGGTCCAGTCGTGGTCCTCGCTCGTCGTGAAGTAGCGAAGACCGCGGGACGCGGGCCGGAGCCGGGCGGCAGGGGCACGCGCCCGGCCCGCGGTCCGGCCCTGGGGCAGGGCGCGACGCGGTTCGGTCTGATGGCCGTGCCCGTCGCGTTCTTCGCGCTGTTCTTCGCCTACCCGGTCGCCGCGATCGTCGGCCGGGGCCTGAAGGCGGACGGCGTCTGGCAGTTCGGCCAGCTCGGTGAGGTGCTGGCCCGGCCGGACATCCGCGAGGTGCTCTGGTTCACCTGCTGGCAGGCGCTCGCCTCGACCGCACTGACGCTGCTGATCGCGCTGCCCGGCGCCTACGTCTTCGCCCGCCTCGACTTCCCCGGCAAGCAGCTCCTGCGGGCGGTCGTCACGGTGCCGTTCGTACTGCCGACCGTGGTCGTCGGGACCGCCTTCCTGGCGCTGCTGGGGCGCGGCGGATTCCTCGACGAACTCTGGGGCGTACGGCTCGACACCACCGTCTGGGCGATCCTGCTCGCCCATGTCTTCTTCAACTACGCGGTGGTCGTCCGCACGGTCGGCGGGCTGTGGGCCCAGCTCGACCCCCGGCAGGAGGAGGCCGCCCGGGTGCTGGGCGCCGGACGGTTCGCCGCCTGGCGGCGAATCACCCTCCCGGCGCTGGCTCCCGCGGTGGCCGCCGCCGCGCTGATGGTCTTCCTCTTCACCTTCACCTCCTTCGGGGTGGTGCAGATCCTCGGCGGTCCCGGCTTCGCCACCCTGGAGGTGGAGATCTACCGGCAGACCGCGCAATTGCTCGCCCTGCCGACCGCCGCCGTGCTGACCCTGGTGCAGTTCGCCGCGGTCGGCGCGATCCTCGCCGTGCACGCCTGGACCGTACGGCGCCGGGAGACCGCGCTGCGCCTGGTGGACCCGGCGCAGACGGCGCGCAGGCCGTGCGGCGCCGGGCAGTGGGCGCTGCTGGGCGGGGTGCTGCTGACCGTGCTGCTGCTGATCCTGCTGCCGCTCGGGGTGCTCGTGGAGCGCTCGGTGAACACCGGGGGCGGCCATGGGCTGGACTACTACCGGGCGCTGGGCTCGGTGGACGCGGGTGGCGGCACGTTCCTGGTCGCGCCGCTCGAAGCGGTCGCCAACTCCCTCCAGTACGCGCTGGTCGCCACCCTGATCGCGCTGGTGATCGGCGGGCTCGCGGCCGCCGCGCTGACCCGGCGGTCGGGCCGTCTGGTGCGCGGCTTCGACGCGCTGCTGATGCTGCCGCTCGGGGTGTCCGCGGTCACCGTCGGCTTCGGCTTCCTGATCACCCTGGACAAGCCGCCGCTCGACCTGCGGACCTCCTGGATCCTGGTGCCGCTCGCCCAGGCGCTGGTCGGGGTGCCCTTCGTCGTACGGACCATGCTGCCGGTGCTGCGTGCGGTGGACGGGCGGCTGCGGGAAGCGGCGGCGGTGCTCGGGGCCTCGCCGCTGCGGGCCTGGCGGGAGGTCGATCTGCCGCTGGTGCGCCGGGCGCTGCTGGTGGCCGCCGGTTTCGCCTTAGCCGTCTCGCTCGGCGAGTTCGGGGCGACGGTGTTCATCGCACGGCCCGACCGCCCGACGCTGCCGGTCGCCGTGGCCCGGCTGCTGGGGAGGGCCGGGGAGCTGAACTACGGCCAGGCTATGGCGCTCAGCACCATCCTGATGGTGGTCTGCGCTGTTTCGCTGCTGCTGCTCGAACGGATTCGCACGGACCGGTCCGGGGAGTTCTGAGGGAGGGCCGGGGCGTGCCGAGGGTGTTCGGGGGAGTGGGATTGGGAGTGGGAGTGGGAGTACTGACGATGTTCCGAGGGGTGCTGACGATGTCCGGGGAGTTCCCGAGATGCTGACGCTGGAATCGGCCACCGTCCGCTTCGGCGAGCGGGCGGCGCTTGACGCGGTGGACCTGGAGGTCGCCGAGCACGAGATCGTCACCGTGCTCGGTCCGAGTGGAAGCGGCAAGTCCACCTTGCTGCGGGTGGTTGCCGGACTCCAGTCCGTGGACGGCGGCCGGGTGCTGCTGGACGGTATGGACCAGGCGGGGGTGCCGGTGCACCGGCGTGGCCTCGGCCTGATGTTCCAGGATCACCAGCTCTTCCCGCACCGTGACGTGGGCGCCAACGTCGCCTTCGGGCTGCGGATGCGCGGGGCTTCCCGTCGCGACCAGGAACGCCGGGTCGGCGAACTCCTCGACCTGGTGGGCCTGCCCGGGGCCGAGCGGCGTGCCGTCGCCACGCTCTCCGGCGGCGAGCAGCAGCGCGTCGCCCTCGCCAGGGCCCTCGCCCCGAGGCCCAAACTGCTGATGCTGGACGAGCCGCTCGGCCAGCTCGACCGGGGGCTGCGTGAACGGCTCGTCGTCGAGCTGCGCACACTCTTCCGGAAGCTGGGGACCACCGTGCTCGCCGTCACGCACGACCAGGGCGAGGCGTTCGCACTGGCCGACCGGATGGTGGTGATGCGCGAGGGCGGCATCGCCCAGGTGGGGACCGCGCTGGAGGTGTGGCGGCGGCCCGCGTCCGCCTTCGTCGCCCGCTTCCTCGGCTTCGACAACGTGGTCGCGGCAACGGTGACCGGCGGGGCCGCCGACACGGTGTGGGGCAAGGTGCCCGTGCCGGAGGGCTCCCCGCAGGGGGCGCACGAACTGCTGGTGCGGCCCGCCGGGGTCCGGATCGGCGCCCCGGAGCAGGGACTGCGCTGCGTGGCCGGGGGGCGGACGTTCCGGGGCAGCCGTGTCCTGGTGCGGCTGACACCGCCGAGCGGCCCGGACCTGGAGGCGGAGTGCGCGCCCCGCGACGCCCCCGGGGAGGGGGCGGCGGTCGGGGTCGGCTTCGACGCCGAGGAGGTCGTCGTCCTGCCGTCCGCCCGCTGACCCGGGCGGACGGGGCGGGCTGGGGGCCTCAGGCCGAAAGCGGCAGCGCGGCCAGTTCCGCGACCAGCCAGGTCAGCGGGGCGAAGACCAGCAGCAGGGCGGTGGCGCGCAGCGCGGTCGCGGCCCGCAGTGCCGATGCCGGGGCCCCGAGCCGCAGCAGCGCCCGCGCCGTTCGCGCCCGGTCCTGCCGTGCTTCCAGCGCCGAGGTCAGCAGGGTCGCCGTCGTGCAGCCGAGTACCAGCACACCGCCCAGCGCCGTGAGCGGGCCGAGCGGGTGTGCCCCGGCTCCGTACAGCGCGTAACCGGCGACGGTGGCGGCGAGCACCGCGCACACCACGCCGAGCGGCCGGCCGATCCGGCGCGCCTCGTCCATCAGTACCCGGCCCGCCAGCAGGCGTACGGCGCCGGGGCGCACCGCCTGGAGCAGCCGCCCGCACAGGTGGGCCAGGCCCGGTCCCGCCAGGGCCAGCCCGACCGCCGCCAGCGTCCATCCCGCCAGCACCCCCGCCGGGGTGGCTTCGAGGCGGCCCGGCATCGGGAGCAGGCGGTGCCCGCCGCTCCGGCTCATGTACGCCTCGACGGCGAGACCGACCGCGGCCAGCGCGACGCCCCACGGCAGCCCGGTCGGGGGCGTGGCCGGACCGGGCGGCTCCGGTTCGGTCAGTACGTCCGGGTCGGCGGCCTTGGGGGCAGCCGGTGCAGGGGTCCGTTCGGCGCGCAGCGCGTAGGCGCTCAGCCCGGCCGCGGCCACCGGGACCAGGGCCAGCAGTACCAGCGCGGCGGCGAGCGGCAGCGGGGTGCCGGCGTCGAGCAGCCCGGCCGCCGCGCCGTCGAAGGGCAGCCCGGACAGATCACCGCGCAGGTGCAGGAAGAACAGCAGCGCCACCGCGGAGCCGAGGGTGCAGGAGACGGCGGTGGAGACCGCGCCGAGCACGGCGAGGCGGACCGGCCCGAGACCCACGGCGGAGAGGCCGGACCGGGGCCGGGTGCTCGGGTCCGTACGGGCCACGGCGACCGCGAACTGCACGGTGGCGGCGAGCGGCACCAGGCACCAGAGCAGGCGCGGCACTGTCGCACCGGCGTGCGCCGGGTGCGCGGCGGCGTGGCTCAGCGCGCAGAGCAGCAGGAAGCCCACTCCGGCGGAGGCGGCGGCGACCAGCAGCCGCCGCAGCAGGACCAGCGGGTGGGAGCCCCGGGCTAGACGGAGAGCGAGCACGCCGACCGGCCTTGGGTGTCGGATGTGGCGGGCAGGGCGACGGTGGCGACCCGGCGGCCGTCGAGCAGGGGGACGGCACGGTCGGCCAGGGCGGCGATCTCCGCGTCGTGGGTGGCGAGCACGATCGTGATGCCGTGCGAGCGGGCCGCGCTGGTGAGGGTGCGCAGGACGTGGGTGCGGTCGCCGCGGTGCAGGGTCGCGGTGGGCTCGTCGGCGAAGATCACGGTGGGGGCTCCGGCCAGGGCGCGGGCCACGGCGATCCGCTGGCGCTCCCCCTGGAGCAGGGTGTGCGGACGCTGCCGGGCACAGCCGCCGATGTCGAGCCGTTCCAGCCACTCCAGGGCGGTCTTCTTGGCCTCGCGGCGAGGGGTGCCGCGCAGCAGCAGCGGGAGGGCGGTGTTCTCCCAGGTGTTCAGCTCGGGCACCAGCTGGGGCTCGGGGGCGATCCAGCCGAAGCGGTCGCGGCGCAGCCGTTCGCGGAGCCGGGGGCCCATGGTGTGGACGGGCACGCTGTTGAACCACACCTCGCCCTGTTCGGGCACCAGCTGACCGGACAGACAGTGCAGCAGGGTGGTCTTTCCGCAGCCCCGGGGGCCGGTCACGGCAAGGATCTCGCCGTCGCGGACCCCCAGGGAGACACCGCCGAGGGCAGGCGATCCGTTGTGGGAGTGGTGCAGGGAACGCGCCCAGATCACATCGTTGTCCGGCGGGGCCACCATGGCGTACACCTCGGTTCAGATCGTAGTTCCCGTCCCTCGTACGGGGGAACGAAAACAAGGCCGATCGGTCACCGGCACCGTAAGGATTCGAACCGCGGTGAGCACACAGCACACGGCCCGGATGCGCCCCTTCCCACTCGAATGGGCGCATCCGGGCCGTGTGGACCGTGTCGGGCGACGGCCGCCCGGTCCGTGGTCGGGCCGGCCGTCGCAGGGCTGGTCAGAGCTTGGTCCACGCCTCCGTGAGGACGTTGCGCAGGATGCCCTCGATCTCGTCGAACGTCGACTGGTCGGAGATCAGCGGCGGCGCGAGCTGGACGACCGGGTCGCCACGGTCGTCGGCCCGGCAGTACAGACCGTTCTCGTACAGCGCCTTGGAGAGGAAGCCGTACAGGACGCGCTCGGTCTCCTCGTCGCTGAAGGTCTCCTTGGTGGCCTTGTCCTTCACCAGCTCGATGCCGTAGAAGAAGCCGTTACCGCGGACGTCGCCGACGATCGGCAGGTCGAGGAGCTTCTGCAGCGTCGTGAGGAAGGCGTTCTCGTTGTCCAGCACGTGCTGGTTGAGGCCCTCGCGCTCGAAGATGTCGAGGTTGGCGAGACCGACCGCCGCGGAGACCGGGTGGCCACCGAAGGTGTAGCCGTGCAGGAAGGTGTTGCCGCCCTCGTAGAACGGCGCGGCGACGCGGTCCGAGACGATGCAGGCACCGATGGGGGAGTAGCCCGAGGTCATGCCCTTGGCGCAGGTGATCATGTCCGGCACGTAGCCGAACTTGTCACAGGCGAACATCGTGCCGAGGCGGCCGAAGGCGCAGATGACCTCGTCGGAAACGAGCAGCACGTCGTACTTGTCGCAGATCTCGCGGACCCGCTGGAAGTATCCGGGCGGCGGCGGGAAGCAGCCACCGGCGTTCTGCACGGGCTCCAGGAAGACCGCGGCGACGGTCTCCGGGCCCTCGAAGAGGATCTCCTGCTCGATCTGGTCGGCGGCCCAGCGGCCGAAGGCCTCGGGGTCGTCGCCGTGGATCGGGGCCCGGTAGATGTTGGTGTTCGGCACCTTGTGGGCACCGGGGACCAGCGGCTCGAAGGGGGCCTTCAGAGCCGGCAGGCCGGTGATGGACAGGGCGCCCTGCGGGGTGCCGTGGTAGGCGACCGCGCGGGAGATGACCTTGTACTTGGTCGGCTTGCCCTGCAGCTTGAAGTACTGCTTGGCCAGCTTCCAGGCCGTCTCCACGGCCTCGCCGCCACCGGTGGTGAAGAAGACCTTGTTGAGGTCGCCCGGCGCGTAGTCGGCCAGACGCTCGGCCAGCTCGACGGCCTTCGGGTGGGCGTAGGACCACACCGGGAAGAAGGCCAGCTCCTGGCCCTGCTTGTACGCCGTCTCGGCGAGCTCGTGACGGCCGTGACCGGCGTTGACCACGAACAGGCCGGACAGGCCGTCGAGGTAGCGCTTGCCCTGGTCGTCGTAGATGTAAGTGCCCTCACCACGGACGATGGTGGGAACGGGCGCGGTCTCGTAGTCCGACATGCGGGTGAAGTGCATCCACAGGTGGTCGTACGCGGTTCGGCTGAGGTCCTTGCTCACGGCTATCGGGTTCCCCACATATAGGTCTGCTTCTTGAGCTTCAGGTAAACAAAGCTCTCGGTGGAGCGCACACCGGGGAGGGCCCGGATGCGTTTGTTGATCGTGTCCAGCAGGTGGTCGTCGTCCTCGCAGACGATTTCCACCATCAGGTCGAAGGAGCCCGCGGTCATCACCACGTACTCGCACTCGGCCATCGCCGACAGTGCCTCGGCGACGGGGTCGAGGTCGCCCTCGACGTTGATGCCGACCATCGCCTGCCGCCGGAACCCCACGGTGAGGGGATCGGTGACGGCGACGATCTGCATCACGCCCTGATCCAGCAGCTTCTGGACGCGCTGCCGCACGGCCGCCTCGGAAAGGCCGACGGCCTTGCCTATAGCGGCGTACGGACGGCGCCCGTCCTCCTGGAGCTGCTCGATGATTGCGAGAGAGACGGCATCGACCGTTGGAGACGATCCGTTCCCGGTCCTGGAGTCTGCGCTGCGACTGGCCACGCATCCACTGTGCACCGGGACTCGTCTGTCTGGCAACCCCGAATCGATGAAATCCGTTGTTTGAGGGTCTAGATCTCACTGAATCCGAAGTTCACGGCAGGTGGGCATGTCGAAAGCGACACCCGAGCGACTACGCTGGGCGTCTCACCCATTGACGTGTGACAGGAGGGGTGGTTGTGACCACCGAGGTGCGCCGTCTGCGCAACTACATCAACGGAGAATTCCGCGACGCCGCTGACGGGCGGACCATCGATGTGGTCAACCCGGTGACGGAAGAGGTCTACGCGACTTCGCCGCTCTCCGGCCAGGCCGATGTCGATGCCGCGATGGACGCCGCCGCGGCCGCGTTCCCCGCCTGGCGCGACACCACGCCCGCCGAGCGCCAGAAGGCCCTGCTGAAGATCGCGGACGCCTTCGAGGAGCGCGCCGAGGACCTGATCGCCGCCGAGTCGGAGAACACCGGCAAGCCGATCGAGCTCACCCGGGTCGAAGAGGTCCCCCCGATGGTGGACCAGATCCGCTTCTTCGCGGGTGCCGCGCGGCTCCTCGAAGGCCGCTCGGCCGGTGAGTACATGGAGGGCCTGACCTCCATCGTCCGGCGCGAGCCGGTCGGCGTCTGCGCGCAGGTCGCGCCGTGGAACTACCCGATGATGATGGCCGTCTGGAAGTTCGCCCCGGCGCTCGCCGCGGGCAACACCGTCGTCATCAAGCCGTCCGACACCACCCCGGCGTCGACGGTGCTGATCGCCGAGATCATCGGCCAGATCCTGCCCAAGGGTGTCTTCAACGTCGTCTGCGGCGACCGGGACACCGGCCGCGCGATGGTCGAGCACCGGATCCCGGCGATGGCCTCCATCACCGGTTCGGTGCGGGCGGGCATGCAGGTCGCCGAGTCCGCCGCCAAGGACGTCAAGCGGGTCCACCTGGAGCTCGGCGGCAAGGCCCCGGCCGTCGTGTTCGAGGACGCCGACATCGCCACGGCCGTCGAGGGCATCGCCGGCGCGGGTTACTTCAACGCCGGTCAGGACTGCACCGCCGCGACCCGGGTCCTGGTCCACGAGTCCATCCACGACGAGTTCGTCGCCGAGCTCGCCAAGGCCGCCGGCGACACCAAGACCGGGCTGCCGGATGACGAGGACGTGGCGTACGGGCCGCTCAACAACGCCAACCAGCTGAAGCAGGTCAGCGGCTTCATCGAGCGGCTGCCCGCCCACGCCAAGGTCGAGGCGGGCGGCCACCGGGTCGGCGAGAAGGGCTACTTCTACGCCGCGACGGTCGTCTCCGGCCTCAAGCAGGACGACGAGATCATCCAGAACGAGGTCTTCGGCCCGGTCATCACCGTCCAGAAGTTCACGGACGAGGCCCAGGCCGTGGAGTACGCCAACGGCGTCGAGTACGCCCTGGCCTCCTCGGTGTGGACCAAGAACCACGCCCGCGCCATGCGGATGTCCAAGAACCTCGACTTCGGCTGCGTGTGGATCAACACCCACATCCCGCTCGTCGCCGAGATGCCGCACGGCGGCTTCAAGAAGTCCGGCTACGGCAAGGACCTCTCCGCCTACGGCTTCGAGGACTACACCCGCATCAAGCACGTCATGACCTCGCTCGACGGCTGACGAGCGGCGGCCCGCGAGCGGCGGCCCGCGAGCGGCGGGCCGACGAACCGTCGGCAGGCAGGTCACGGCCCCGGGCGCCCGTCCGGGGCCGTCGGCCGTTCCCGGGCACCCGCGAGGATCGAGCGGATCGACAGGGTGTGCGGCCGGTGCCGGTGCCGCTGGACGGTTGGTCCATTGCCCGCCCGGCCGCCGACCGGCATTCTTCGCGGGTGCGAGCAATCCCGAAGAACCCCATGTCCCGCCGCTCCCTGCTGCGCGCCCTCGGAGTCACGGCGGCCGGTACCGCGCTGGCCGGGTGCGGCGTGCCCGCCGCCTACGTGGAGCCCGGCGACCGCGCCGGGCGCGACACCTCGGCGAGCGACCACACCCTGCACTTCGCGAACTGGCCCCTCTACATCGACACCGACGACGAGAACACGTCGAAGCGGCCCACCCTCGACGCCTTCTCCCAGCGGACCGGGATCTCCGTCACGTACACCGAGGAGATCAACGACAACGACGAGTTCTTCGGGAAGATCAGTCCGGCGCTGATGAACCACCAGCAGACCGGACGCGATCTGATCGTGATGAGCGACTGGATGTCCGCCCGGTTCGTCCGGCTGGGCTGGGTGCAGGAGATGGACCGGGCGAAGCAGCCGAACGTCGCCAAGTACCTCGACCCCCAGCTGCGCTCGCCCGCCTTCGACGAGGGCCGTCTGCACAGCGTTCCCTGGCAGTCCGGGATCACCGGCATCGCCTACAACCGCAAGAAGCTCGGCCGCGAGGTCAAGCACCTGAGCGATCTGTGGGCGGACGACCTGCGCGGCAAGGTGACGCTCATGTCCGGGCTCGACGAGTCCATCGCCCTGCTGATGCAGGGCAACGGCGTGGACGTCACCCGCTGGACGCGGGACGACTTCCTCCTGGTGTGCGAGCAGGTCGAGAAGCTGGTGAACAAGCGGCACATCCGCCGCTTCACCGGCAACGACTACATCAAGGACCTGTCGACCGGCGACGTCCTCGCCTGCCAGGCCTACTCCGGCGATGTCATCCAGCTCCAGGCCGACAACCCGGAGATCGAGTTCGTGGTGCCCGAGGAGGGCGCCGAGCTCTGGGCGGAGTCGATGATGATCCCCAACCTCGCCCGCCACAAGCGCAACGCGGAGCGGATCATCGACTACTACTACGAGCCGGAGGTCGCCGCCGAACTGGCGACCTGGGTCAACTACGTCTGCCCGGTGCCCGCCGCCCGCGACGTGCTGGCCTCCGCCAAGGACAAGGAGTCCGCCGAACTCGCCGAGGACCCGCTGATCTTCCCCGACGACGACATGCGCAAGCGGCTCGCGATCGCACGCGACGTCACCTCCGAGGAGCGCACCGAGTTCGCGAAGAGGTGGAACGGCATCGTGGGCCTCTGATCCGTACCGGGACCTGCTGAGGGGCTGCCTCCAGGGGTGGCCCCGGGGGCCGGTGAACACGGGCGTACGCTGCGGGACATGAGCGAGCGAAGAGCCTTGCTGAGGCGCATACGCGTGTGGTTGGTCCTCTTTATCGTCTGTCTGGTACTGAGCGGGCTGACCGCCTTTCCGCTGGTGCACGAACTCCACTGGGCCGAGGATCTGCTGAGGTCCTCGGCCTCTCCCGTGCCGGAGCACTTCCCGGCACTGATGGAATGGATCACCAAGGTCCGTACCGGTCTCGACGAGGCCGACGCGCAATACCCCTTCGTGCTGTACGGCACCGACTGGCTGGCCTTCGCCCATCTGGTCATCGCGGTCGCCTTCTACGGTCCCTACCGCGACCCGGTCCGCAATATCTGGGTCATCGAATTCGGCATGATCGCCTGCGCCGGAATCATTCCGCTCGCGCTGATCTGCGGTCCCATCCGCGACATCCCCTTCTGGTGGTCCGTCATCGACATGTCGTTCGGCGTGTTCGGAGTGATCCCGCTGCTCGTGGTGCGCCGCATGATCAAGCGGCTGGAGGCGCTGGAGAAGCCCTCGCCGGCCGAGTCGACCTCACCGGCCGAGTCGACCGCGCCGGCCGAGCCGACCGCGACAGCCGCCCCGGCCGGCTGAGGCGCGCGGCTCCCGGGCCCGTCGGCCGGCTCATCAGGCCGACGGGGCGCCGAAGGCGGCGACCACGATGCCCAGAGCCGTGGGGTTCATCCCCTCGCCCTTCGCGTCGGTGGAGTTGACGCTGTAGACGAGGGTCCGGGAGAGGTCACGGGTGGCCGCCATCACCGTGTTGTACCCCCAGCGGCCACCCGTCTTGCCCCAGACGTCACGGCCGCCCAGCCGCATCACCGACAGACCCGCGCTGTACGCGGCGGGCTTGCCCGTGCCGTACTCGTGGACCGATGCGTCGGGCAGCGTGAACATCGCCTCCAGCAGCGGAGCGCGCACCACCCGGCCGCCGAACAGCGCCCGGGTGAAGCGCTCCAGATCCGCGGTGGTCGATATCAGGTCGCCCGCCGCCCACGCGTCCGTCGCTCCCCACACCGTCACATCGCGCAGCTCGTCCGCACCGAAGATCTGGTAGCCGCGGTTGTGCGGGCCCCGGATCGCCGGGTCGGCCCCCGGGAAGTAGGTGTCCCTCAGGTGCAGCGGTTCAAGAACGCGGCGGGAGACCTGCGAGGTGTACGTGTCGCCCGTGACCCGCTCGATCAGCAGGCCCGCCACCGTGTAGCCGATGTTGTCGTAGTGCTGCTGGGTGCCGGGCACGAAGTCGGGCTCCCGCGAGGTGGCCTCGCGCACGGTGCGCACCGGGTCGTGCAGGTCGAAGCGGTGCGCGTACCAGTCCTCCAGGTCGCCGCCTCCGCCCACGGACGGAATGCCGCTCGTGTGGTCCAGCAACTGGCGTACCGTCACCTTCCCGTACGCCGCCGGAATCAGGTCCGGCAGGTACCGCCGGACCGGGGCGTCCAGGCCGATCCTGCCCTCCCCGGCCAGTTGCAGCACCACCGCCGCGGTGAACACCTTGGTCACCGATCCGGCCCGGAAGCGCCCCTCCGGGTCCGCCGGGCGCCCGGAGACCAGATCGTGGACACCGGCGCTGCCCCGCCAGGTGCCCCCGCTGCCCGAGACCCGGACCAGCGCGGCGGTGGCATCGTCCTTCGGCAGCCCGGCGAGCGCGCAGCGCAGCGCCCTGGCGTCCGGGGCCTGTCCGGTGACCGCCCGCTGTGTGGTGGCGCTGGTGGGGCCCGTGGCGGACGGGGTGCCGGGCGCCGCCAGGGCCGGGGCGGCGGGGCCCGCCGCGATGCCGAGAACCAGCGCTGCCGCGACGACGGTGCGGGACGTACGGGTGTTCATCTCCGGTGCCTCCTGGGCGCGGAACCTCAACTGCTGTCGGGTTCCATCCTGTTGAAGGAAGGGCTCGGGCGGATCACCCGGCCGGGGGGTCCTTGGAGGGAGACCTTCTCGCTCCCGCGGGGGAGGGGAGCGCCGCTCCTCCCCCCGACGAGGGAGCCACCAGCGCGGGAACGCGCCGACGGAGGGAGTCACCAGTGGAAGGAGCCACACACCGCGACGGACTCACCGAAGGAGGGGGCCATGCGCGGAGGGAGCCGCGTGTGAAGGGGGGGCCATGCGCGGAGGGAGCCATGCGTGAAGGGGGCGGTGCGCGGAGGGAGCCATGCGTGAAGGGGGCGGTGCGCGGAGAAAGCCATTGCATGAAGGGAGCCACGCGGGGAGGGGGCCGCGCGTGAAAAAGGCATGCACGGAGGGCCGCCTTCAGAGGAAAACCACCCGGACCAGGGGTCACCCCGCCGACGGCGTCACCAGACCGCACTCGTACGCGCAGATCACCGCCTGGATGCGGTCGCGCAGCCCCAGCTTCGCCAGCACATTGCCGACATGGGTCTTCACCGTGTGCTCGCTGACCACCAGCGCCGCCGCGATCTCCGCGTTCGACAGCCCCCGGGCCAGGTGCAGCAGCGTCTCACGCTCCCGCGCGGTCAGCGCCTCCAGACGGGCCGACGGCGCCGCGGCGGGCGGCCGCGCGGTGTACTCGGCGATCAGCCGCCGCGCCACCGACGGCGCGAGCAGCGACTCCCCGGCCGCCACCACCCGTACCGCGTGCACCAGGTCCTCCCGGCGGACATCCTTCAGCAGGAAGCCGCTCGCGCCCGCGTGCAGCGCCTCGAAGACGTACTCGTCGGAGTCGAAGGTGGTCAGCATCACCGTCCGGCAGCTGGTCCCGGCGCTGATGGCGCGGCAGGCCTCGATGCCGTCCGTGCCCGGCATCCGGATGTCGAGCAGCGCCACCTCGGGCGCCAGCCGCCGTACCGCCGCCACCGCCGCGTCCCCGTCGGCGGCCTCGGCCACCACCTCGATGTCCGGCTGCGCGTCCAGGATCATCGCGAAGCCGCTGCGCACCAGCTCCTGGTCGTCGGCCACCACCACACGGATCGTCAACGTGCCTCTCCCGCCACTCGTTCGTTCCCGCCGCCGGTCTCCGGGGCGGTCCGCGGAATCGCCACCCGCACCCGGAAGCCCAGCCTGTCCGGGCCGGGGCCGGTGGTGGCCGTACCGCCGTGCGCGGCGGCCCGTTCCCGGATGCCGACCAGCCCCAGCCCCGGGCCGGGGCCGCGGTGTGCGCCAGGACCCCGTCCGTCGTCGGTGACGGTGAGGGCCAGCGTCTCGGTTCCGTGGTCCAGCAGAACGTGGACGGTGTCCGCGCCCGCGTGCCTGACCACGTTGGTCAGGGCTTCCTGCACGATCCGGTAGACCGTGGCCTCCACCGCCGGGCCCGGCGGCCGGGGAACGCCCGTCGCCCGGTACGAGACGGCGAGGCCGCTGTCGCGGACCCGCTCCACCAGTCCGGGCAGGGCCGCCAGTCCCGGCTGCGGTGCGCGCGGCGTGTCCGGTGCGGCCTCCGGCTCGCGCAGCAGGCCGAGCATCCGGCGTAACTGCACCATCGCGTCCCGGCCCGTCTCCGAGATCGCGTCGAAGGCCGCCTCGGCGCGCTCCGGCGCCGTACGCACCGCCACCGGCCCCGCCTCCGCCTGCACGATCATCAGGCTCACCGCATGGGACAGGATGTCGTGCATCTCCCGGGCGATCCGGGACCGTTCGCGCGCCACGGCCTGTTCGGCCTCGATCCGGTGCGTCAGCTCCAGCTGCCGCGCCCGGTCCTCCACCGCGCGCAGATACGCCTGGCGCGTCACCGTGAGCCTGCCGAAGGCGTACGCCGCCGCGAACACGAACAGGGAGAAGAACAGCTCCCGCAGATCCTGGCGGCCCAGCCCCACCGAGACCAGCACCGCCACCGCCGTCAGTACCGTCACCCCGAGCCGCTTCGGCGGTGAGGAGAGTTCGGCCACGGTGTAGAACGCCACGAGCCCGGTGTACGGGAGCGGCTGGCCCGGCCCGTCCACCGCGACGTTGTACAGCGCGCCGGCCGTGAGCACGGTCAGCAGCACCAGCACCGGTGCCCGGCGGCGCAGGACCAGCGGCACCACCGTCAGCGTGGTCAGCCCGTACGCCGTCCAGGTCGCGGGCGGCAGGTCCGGGGCGCGCGGCACCACGAACGGCATCGTCACAGCCGCCTGCACCAGCAGCGCGACGAGCAGGTCGACGGTGCGCGGTCCGGGGGCCCGGACGGCGCGTGACCCGGCCCGGTACGGTCCGGCCGACGGGGCCCCGGTCACGTCGCCGCTCCTTCGGCCGGGCCGCCGAGGACACCCCGCAGCACGTCGACCCGGTTGGTGGTGACCGAGTCGACGCCGCGGCGGACCAGACGGCGCATGGTCCGCCGGGTGTCGGCCGTCCAGGCGGAGACCAGCAGCCCGTCGCGGTGCAGACGGTCCGTCAGCTCCTGGTCCACCAGCCCGAACCGGTAGTTCAGCCAGCGCGGCCGTACCGCGTCGAGCAGCACGGCGCGCGGTGGCGCGTGCGTCGCCCAGGTCAGGGCGATCTCGGCGTGCGGATCGGCGGCCCGCACCCGGAGCATCGCGCCGGGACCGGCACAGTAGTAGACCCGCTCACCGGCTCCGCACTCCCGGACCACGCCGATGACCGCTGGGACGGAGGCGTCGGTGGCGCCCGGCAGGTCGATCATGAGCCGGTGTGCCTCCGTGGCGAGCAGCGCTTCGCGCAAGGTGGGCACGCCGCCCCGGGTGAGTCCGGTGAGCTCCCGGTGGGTCAGCCGGTCGATCCGCGCGTCGTGTCCCCACAGCCGCTTCAGCGTGGCGTCGTGCAGCAGGACCGGCACGCCGTCGCGGGTGACCCGGACGTCGATCTCGACCGCGTCCGCGCCCCGGCCGAGCGCGGAACGGATCGAGGCGAGGGTGTTCTCCCTGACCCGGTAGGGGTCGCCGCGGTGGGCCACGGCGGTGACTGAGGTGATCATGGGGTCATTGTGGCCAGCGGACACCGGCTCGCGCGTCCCTTCAGCCCGACCCAGCCCGACCCGGCCTGTCCCGGCCCGCGCGTTCCTTCAGCCCGGCCCCGGCCTGTCCCCGCCCGCCCGTCTCCGCCCGACCAGGCCCGTCCGTCTCCGCCTCGGTCCCGCCCCGCCCGGCCCGGCCCGTCCGATCCCGGTCCCGGCGGGTCCGGCTCAGATCCGGCCCAGCCAGTTCGTCGTGTACGTGTCGATCTCGGCGGCCAGTGCCCGCTTGCCGGCCGGGTCAAGGTACGAGGCCTCGACCGCGTTCTTCGCCAGCTCCGCGAGTCCCCGTTCGTCCAGGGTGAGCAGCCGGGCCGCGACCGCGTACTCGTTGTTGAGGTCGGTGCCGAACATCGGGGGATCGTCGCTGTTGATGGTGACCAGCACCCCCGCTTCCACCATCGCGCGCACCGGGTGCTGCTCGATGTCCGCCACCGCACGGGTCGCGATGTTCGAGGTCGGGCAGACTTCCAGCGGGATGCGGTGCTCGGCGAGGTGGGCCAGCAGCTTCGGGTCCTGGACGGAGCTGGTGCCGTGACCGATGCGCTCGGCGCGCAGATGCGTCAGGGCGTCCCAGACGGTCTGCGGCCCCGTGGTCTCCCCGGCGTGCGGCACGGAGTGCAGGCCCGCCGCGATCGCCCGGTCGAAGTACGGCTTGAACTGGGGCCGCTCCACCCCGATCTCCGGACCGCCGAGACCGAACGAGACCAGCCCTTCGGGCCGCAGGTCCACGGCGAGGTGGGCGGTCTCCTCCGCGGCCTCCAGCCCGGCCTCACCCGGAATGTCGAAGCACCAGCGCAGCACCACGCCGAGCTCGGCCTCGGCGGCCCTGCGGGCGTCCTCTATCGCCTCCATGAACGCCTGCTCGGGGATGCCGCGCCGGGTCGAGGAGTACGGCGTCACCGTCAGCTCCGCGTAGCGGATGTTCTGCCGCGCCATGTCGCGGGCGATCTCGAAGGTCAGCAGCCGGACGTCCTCCGGGGTGCGGATCAGGTCCACGACGGAGAGGTACACCTCGATGAAGTGCGCGAAGTCCGTGAACGTGAAGTAGTCGGCGAGCGCCTCGGGGTCGGTGGGGACCTTGGAGTCGGGGTGGCGCGCGGCCAGCTCGGCGACGATACGGGGGGAGGCGGAGCCGACGTGGTGGACGTGCAGTTCGGCCTTTGGCAGACCCGCGATGAAGGGATGCAGATCGGTCATCGGACACTCCGGGGCGAGGAAGGCGCGGCTGCCGGGCACCGTCGGCCGGGCAGGGGACGGGGATCATCGTAGGCCGCTTCGGTGCGCGGGAAGCGGGGCCGTAGCATGACGGGATCACGATGGGGGAGGCATATGTCAGACAGCACAGAGCAGCCCGGGGGCGGGGGCGGGGGCGCGCCGCGCGACCCGTGGGCCCCGCCGGAGAACAGGGCGCCGCTGCCGGAGAACAAGGTGCCGCTGGAGAAGCCGTCCGCAGGCGTCACTCCGTCCGCCGGCGTCACTCCGTCCGCCGACACCGCTCCGTCCGCCGACACCGCTCCACCCGCCGGGCACCAGCAGCCCACGGCCGCGGCGGCGCCCGGGGCCGGGGAGGGCCCCGCGCCTGCCGACGCACCGCCGTCGTCGGGATTCGGCTCACCGGCGCAGACCGGACCGGTGCCCGGCGCCGGTGACGTACCGCCGCCGCCGTTCGGGCCGAACGGACCGGGGCAGCAGAGCCCGCCGCCCGCCGGACCGTACGGCTACCCGGCCGCGCCGCCCGTGCAGTACGGCTACCCCTCCTACCCCGGCTACGGGCAGGGGGCCTGGGGCGCCGCGCCGCCCGCCAACGGGATGGGCACCGCGGCCATGGTGCTCGGCATCCTGGCCGTCTGCCTGTTCTGCATCTACGGGATTCCCAGCCTGATCCTGGGCACGCTCGCCCTGATCTTCGGCATCCTCGGACGCAAGCGGGCACAGCGCGGTGAGGCGAACAACGGCGGACAGGCGCTCACCGGGATCATCCTCGGGTCGGTCGGCATCGTCTTCGGAGTGGCGATCATCAGCTTCTTCATCTGGATGATCGCGACCCAGTTCAACGACATCGAGGAAGACTCCTCGTACGACGACCCGTACGCCACCTCCCTGGTCGTCGACGTGCGCCGCTGACGGACCAGGGCGGGGCCCGGTGCGGCCCACCCGTTCAGCACCGCCACCCACCCGCGGCCCGGCGGGACCGGATGTACCGGTCCCGCCGGGCCGCGGGCACGTGCTGCACCGCCCGGCCGCGGCTCAGGCCGCGCGCAGCTTTGCCCGCGCGTCCATCAGCGCGAAGCCCAGCAGGTTCAGACCGCGCCAGCCCGCCGGGCTCGCCGCCCGCGGATCGTCCGCCGCCAGGCCGATGCCCCAGACCCGGTCCACCGGGCTCGCCTCGACCAGCACCCGCTCCCCGGTGCTGAGCAGGAACTCCCGCAGCTCCGGATGGGCCCGGAACTTGTGCACGCTGCCGGTCACCACCAGGGCGAACCGCTCGCGCTCCCACAGCGCCTCGTCGAAGCCGCGCACCAGCCTGCCCACCTTCTTGGCCGCCGCCGGGCTCGTCGCCGCCACCGCGGCCGCCTCCGATTCCGCGTCGCCGAACAGACGGGCCTTGGCGGCCATCATCCAGTGTTCGGCCGAGGCGTACCGCACCCCGTCGGCCGTGAAGGGCGCGGGCCACCACTGGCTCAGACAGCTCGCGCCGACGCGCCCGTCGGGCCGCGGGCGGTGCCCCCAGAAGTGCAGGTACTTCACCCGTTCCCCGCGCGCGGTCCGGGCCAGGAGATCGACCATGTGTTCCATGGCATGCGATTCTGGCATTCGCCACTGACACTCCGTACGGGGAATTCCGTAAAGACGCGACACATGGTCGACAGATTCCGTCGCGTAACCAAAAGGCAACAACGGAATCACTTGTTGGGGTTCCTCCCCTCTGCCAGGATCGGCACTCAAATCGAGCAATGGCTACGCCGCCCCCGGATTCGGGGTCCGCGGCGGAGGAGAACGTCATGGGCAACGGCATCCAGGTGCGGGACCGCTTCGCGGACGGCGCACAGTACATCGGCGGAAAGCTGCGGTCCGGAACCTCGGGACACCACCACGACGTGGTGAATCCGGCGACGGGGGAGACCGTCTACACCTACGAGCTGGCCGGTACGGCCGACGTGGACGCGGCGGTGGCTGCCGCCAAGGCGGCGTTCCCCGGCTGGTCGGGCGCAACGCCCGCCGAGCGGGCCGAGGCGATGCACCGCTTCGCCGCCGTCCTCGCCGGGCAGGCCGAGGACTTCGCGCGGGTGGAGTCCCTCCAGTGCGGCAAGCCGATCAAGCTCTCCACCGAGTTCGACGTGCCCGGCACCATCGACAACACCTCCTTCTTCGCCGGTGCGGCCCGCCACCTGGAGGGCAAGTCGGCCGGTGAGTACGACGGCGACCACACCTCCTACGTACGCCGCGAGGCGATCGGCGTCGTCGGTTCGATCGCGCCGTGGAACTACCCCCTCCAGATGGCCGCCTGGAAGATCCTCCCGGCCGTCGCCGCCGGCAACACCATCGTGCTGAAGCCTGCCGAGATCACCCCGCTGACCTCGCTGATGTTCGCCCAGGCGGCCACCGAGGCCGGCCTCCCCGACGGTGTGATCAACATCGTCACCGGCGCGGGCAGGGTGGCCGGCGAGCACCTGGTCGGCCACCCGGACGTGGTCATGACCTCCTTCACCGGCTCCACCGCCGTCGGCAAGCGGGTCGCGGAGATCGCCACCGCCACCGTCAAGCGCCTCCACCTGGAGCTCGGCGGCAAGGCCCCCTTCGTGGTCTTCGACGACGCCGACCTCGAAGCCGCGGTCAACGGCGCCGTCGCCGGCGCGCTCATCAACACCGGCCAGGACTGCACCGCCGCCACCCGTGCCTACGTCCAGCGCCCGCTGTACGACGCCTTCGTGCAGGGTGTCGCGGAGCTCATGGAGACCGTCCGGCTCGGCGACCCCTTCGACCCGTCGACCGACCTCGGCCCGCTGATCAGCCACGCCCAGCGGGACCGGGTCGCCGGTTTCGTCGAGCGCGCCCGCGCCTATGCCACCGTCGTCACCGGTGGCGAGGCCCCCGGCGGCGCACTGGAGGCGGGCGCCTACTACCGGCCGACGCTGGTCGCCGGTGCCGCCCAGGACAGCGAGATCGTCCAGTCCGAGATCTTCGGCCCGGTCCTGGTCGTGCTGCCCTTCGACACCGACGACGAGGGCCTGCGGCTCGCCAACGACACCCCGTACGGCCTCGCCGCCTCCGCCTGGACCCGTGACCTGTACCGCGCCAACCGCGCCACCCGCGAGATCAAGGCGGGATGCGTCTGGGTCAACGACCACATCCCGATCATCAGCGAGATGCCCCACGGCGGATACAAGGCCAGCGGCTTCGGCAAGGACATGTCGGCGTACTCCTTCGAGGAGTACACGCAGGTCAAGCACGTCATGTACGACAACACCGCGGTCGCCCGCAAGGACTGGCACCGCACGATCTTCGGAGACCGATAGTCCGGCCGACCCCGGCCTCACACCCGAAAGGGAAACGCGCATGGAGCAGTACGAGCCAGAGCGGCTCTCCGCGGCCCAGACCGCCGCGATGCGACGCAGTCTCACCAGCGGCCGGGGCGCCCTGACCCGCCGATCGCTCCTCCGCGCCTCCGGTACGGGGGCGCTGGCGATCGGCGGGCTGGGCACACTGAGCGCGTGCGGCATTCCGCCCGCCCAGCGGGAGGGCGACGCCGCCGCGGCCTCCGACGACCACTCGGCCAAGGAGAAGCAGGTCAACTTCTCCAACTGGACCGAGTACATGGACATCGGCGACGACCAGACGAGCAGGCCCACCCTGGAGGCGTTCACCAAGCGCACCGGGATCAGCGTCAAGTACACCGAGGACATCAACGACAACGTCGAGTTCTTCGGCAAGATCAAACCGCAGATGGCCGCAGGACAGGACACCGGCCGCGACCTGATCATCGTCACCGACTGGCTGGCCGCCCGCATCATCCGGCTCGGCTGGGCGCAGCGGCTCGACGCCTCGAACCTGCCGCACGCCTTCGCCAACCTCTCGGCCCAGTTCCGCACCCCGGACTGGGATCCGGGCCGCGCCTACTCGTACCCCTGGACCGGCATCCCCACCGTCATCGCCTACAACTCCAAGGCGACCGGCGGCCGGAAGGTGGACTCCGTCACGCAGCTCCTGGACGACCCCGCGCTCAAGGGCCGGGTCAGCTTCCTCTCCGAGATGCGCGACACCATCGGCATGACCCTGCTCGACCTGGGCAAGGACCCGGCCTCCTTCACCGACGCCGACTACGACGCCGCGGTCAACCGGCTCCAGAAGGGCGTCGACAAGAAGCAGATACGCCGCTTCACCGGCAACGACTACACCGCCGACCTCGACAAGGGCGACATCGCCGCCTGCGTCGCCTGGGCCGGTGACATCATCCAGCTCCAGGCCGGGAACCCGGACATCAAGTACGCCATCCCGGCCGCCGGCTACATCACGTCGAGCGACAACATGCTGGTCCCCGCCAAGGCACGGCACAAGACCAACGCCGAGAAGCTCATGGACTACTACTACGAGCCGCCGGTCGCCGCCCGCCTCGCCGCCTTCATCAACTTCGTCTGCCCGGTCGACGGCGTCCGCGAGGAGCTCGCCCGGATCGACGAGAAGATGGCCGCCAACACGCTGATCCTCCCGGACAGCGAGATGGCCTCCCGGTCGCACTCCTTCCGCTCCCTGAGCGCCAAGGAAGAGACGGCGTACGAGGAGAAGTTCGCCAAGCTCATCGGCGCCTGACCACCGGCCCGTCCGCTCTTCTCCCTTCCTCCCCGCACCGCCCCTCGATCCTCGCGATCTCCTGATCTCCCCCGATCTTCCCCAGATCCCCCTCTGACACCACAGGGACCGCGCTCCATGACACAGCAGCAGACCGGCGGCGACGTCCGCCTCACCGGGATCAGCAAGACCTACGGCTCGTTCGTCGCCGTCCAACCGCTCGACCTGACCGTCCCGCAGGGCTCCTTCTTCGCGCTGCTCGGCGCGTCCGGATGCGGCAAGACCACCACCCTGCGGATGATCGCCGGGCTGGAGGAGGCCACCACCGGCACGGTCTTCCTCGGCGGCAGGGACATCACCGCGCTCCCGCCGTACAAACGGCCCGTCAACACGGTCTTCCAGAGCTACGCGCTCTTCCCGCACCTCGACATCTCGGAGAACGTCGCCTTCGGTCTGCGCAGGCGCGGCATCAAGTCCGTGAAGAAGCAGGTCGACGAGATGCTGGACCTCGTCCAGCTCGGCGACTTCGCCAAGCGCAAGCCGCACCAGCTCTCCGGTGGCCAGCAGCAGCGCGTCGCCGTCGCCCGCGCGCTGATCAACCACCCCCAGGTCCTGCTGCTCGACGAACCGCTCGGCGCCCTCGACCTCAAGCTGCGCCGCCAGATGCAGCTGGAGCTCAAGCGCATCCAGACCGAGGTCGGCATCACCTTCATCCACGTCACCCACGACCAGGAGGAGGCCATGACCATGGCCGACACGGTCGCGGTGATGAACGGAGGCCGTGTCGAGCAGCTCGGCGCCCCCGCCGACCTGTACGAGAACCCGAAGACGACCTTCGTCGCCAACTTCCTCGGCACCTCCAACCTCATCGAGGCCGAGATCGTCTCCACCGGCACCGACCTCGTCGTGGCCGCGGGCGGCGGAAGGCTGCGGCTCCCCGCCGGACGGTGCAGCGCCCCGGTCAAGGACGGCGGCAAGCTGCTCGTCGGCATCCGGCCCGAGAAGATCTCGCTGGTACGCGCCGACGACGCCGACGCCATCGCCGACGGCCGTAACCGGGTCACCGGCCGCATCGTCGACTCCAGCTTCATCGGGGTGTCCACCCAGTACGTGGTCGAGAGCCCGGCCGGCAAGGCGCTCCAGGTCTACGAGCAGAACATCGAGCGCGACTCCCGGCTCGCGCCCGGCTCCGAGGTCGTGCTGCACTGGAACCCCGCGCACACCTTCGGGCTCGACGCGGCCCAGGACATCGACGCCGGTGTGGAGACGGTGGAGGACGCGGCGTGACCGTCACCCAGGAGGCGCCACCGGCGCCCGTCACCGAACTGAAGATACGCAAGCCCTCCGCCCGCAGACGGCTCGTCCCCTACTGGCTGCTGCTCCCGGGCATCCTGTGGCTCGTCGTCTTCTTCGCCCTCCCGCTGGTCTACCAGGCCTCGACCTCCGTGCAGACCGGATCCCTGGAGAAGGGCTTCGAGGTCACCTGGCACTTCCAGACCTACTGGGACGCGCTGACGGAGTACTACCCGCAGTTCCTCCGCTCCCTGCTGTACGCGGGCACCGCCACCGTGCTGTGCCTGCTGCTCGGCTACCCGCTGGCCTACCTCATCGCGTTCAAGGCGGGCCGCTGGCGCAACGTCCTGCTGGTCCTGGTCATCGCGCCGTTCTTCACCAGCTTCCTGATCCGCACGCTCGCCTGGAAGACGATCCTCGCGGACGGCGGCGCGGTCGTCGACGTACTGAACACCCTGCACGTCCTGGACGTCACCAGCTGGCTCGGCTGGACCGAGTCCAACCGCGTGCTGGCCACTCCGATGGCGGTGGTCTGCGGCCTCACGTACAACTTCCTGCCCTTCATGATCCTGCCGCTCTACACCTCGCTGGAGCGGATCGACGGCAGGCTGCACGAGGCGGCCGGTGACCTGTACGCCACCCCCGCCACCACCTTCCGCAAGGTGACCTTCCCGCTCTCCATGCCGGGAGTCGTCTCCGGAACCCTGCTCACCTTCATCCCGGCCAGCGGCGACTACGTCAACGCGGAACTGCTGGGATCCACCGACACGAAGATGGTCGGCAGCGTCATCCAGACCCAGTTCCTGCGGGTCCTGGACTACCCGACGGCGGCCGCGCTCTCCTTCATCCTCATGGCGGCAGTCCTGATCATGGTCACCGTCTACATCCGCCGCTCCGGGACGGAGGACCTGGTCTGATGCCCGTACTGCGCTGGATTCGCCGGAATCTGATCGTCCTCGCGGGTCTGCTGACCCTCGCGTACATGATCCTTCCGAACATCGTCGTCATGGTGTTCTCGTTCAACAAGCCGAACGGGCGCTTCAACTACGCCTGGCAGCGGTTCTCCCTGGACGCCTGGAAGGACCCCTGCGGCGTCGCCGACATGTGCGGCTCGCTCTCGCTCTCCCTCCAGATCGCCCTGTGGGCCACCATCGGCGCGACCGTGCTCGGCACGATGATCTCCTTCGCGCTGGTCCGCTACCGCTTCCGGGCGCGCGGCGCGATCAACTCGCTGATCTTCCTGCCGATGGCGATGCCCGAGGTCGTCATGGCCGCCTCGCTGCTCACGCTCTTCCTCAACATGGGCGCGCAGCTGGGCTTCTGGACGATCCTCATCGCGCACATCATGTTCTGCCTGAGCTTCGTCGTGACGGCGGTGAAGGCCCGTGTGATGTCGATGGACCCGAGGCTGGAGGAGGCCGCCCGCGATCTGTACGCCGGGCCCGTGCAGACCTTCCTGCGGGTGACCCTGCCGATCGCCGCCCCCGGAATCGCGGCGGGAGCGCTGCTCGCCTTCGCGCTCTCCTTCGACGATTTCATCATCACCAATTTCAACGCGGGCTCCACCGTGACCTTCCCCATGTTCGTCTGGGGTTCGGCACAGCGCGGCACGCCCGTGCAGATCAACGTCATCGGCACGGCGATGTTCATCATCGCGGTACTGGTGGTCGTCGTCGGCCAGCTCATCGCGAACCGGCGCAAGAACAGCACACGCTAGAAAGCTCTGAAGGAGTTGGAAACCATGGCCCCAGCTGCCATGCGTATCGCTGCACAATCGCTCTCCGACGCGAAGCCCGTGTCGTTCTGGCTGGACGACCCGGGCAAGCCCGAGGCGCTGCCCGCGCTCACCGGGGACGAGCACTGCGACCTGCTGGTCGTCGGCGGTGGCTACAGCGGTCTGTGGACCGCGCTCATCGCCAAGGAGCGTGACCCCGGGCGGGACGTCGTGCTGATCGAGGGGCACGAGGTGGGCTGGGCCGCCTCGGGCCGCAACGGCGGGTTCTGCGCCGCCTCCCTCACCCACGGGCTGCCCAACGGCGTGGAGCGCTGGCCCGACGAGATCCACAAGCTGGAGAAGCTGGGCGAGCGCAACCTCGACGCCATCGAGGACGCCGTCGCCCGCTACGGGATCGACTGCGAGTTCGAGCGCACCGGCGAGATCGACGTCGCCACCCAGCCCTACCAGCTCGAAGAGCTCCACGAGTGGCACGAGGAGATGACGAAGCTCGGCTTCACCGGGACCGACTTCCTGGACGGCGACGCGCTGCGCGCCGAGGTCGACTCGCCGACCTTCCTGGGCGGTCTCTGGGACCGCCGGGGCGTGGCCATGCTGCACCCGGCCAAGCTGGCCTGGGGCCTGAAGCGGGCCTGCCTCGACCTCGGCGTACGGATCTACGAGCAGACCCGGGGTCTCGAACTCGCCCGGACCAGCACCCAGATGGCCGTCCGCACCCCGTACGGGCGGATCTTCGCCCGCCGGGTCGCGCTCGGCACCAACGTCTTCCCCTCGCTGGTCAAGCGGGTACGCCCGTTCACCGTGCCGGTCTACGACTACGCGCTGATGACCGAGCCGCTCAGCGCCGACCAGCTCGCCTCCATCGGCTGGGGGAACCGGCAGGGCCTGGGCGACAGCGCCAACCAGTTCCACTACTTCCGGCTGTCGGCCGACAACAGGATCCTGTGGGGCGGCTACGACGCGATCTACCCGTACGGGGGCCGGGTGAGCGCCGAGCTCGACCAGCGTCCGGAGACCTTCCTCAAACTCGCGGGGCAGTTCTTCGACTGCTTCCCGCAGCTGGCGGGAATTCGTTTCAGCCATGCCTGGGGCGGCGCGATCGACACCTGTTCGCGCTTTACCGCGTTCTTCGGCACCGCCCATCAGGGCCAGGTCGCCTATGCCGCCGGATTCACCGGTCTGGGCGTCGGCTCCACCCGTTTCGGCGCCGATGTGATGCTCGACCTGCTGGCGGGCGAGCAGAGCGAACGGACCACGCTGGAAATGGTCCGCACCAAGCCGATGCCGTTCCCGCCCGAGCCGTTCGCCTGGGCCGGGATCGAGCTGACCCGGAAGTCTCTGGCCAGGGCCGACGACAACCAGGGCCGTCGCAACCTCTGGCTCAAGACGATGGACCGACTGGGACTCGGCTTCGACAGCTGACCCTTCTGGGAGTGTCCGGAAAAGGACCCTCCTGACCTCCGGCCCGGCCGCCTTCAGGCGGCCGGGCCGCTTTTTTCTGAATTTCCTTCCCGAAGCCGCGTAATCGACCGGGGACTTCGCTCTCTCACCCGTGTGTACGCGCCGGTAACCAAGGCTGGCGGACACCGACACACGGAAACGGAGACAGGTCATGACCGGCACGGGGGTCAAAGCAGCAGTCGAATGGCTCGTATCGGTGGCGCCGGACCCGGGCGCCTGCCGGTGGACGTGGGAGCGCGATCCCCGCGGGGTCGCGCTGCTGCCCGCGGGGAGGCGCTGGGACGTGCTGATCCTCCCGGGGGAGCTGGGATACCCCACCCTCGACGTACTGACCCGCCTGATCGACCGGCCGGGCCCGGTGCTCGGGGGATTCGGCGACAGGCGGATGGGCTTCTTCGTGCCGCCGGGCACCGTCGCCCGCTGGGTCGGCACCGGCGTACGCGGAGCGGGGCGGGGAACCTGGATCGTCGTGCCCCACCCGGGCCGTCCCGCCCGCGGCGGGGTGCGCTGGCTGGTCCCGCCGGACGGCTCGGGCACCCTCACCGACGCGGCACTTCTGGAGCTCGCGATGCACGAGGCGGCGGCCGGACAGGCCGGCCGCGACAGCCGCTGACAGCCGGGGAAGGGCGGTACGGGGCCGACCGCGCGGGCGGCCCCGTGCTGTCAGAGGTCTTGACAACCTGATTGGTCTGGACCATGTTGTGGCCGCCGCACTCGTTTCCCCCATGCACGGAGGCCGCTGTGGAACGTACGGGATTCCCCGCCCGATTGACCGGCGTCGTGGCCGCCTTCTCGGCCGCGCTGCTCGCCGCCGGCGGGCTCACCGCCCTTGCCCCGCCCGCCGCCGCGGCCGACGCCGAACTCGCCCGCAACGGCGGCTTCGAGTCCGGTCTGGACGGCTGGAACTGCACCGGCGGCAGCGGAGCCGCCGTCAGTACCCCGGCGCACGGTGGCGCATCGGCGCTCAAGGCCACCCCGGCCGGTGCCGACAACGCCAAGTGCTCCCAGGTGGTGAACGTCCAGCCGGACTCCACGTACACGCTGAGCGCCTGGGTGCAGGGCTCGTACGTCTACCTCGGGGCCGAGGGCACCGGCACCACCGACGTCTCCACCTGGTCCCCGTCCTCGTCCGGCTGGAAGCAGCTCACCACCACGTTCAAGACCGGCTCCGCCACCAAGCAGGTCACCGTCTACACCCACGGCTGGTTCGGCACCCCCGCCTACTACGCCGACGACCTGTCCCTGACCGGCCCCGGCGGCGCCCCCGTCGAACTCCCGGCCGCCCCCACCGCGCTCAGGGCGGGCACCGCCACCTCCTCGACCGTCGACCTCTCCTGGTCCGGCTCGGCGGGCGCCACCGGCTACCACGTCTACCGGGGCGGCACCAAGGTCCTCACGGTCACCGGCACCTCCGCCACCGTGACCGGCCTCACCGCGTCGACCGCGTACAGCTTCCAGGTCGCCGCGGTCAACGCGGCGGGCGAGTCCGCCAAGTCCGCCGCCGTCCAGGCCACCACCACCGCGGGCGGCCCGGGTGGCGGGGGTGACGGCACGCTGCCCGCCCACGCGCTCGTCGGCTATCTGCACGCCAGCTTCGCCAACGGCTCCGGCTACACGCGGATGGCGGACGTGCCCGACTCCTGGGACGTCATCGACCTGGCCTTCGGCGAACCGACCTCGGTCACCTCCGGCGACATCCGCTTCTCGCTCTGCCCGGTCACCGAATGCCCGAACGTCGAGTCGGAGGCCGAGTTCAAGGCCGCCATCAAGGCCAAGCAGGCCGCGGGCAAGAAGGTGCTCATCTCCATCGGCGGCCAGAACGGCCAGGTGCAGCTCACCACCACCGCCGCCCGCGACACCTTCGTCTCCTCGGTCAGCCGGATCATCGACGCGTACGGCCTCGACGGCCTCGACATCGACTTCGAGGGCCACTCGCTCTCGCTGAACACCGGCGACACCGACTTCCGGAACCCGACCACCCCGGTCGTCGTCAACCTGATCTCCGCGGTGAAGACCCTGAAGGCCAAGTACGGCGACGCGTTCGTCCTGACGATGGCCCCGGAGACCTTCTTCGTCCAGCTCGGCTACCAGTACTACGGCTCGGGCCCCTGGGGCGGCCAGGACCCGCGGGCCGGTGCCTACCTCCCGGTCATCCACGCGCTGCGCGACGACCTGACCCTGCTGCACGTCCAGGACTACAACTCGGGCTCCATCATGGGCCTGGACAACCAGTACCACTCGATGGGCGGCGCGGACTTCCACATCGCCATGACCGACATGCTGCTCACCGGCTTCCCGGTGGCGGGCGACCAGACCAGGGTCTTCCCGCCGCTCCGCCCCGAGCAGGTCGCCATCGGCCTCCCGGCCTCCACCCAGGCGGGCAACGGCCACACCTCGCCCGCCGAGGTCACCAAGGCGCTGAACTGCCTCACGAAGAAGACCGACTGCGGGTCCTACACCACCCACGGCACCTGGCCCGCCCTGCGCGGCCTGATGACCTGGTCGATCAACTGGGACCGGTTCAACAACGGGGAGTTCTCGAAGAACTTCGACGCCTACTTCGGGAGCTGACGGCCCCGTAGCGGACCCGGGCGCAGCGGCAGCAGCACCGCCCCGAACAGGAGCCAGCTGCCCAGCACGTCCAGCGGCCAGTGGTAGCCGCGCAGCACCAGACCGATGCCCGTCGCCGTGGCCAGCAAGGCAGCGGCGACGGGCATCATCCATGACCACCGCCGTCCCGGGCGCGCCAGCAGCAGGGCCGCCGCCCCGTACGCCACCAGGGCCGTCGCCGCGTGCCCGGACGGGTAGTAGCCGGTGGCCTCCGTCAGCGGCCCCGGGCGCGCGATCCACGCCTTCAGCGGGACGGCGAGCAGCGGCACCGCACCCATCGCGAGCCCCGCGTACAGCGCCCGGCGGCGCGCCCCGCGCAGCACGGCGAGGACGATGGCGCAGCCCAGCACCGGGAGCGCGACCTGTGTGTTGCCGAGATCGGCGAGGAATTCGGTCAGCCCGGCAGGGCCGTGCCCCACGACGGCCCGGCCGGTCCGCTCGTCCAGCCGGCGCAGCGGGCCGTCGGCCGCGACCTGCCAGGTGACCAGCGCGAAGAGGACCAGTGCGACGAGCGCCCCCGGCACCGGGGAACGCAGAAGAGCCGGCCGCCCGGGAACCGGGGGGGTGGTTCCGGGGCGGCCGGTAGGACCGGTGTGCCGCACGCCCCGGGGGGTCTGGGGCGAGCGGCCATCCGATCGGTGAGGAGTTCCGGAACCAGAGGCTCCAGCGGTGTGCGCGAAGGCACGACCGGAACGGCGCTGGGGAAGCTCCGGTCCGGCATCGCCCGTAGTCCCCTGCGGGCGGGGTGTTTCTCTCATCTGCGCAAACCGTACGGCAGCGGAAGGGGGGCCGACAGCGGGAAACGGATCCCGCCATCGGCCCCGCACACCTTCTTCACAGGCCCTCACGCGGGCCCCGCCGGGACCTCGCGAGGGCGGGATCCCGGGGCGCGGAGACTCGCACGGATCAGATCGCGGCGAACGCCTGCTCGATGACGTCGAGCGCCTCGTTCAGCAGGTCCTCGCCGATCACCAGCGGCGGCAGGAAGCGCAGGACGTTGCCGTAGGTACCGCAGGTCAGCACCAGCACGCCCTCGGCGTGGCACGCCGCGGCGAGCTTCGAGGCGGCCTGCGGGTTCGGGTCCTTCGAGCCGGACTTCACCAGCTCGATCGCGATCATCGCGCCACGGCCGCGGATGTCCCCGATCACGTCGCCGTTGGGCAGCTTCGCCTGCATCTCGGCGAGGCGGCCCTTCATGATCTCCTCGATGCGCTTGGCCTTGCCGTTGAGGTCCAGCTCGCGCATCGTCTCGATGGCGCCGAGGGCACCGGCGCAGGCGACCGGGTTGCCGCCGTAGGTGCCGCCGAGGCCGCCGGAGTGGGCGGAGTCCATGATCTCGGCGCGGCCGGTCACGGCGGAGAGCGGCAGACCGCCCGCGATGCCCTTGGCGGTGGTGATCAGGTCCGGGACGATGCCCTCGTCCTCGCAGGCGAACCACTGGCCGGTGCGGCAGAAGCCGGACTGGATCTCGTCGGCGACGAAGACGATGCCGTTGTCCTTGGCGAACTGGGCGATCGCCGGGAGGAAGCCCTTGGCCGGCTCGATGAAGCCGCCCTCACCGAGCACCGGCTCGATGATGATCGCGGCGACGTTCTCCGCGCCGATCTGCTTGCTGATCTGCTCGATGGCCTGCGCGGACGCCTCGGCGCCGGCGTTCTCGGCACCGGTCGGCCAGCGGTAGCCGTACGCCACCGGCACCCGGTAGACCTCGGGCGCGAACGGACCGAAGCCCTGCTTGTACGGCATGTTCTTCGCGGTCAGCGCCATGGTCAGGTTGGTGCGGCCGTGGTAGCCGTGGTCGAAGACGACGACCGCGGTGCGCTTGGTGTGGACGCGGGCGATCTTCACCGCGTTCTCGACGGCCTCGGCGCCCGAGTTGAACAGCGCGGACTTCTTCGGGTGGTCGCCCGGGGTCAGCTCGGCGAGCTGCTCACAGACCTCGACGTAGCCCTCGTACGGCGTGACCATGAAGCAGGTGTGGGTGAAGTCGGCGAGCTGCGCGGAGGCGCGGCGCACCACGGCCTCGGCGGAGGCGCCGACCGAGGTCACGGCGATGCCGGAGCCGAGGTCGATCAGGCGGTTGCCGTCGACGTCCTCGATGATCCCGCCACCGGCGCGGGCGGTGAACACCGGCAGGGTGGAGCCCACGCCTGCCGCCACCGTGTTCAGCCGTCGGGCCTGAAGCTCCACCGACTTCGGGCCAGGGATGGCCGTGACGACGCGTCGCTCCTGCGGGATTTCGGTCATGTGGGGCTCCTGGGGGGATGTCTTGGACGCTTTCCCTGCAGGCTAGGGGCGGGGCCCGGGGTCCGGCATGTTCCGTTCGGGAGTGGTGGCCGGGTGCGGTTGTCCGTGGTGGACATGGCGGGGCGGCGCACGGGGCCGGGAAAGAACCCCGGGCACCGGCACGGACATCCCGCCGGACCGCGTCAACGAGCGGTACGGGGCACTAGATTGAGGGTTCCGGGCGTCCGCGCCCGGGGACACGGTCGGCGCTGGTCAGGGGACGAGGGACAGCACACATGGACACCGAGGGCACGTACGACTCACGCGGCACCCGCTCGGGTCATCAGGTGCCGCGCCCGGCCGCCGCACCCCCTCCGGGAGCACCGCCCAGGCCCGGCCACGCCCCCGCCGCGGCCCTCCCGGTCGACAGCTGGCTGCGGACCCCCCGCGCGGCGGCCGAGCCCGGCCTGTGGCGCTTCGGCCACGTCCCCCGGCCCGAGGCCGACCCGGACCGGGTGCCCGACCGGGCCCTGATCGGCGGCGCGGTGGTGGCGCTGCTCGCCGCCCTGCTGGTCTGGTCGCTGTGGCGCAACGGCTACGTGCCCCACAGCCGCATCCTGCTGGAACTGGTCACCCCCTCCGACTGGTGGGGGCTCGAACGCCCCATGGCGGCCGTGACCGCCCTGTCCGCCTACAACAGCCTGGTCGCCGCCCTGGTGATCTGGGGCTTCGGCAGGCTCGGCAACTGGCGCGGGGTGTTCCACCGCTACGCGGCCGACCACCCCCTGCCGGGCCGGGCCGTGCGAACCGCGCTGGCCGCCGCCGTCCTGGTCTGGTGCTTCGTGAACGCCGACGCCCTGCTGCCCTTCGACGACCTGGTCCTGGGCCTGACCCCTTACTCCTGGCTGTACGGCGGCACCGCCGAGGAGACCCTGGCGCGGGTGGAGACCTTCACGACCGTCTACCACCTGGTGGGCACCGCCCTGATCCTGCTGCTCATCGGGCGGGCCGGGAACTGGCCCGGCATCATCCGCGACCTGCGCGGCAGCCGCGGGAGCGGCCCGGAGCCGCAGAAGGCACCGCAGACGGCGGACCCGGCCGACTGGCCGCAGCTGCGCGCCGCGGGCCAGGAGGAGGCCGCCGACCGGCTGATGGCGGAGCAGCGCACCGGCCGCATGAACGACGTCGACTGGGCACGCATCCGGCGCGCCTGGAGCACCGTGGAGGCCGACTCCGCGCGGCTGCGCCCGTTCGCCGACGCCGTCCGCGGCCTGGGCGCGGGGGCCTGCGCGCACCCGTCGGGAGCCCGGGACCTGCCGGTCCGCTCCGCCACCCACGACCTGCTCACCTCGCAGGTCCGGCTCGGCCGCTACCCCGACCGCGACCGCAGCCCGGCCGCCCGGCGCGGCGCGGGCGCCGCCGTCGACCCGGCGGTGCTCGGCGCGTCCCTGCTGGCCGTCGGGCCCTTCGGCGCGGGCAAGACCCGGCACGTGGTGCGGCCCGTCGTGGAGTCGCTCGCCCTCCAGGCCCTCGCCGGGCAGGCCGTCGTCATCGCCGTCTGCGCGGCCGGTACCCCGCTCGGGGCCGACGAGGGCTACGACGTGGTCATCAGGCCGGGCGACCCGTCCTGCGCCCACGACCTGGATCTGTACAGCGGAACCGACGACGCCGACGAGGCCGCCGCCCTGCTCGCCGAGGCGCTCGCCGGAGACCTGCCCGATGTCGACGCGCGGCGGGCCACCACGGCGCTGGCCCAGCTCCTCGGCCCGTACCGGGCGGCCCACGGCCGTTTCCCCTCCGTGCCGGTGCTGCGCGAGCTCCTCGACGGCTCTCCCGGCGCCCTGGGGGAGCTCCGGGCCCGGCTCGACGCTGATACCCACCGCTCGTACATCCGCGAACTGGACGGCCGGGCCCGGCAGGCGGGCACCCCCGGCGACCCGGGCGTCCGGCTCGCCGACCGGATCGCGGCCCTGGACCGGCCGGCCTTCGCCGGGTTCTTCGACCCCGGGGCCGCCCGCCCCTTCTCGGCGCGCACCCTCGAACACCCGCTGCGGGTCCGCATCGACCTGCCGGAGCGGGCCCATCCCGAGGCCGCCCGGCTGCTCACCCGCCTGGTGCTCGCCCAGTTCACCACCGGGGCGGCGACCCGCTCGGACCGCTCCCTGTTCGCCTTCCTCGCCCTGGACGACGCCACCCACACCGTCACCGCCGAGTCGGTGCGGGCCGTGCAGCGGCTGCGGAGCCGCAACGCCGGGGTGCTGCTCACCCTGCGCGGACTGGACGACGTCCCCGAGGGCCTGCACACCACCCTGCTCGGCTCGGTTGGCTGCCACATGGCCTTCTCCGGCGTCACCACCTGGGACGGGCGGCTCTTCGCGCAGGCCTGGGGCACCGAATGGGTGGAGACCACCGAGGTCGCCAAGCACACGGTCTTCGCCGACCAGCCCCTCACCCGGGCCGTGCACGCCCTGCGCAAGCTCGTCACCGGCAAGGCGGTCACCACCGACGCGGTGACCGTCCGCCAGGTCGAGAGGGAGCGCTGGTCGGCCTCCGAGCTGGCCCACCAGGTCCCGGCCGGGCACGCGGTGCTCTCCTTGACGACCGTCGGCGGCGAGCACGCGCCGCCGCTCCTGGTCGATCTGAACGGCTGACCGGGGGCGGGACCGCGGCGCCCGGCCGTGGTCCCGGCGAACCAGGCCAGTCTGGCAGAATTGGGAGTGGCCGTTCATACGGGACGGCGAAAACCGACACTCCGAGGTCCCGCGGTCCCCATGCCCCTCACTCTCGCCTCGCTCGTCCAGCGCCCGGCGCTCAAACTGACCGTGCGCGCCGGGGCGGACCGGCTCGACGCGCCCGTGCGCTGGGCGCACGCCAGCGAGCTGACCGACCCCGTGCCGTACATGGAGGGCGGGGAGTTCCTGCTCGTCACCGCCACCAACCTGGACGCCGAGAACCCCGAGGCGATGCGGCGGTACGTACGACGGCTCGCCGCGGCGGGCGTCACCGGCCTGGGCTTCGCCGTCGGCGTCAACTACGACGAGGTGCCCGGGGCGCTGATCGACGCGGCCGAGGAAGCCGGGCTGCCGCTCCTCGAAGTGCCGCGCCGCACCCCGTTCATCGCGATCGCCAAGGCCGTGTCCTCGGCCATCGCCGAGGACCAGTACCGGGCCGTGACAGCGGGCTTCGAGGTCCAGCGGGAGCTGACCCGGGCGGCGCTCTCCGGCGACGGCCCCGTCGCCCTGCTGACCCGGCTCGCCGCCCACCTCGACGGCTGGGCCGCGCTGTACGACGCGGCCGGCCAGGTCGTCGCCGCCGCCCCCGAGTGGGCCGCCCGCCGCGCCGCCCGGCTCATCCCCGACGTGGAACGGCTGCGGGACCGCGCCGCCCCCGCCAGCATGGTCGTCGGCGGCGCCGAGGACCGGGTCGAGCTCCAGTCCCTGGGCACCGGCCGCCAGGTCCGCGGCGTGCTGGCCGTCGGCACCGGCGCGGCCCTCGGCACCGCCGGGCGGTACGCCGTCCACTCCGCCGTCGCCCTGCTGACCCTGACCACCGCGCGCTCCCGGTCCCTCCAGGGCGCCGAACAGCGCCTGGGCGCGGCCGTGCTGCGGATGCTGCTGGCCGGTCAGCCGGACCACGCCCGCGCCGTCGCCGGAGACCTCTACGGCGGACTGCTCGACGCCCCGTTCCGGCTGCTCATCGCCGAGGCCGCCGAACCCGCCGGACCCGCGGCACTCGCCGAGGCGATGGAGGCGGCGGCCCTGCGGACCGGCGAGACCCTGCTCTCCGTGCCCGAGGGCGGCCGGCTCGTCGTCCTCGCCGCGGACGGCGGAGCGGCGGTCACCGCCTGCGCGGCGTACGCCGAGGCGCAGGAGGCCCGGACCTCCGGGGAGGGCGCGAAGCCGGAGGAGGGCGCCGTCGTCGTGGGGCTCTCCGCCCCGGCGGGACCGATCGCCGTCTCCGCCGCGTACAAGCAGGCCGAGCAGGCCCTCTCGGTGGCCCGCCGCCGGGGCAGGTCCCTGGTCGAGCACGAGGAACTGGCCGCGGGCTCGGTGCTGCCCCTGCTCGCGGACGACGCGGTGCGCGCCTTCGCCGACGGCATGCTCCGCTCCCTGCGCGAACACGACGCCAAGGGCCGAGGCGATCTCGTGGCCTCGCTGCGGGCCTGGCTCGCCCGCCACGGCCAGTGGGACGCCGCCGCGGCCGATCTGGGCGTCCACCGCCACACCCTGCGCTACCGGATGCGCCGGGTGGAGGAGATCCTGGGCCGCTCACTGGACGACGCGGACGTCCGCATGGAGCTGTGGCTGGCCCTGAAGGCCACCAGCACCCCCGCGCCCTAGGGTCTTTCGTTTGGATCAGGCTGGATCAGGGAGCGGGGGCTGGTGCGTGCAGCTGCAAGGCGGAGGAAGGAGCCGACGCGGAGCGTCGGTGACTGACGACAACGCGGCAGATGTGCGTGCCGGCCCCCGCGAGCCCGGCATGATCCAAACGAGAGGCCCTAGCCGGCGTCCGACAATCCGGAGCGTCCGCGGCGCGCACTGCTCCACCCCGGACAAACGCCGAAACGGCCCCGCGGCCCTACGGTGGGGGCAAGACACCCCCACCGCTCCGAAGGGCCGGAACCTCCATGACTTCCACCCACGCCTTCTGGCTGGCCGGCCGCCAGGCCACCGGCGAGGACAGCTTCGACGTCACCAACCCCTGGGACGGCCGTCACGTCGGCACGGTCAGCGTGCCGACCGACGCCCAGATCGAGGAGGCCGTCGCGGCCGCGCACGCCGTGCGCGAAGAGTTCGCCGCGACCCCGGCGCACGTCCGGGCCGCCGCACTCGACCACGTCGTACGGCGCCTGGTGGAGCGCACCGAGGAACTCGCCCAGCTGATCTCCGCCGAGAACGGCAAGCCCATCAAGTGGGCCCGCGGCGAGGTCGGCCGCGCCGTCTCCGTCTTCCGGTTCGCGGCCGAGGAAGCCCGCCGCTTCAACGGCGGCGACGCCCAGCGCCTGGACACCGACGCCGGTGGCACCGGCCGCCTCGGCCTGACCCGCCGCTTCCCGCGCGGCACGGTCCTCGGCATCGCGCCGTTCAACTTCCCGCTGAACCTGAGCGCCCACAAGGTCGCCCCGGCCATCGCCGTCGGCGCCCCGATCATCCTGAAGCCCGCCCCGGCCACCCCGATCTCCTCGCTGATCCTGGGCGAGCTGCTGGCCGAGACCGACCTTCCGGCGGGTTCCTGGTCCGTGCTCACGGTCCCCAACGACCGGATGCCCGCCCTGGTCCAGGACGAGCGCCTGCCCGTGATCTCCTTCACCGGCTCCGGCCCGGTCGGCTACTCGATCATGGAGTCGGTGCCGCGCAAGCACTGCACCCTGGAGCTGGGCGGCAACGCCGCCGCGGTCGTCCTCGGCGACTACGCCTCCGAGGAGGACCTGGACTGGGCCGCGACCCGCATCGCGACCTTCTCCAACTACCAGGGCGGCCAGTCCTGCATCTCCGTGCAGCGCGTCATCGCGGACGCCGCGGTCTACGACCGGCTGCTCCCGAAGATCGTCGCGGCGGTCGAGGCCCAGGTCACCGGCGACCCCTCCGACCCGGCCACCGAGGTCGGCCCGCTGGTCAGCGAGGACGCCGCCAAGCGCGTCGAGTCCTGGGTGGACGAGGCCGTGCAGGCCGGTGCCCAGCTGCTCGCCGGCGGCAAGCGGGACGGTGCCACCTACGCGCCGACCGTGCTCGCCGAGCTCCCGGACGGCGTCACCCTCTCCTGCGAGGAGGTCTTCGGACCGGTGCTGTCCGTCCAGAAGGTGAACGGCGAGGCCGAGGCCTTCGAGGCCGTCAACTCCTCCAAGTACGGCCTCCAGGCCGGTGTGTTCACCCACGACCTGCAGACCGCCTTCCGTGCCCACCGGGCCCTGGAGGTCGGCGGCGTGATCATCGGCGACGTCCCGTCCTACCGCGCGGACCAGATGCCGTACGGCGGCGTCAAGCAGTCCGGCGTCGGCCGCGAGGGCGTCCGTTACGCCATGGACGACTACACCTACGAGCGCGTGCTGGTCCTCACCGGCCTCGCCCTGTAGCCCCGAACCGGACCGGTCCGACCGGCCCGCCCACGTCGCCTGTGTTTCCGCCTGGACAGCACGACAGCAGGTGACAACGAGACGGCCTGAACCCACTGTGCGGGGGTTCAGGCCGTCCCGTTCTGCCCGGCAGGAGGCCGTCCGGGGGAGCCGTCCGGGGCAGTCCGGGGCCGTCCCGGCACCTCACCTCACGGCTGACGCCCGGCCCGCTCCTCGCGACCGGCCTCCGGACCACCGTCGTCGGCCCGGTCTGTTCTCCGTACGGGGAATCACCCTCGCGATGACGCGCGCCTCCGGCGCCGAGGCCGAGCGGGACGGCGCCGTCCTGACCGGACCGCCCCATACCGCCCCGGGCGTTCGCCGCCCGCGCCGCGGCTGGCACCGGGCGCGACGGAAACGGCCGGAACCGGTCAAGGGCCCTTCGGGCCGTTCCGCGGGACGCACTGTCCACACCCACAGGCGAAGCGGCAACAATGGGGGGCATGAGCGACAGCCCTGCCCCCCTCGCCGATCCGCATCGCGTCTTCGACGCGACGAGAGGCCGACGGGATCTCGTCATCCTCGGCTCCACCGGTTCCATCGGCACCCAGGCCATCGACCTGGTGCTGCGCAACCCCGACCGCTTCCGCGTCACCGGGCTCTCGGCCGCGGGCGGCCGGGTCGCCCTCCTCGCCGAGCAGGCGCGGCTGCTGCGGGTGCGCACCGTGGCCGTCGCCGCGCCCGACGCCGTACCGGCCCTGCGCGAGGCGCTGAGCGAGCGGTACGGGACGGGCGAGCCGCTCCCCGAGATCCTCGCCGGACCCGACGCCGCCGCGGAACTCGCCGCGAGCGACTGCCACACCGTGCTCAACGGCATCACCGGCTCCATCGGGCTCGCCCCCACCCTCGCCGCTCTCGAAGCGGGCCGCACCCTCGCCCTGGCCAACAAGGAGTCGCTGATCGTCGGCGGCCCGCTGGTCAAGGCGCTGGCCAAGCCCGGCCAGATCATCCCGGTCGACTCCGAGCACGCCGCCCTCTTCCAGGCCCTGGGCGCCGGTACCCGCGCCGACGTGCGCAAGCTCGTGGTCACCGCCTCCGGCGGTCCCTTCCGCGGCCGTACCCGCGGCGAACTGGCCGACGTCACCCGCGAACAGGCCCTCGCCCACCCGACCTGGGCCATGGGACCGGTCATCACGGTCAACTCCGCGACCCTGGTCAACAAGGGACTGGAGGTCATCGAGGCCCACCTCCTCTACGACATCCCCTTCGACCGGATCGAGGTCGTGGTCCACCCCCAGTCGTACGTGCACTCCATGGTCGAGTTCACCGACGGCTCCACCCTCGCCCAGGCCACCCCGCCGGACATGCGGGGCCCGATCGCCATCGGCGTCGGCTGGCCCGCCCGGGTTCCGGACGCCGCCCCGGCGTTCGACTGGTCCAAGGCGTCCACCTGGGAGTTCTTCCCGCTCGACAACGAGGCCTTCCCCTCGGTCGGACTGGCCCGGCACGTCGGCACGCTCGGGGCCACCGCACCGGCCGTCTTCAACGCCGCCAACGAGGAATGCGTCGACGCGTTTCTCTCCGGACGGCTGCCGTTCAACGGAATCATGGATACGGTCAGCGCGGTGGTCGCCGAACACGGCACCCCCGGCACGGGAACTTCGCTCACGGTCGCAGACGTCCTCGAAGCGGAGACCTGGGCACGCGCCCGGGCCCGTGAACTCTCGGCGACAGCGACAGCGGAGGCGCGCGCATGAGTCTGACGACGGTCCTGCTGACGATTCTCGGCATCGCCGTGTTCGTCCTCGGCCTGCTCTTCTCGATCGCCTGGCACGAGCTGGGCCACCTGTCGACGGCGAAGCTCTTCGGCATCCGCGTCCCCCAGTACATGGTCGGCTTCGGCCCCACGATCTGGTCGCGGAAGAAGGGCGACACCGAGTACGGCATCAAGGCCATCCCGGCCGGCGGCTACATCCGCATGATCGGCATGTTCCCGCCCGGGGCGGACGGGCGCCTGGAGGCGCGGTCCACCTCGCCGTGGCGCGGCATGATCGAGGACGCCAGGTCCGCCGCCTTCGAGGAGCTCGAACCGGGCGACGACAAGCGCCTCTTCTACACGCGCAAGCCGTGGAAGCGCGTCATCGTCATGTTCGCCGGACCGTTCATGAACCTGGTCCTCGCCGTCGCGATCTTCCTCGGCGTGGCGATGACCTTCGGCTTCCAGACCCAGACCACCGAGGTGGCGGGCGTCCAGAAGTGCGTGATCGACCAGAGCGAGAACCGGGACACCTGCAAGAAGTCCGACCCGGTCTCGCCCGCGCAGGCGGCCGGACTCAAGAAGGGCGACAAGATCGTCGCCTTCGACGGGCAGAAGGTCGACGACTGGGACACCCTCTCCGGCAGGATCCGCGACACCATCGGCCCCGCCACCCTCACCGTCCTGCGCGACGGCCAGGAGAAGACCCTCCACGCCGTGCTGGCGGAGAACTCGGTGGCGAAGAAGGACTCCAGGGGCGAACCGGTCGCCGGTGAGTTCGTGAAGGCCGGCTACCTCGGCTTCGCCGCCCAGCAGGAGATCATCCCGCTCTCCTTCGGTGACTCGGTCGTCCGCATGGGAGACATGGTCCAGAACGGCGTCGAATCGATCATCGCCCTCCCGACCAAGATCCCGGGCCTCTGGGACGCCGCCTTCAGCGACGGCGAGCGCGCTGCGGACTCCCCGGTGGGCGTCGTCGGCGCGGCCAGGATCGGCGGCGAGGTGATGACGCTGGACGTACCGGCGGAGAACCAGGTCGCGATGATGCTGTTCCTGCTGGCCGGATTCAATCTCTCGCTCTTCCTCTTCAACATGCTGCCGCTGCTGCCCCTCGACGGCGGACACATCGCCGGAGCGCTCTGGGAAGCCCTGCGGCGCAACGTCGCACGGGTCTTCAAGCGCCCCGACCCGGGCCCGTTCGACGTGGCCAAGCTGATGCCGGTCGCCTATGTCGTCGCCGGTGTCTTCATCTGCTTCACCCTGCTGGTGCTGGTCGCCGACATCGTGAACCCGGTCAAGATCTCCTGATCCCTGACCCCCGCGCCCGCTGAACGCACGGCTCCGCACACCACGGGTGACGGCCCGGCACACACACCGTGTCCGGGCCGTCCTCGTTGTGCGGCACTCCCGCGCGCGGTGTGCTTCCGTACCCCGCGGGTGACGTAACCTCGAAGCTCAAAGCCCGCCGATCTCGGGTCCTTGATCCACACCTTGGGGATGCTCAGCGCATGACTGCGATTTCTCTCGGAATTCCTTCCGTTCCGACCAAGCTCGCCGACCGGAGGGTCAGCCGCAAGATCCAGGTCGGGTCGGTCGCCGTGGGCGGGGACGCGCCGGTTTCGGTCCAGTCGATGACCACGACGCGCACGTCGGACATCGGCGCGACGCTCCAGCAGATCGCGGAGCTGACCGCGTCCGGCTGCCAGATCGTCCGCGTGGCGTGCCCGACGCAGGACGACGCGGACGCGCTGGCGACGATCGCCAGGAAGTCGCAGATCCCGGTGATCGCGGACATCCACTTCCAGCCGAAGTACGTCTTCGCCGCGATCGACGCGGGCTGCGCGGCGGTGCGCGTGAACCCCGGCAACATCAAGCAGTTCGACGACAAGGTCAAGGAGATCGCGCGGGCCGCGAACGACGCGCGCACCCCGATCCGCATCGGCGTGAACGCGGGCTCGCTGGACGCGCGACTGCTCGCGAAGTACGGCAAGGCGACCCCCGAGGCCCTGGTCGAGTCGGCGCTCTGGGAGGCCTCGCTCTTCGAGGAGCACGGCTTCCGCGACATCAAGATCTCCGTGAAGCACAACGACCCGGTCGTGATGGTCAACGCCTACCGCCAGCTCGCCGAGCGCTGCGACTACCCGCTGCACCTCGGTGTGACGGAGGCCGGACCGGCGTTCCAGGGGACGATCAAGTCGGCCGTGGCGTTCGGCGCGCTGCTGTCGGAGGGCATCGGGGACACGATCCGGGTGTCCCTCTCGGCGCCGCCCGCCGAGGAGGTCAAGGTCGGCATCCAGATCCTGGAGTCGCTGAACCTGCGCCAGCGCCGCCTGGAGATCGTGTCCTGCCCGTCGTGCGGCCGGGCCCAGGTCGACGTGTACAAGCTGGCCGACCAGGTGACGGCGGGTCTCGAAGGCATGGAGGTCCCGCTGCGGGTCGCCGTGATGGGCTGCGTCGTCAACGGCCCCGGCGAGGCCCGCGAGGCTGACCTGGGTGTGGCCTCCGGCAACGGCAAGGGACAGATCTTCGTGAAGGGCGAGGTCATCAAGACGGTGCCCGAGTCGAAGATCGTCGAGACGCTCATCGAAGAAGCCCTGAAGATCGCCGAGCAGATGGAGAAGGACGGCATCGCCTCGGGCGAGCCCGAGGTCTCCGTCAGCTGACCCGCCGCTCGCGGCAGCCGCGCCCCGCCGGACGGACACCGACCGGCGGGGCGCCGCCATGAGCGGCCCCGGCGGCGACCGCCCACCGGCGGCACGGCTGGGCCACTTCGGTTAAAGTGCGGAAATCAGCAGACCGTATGGTGAGGCCCCCTCGTGTTGACGCAGACCACCACCCGGGTCCTCGACCCCGGCGACCTCGGTGCCGCTCTCGCCGTCCTGGAGAGCGAGCCCGTCGCCAACGCCTTCGTCGCGTCCCGCGTCCAGGTCGCCGGACTCGACCCCTGGCGGCTGGGCGGCGAGATGTGGGGCTGGTACGCCGACGGGCGGCTCCGCTCGCTCTGCTACTCCGGAGCCAACCTCGTCCCGATCTGCGCCACCCCCGAAGCCGTCCGCGCCTTCGCCGACCGGGCCCGCCGGACGGGCCGCCGCTGCTCCTCCATCGTCGGCCCCGCCGAGCCCACCGCCCAGCTCTGGCGACTGCTCGAACCCGGCTGGGGCCCCGCCCGCGAGGTCCGCGCGAACCAGCCGCTGATGGTCACCGAGAGCCCGTCGGCCGACATCACCCCCGACCCGGGGGTCCGCCGCATCCGCAAGGACGAGATGGACCTGCTGATGCCCGCCTGCGTGGCGATGTTCACCGAGGAGGTCGGCATCTCCCCGCTCGCGGGCGACGGCGGACTCCTCTACCAGGCACGCGTCGCCGAACTCATCGGCGCGGGCCGCTCCTTCGCCCGGATCGAGGACGGCAAGGTCGTCTTCAAGGCGGAGATCGGCGCCGCCACCCCGCAGGCCTGCCAGATCCAGGGTGTCTGGGTCGCCCCCGAACACCGCGGCCACGGGCTCTCCGAGACCGGCATGGCAGCGGTCCTGCGCTACGCCCTGGCCGACATCGCCCCCGTCGTCAGCCTCTACGTGAACGACTACAACACCCCCGCGCGCAGGGCCTACACCCGGGTCGGCTTCCGGGAGACCGGCGCGTTCATGAGCGTGCTGTTCTGACCTCTGGCGCCGCCCCCGGCGGCCCGGACCCCCGCCCCGTACCCCGTACCCCGCGGCGGCCAGTAGGGTCGGCACATGGCAGCAGCTTCCGAAGGCGGCCCCCGCACCCCCGGCGTCCGGATCGGGCCCGTCGATCTCGCCGTACGCGTGGACGAGGCCCTCGCCGTGCAGGCCGTCGCCTTCGGCCTCGGACCCGAGGAGGTCGAGGTGCGCCGCCACATCGTCCTCAGACACCTCGACCACCCCGAGGCCCGCGCCCTCGGCGCCACCACCGCGGACGAACGGCTCGTCGGCTTCGTCTACGGCATGCCCAACGAGCGCGGCCAGTGGTGGTCCACCGTCGTCGAGCCCTACCTCCGCGACACCGGCCGCGCCCACTGGCTCGACAACGCCTTCGTCGTCACCGAACTCCACGTCCTGCCGGACTTCCAGAACCTCGGCATCGGACGCGCGCTGATCACCACCCTCACCGACGCCGTCGGCCACCCCCGGTCCATCCTCTCCGCCATCGACACCGAGAGCCCGGCGCGCGGCCTGTACCGCAGTCTCGGCTACCAGGACCTGGCCCGGCAGGTGCTCTTCCCCAGCGCCCCGCAGCCGTACGCGGTCATGGGAGCCCCGCTCCCGCTGCGCCGCCGTTCCCGCGGTCCGGGTGATATGGATTTCCGCCCACCCGCACCGCCCGGCTAACCTCCTGCACATCACCCTTTCCGAGCAGGAGTTCACCATGGCCCAGGTCCAGCGCATGTCCCGATTGATGATCAAGACACTGCGCGACGACCCGGCCGACGCCGAGACGCTCAACCACAAGCTGCTCGTCCGGGCCGGATACGTACGTCGCACCGCGGCCGGAATCTGGACCTGGCTGCCGCTCGGCAAGAAGGTCCTGGAGAACGTCATCCGCGTCGTCCGCGAGGAGATGGACGCCATCGGCGGCCAGGAGGTGCTGCTCCCGGCCCTGCTGCCCAAGGAGCCGTACGAGGCGAGCGGCCGCTACGAGGAGTACGGAGACCTGCTCTTCCGGCTCCAGGACCGCAAGGGCTCCGACTACCTCCTCGGCCCCACCCACGAAGAGATCTTCACCCAGGTCGTCAAGGACATGTGCTCGTCCTACAAGGACCTGCCCGTGATCCTCTACCAGATCCAGACCAAGTACCGCGACGAGGCCCGCCCCCGCGCCGGTGTGCTGCGCGGCCGCGAGTTCCAGATGAAGGACTCGTACTCCTTCGACACCACCGACGAGGGCCTGGCCGAGGCGTACCAGCTGCACCGCGCCGCCTACATCCGGATCTTCGAGCGGCTCGGCCTCGACCACCGCATCGTCTCCGCGGTCTCCGGCGCCATGGGCGGCTCGGCCTCCGAGGAGTTCCTCGCGCCCGCTCCGGCCGGTGAGGACACCTTCGTCGACTGCCCCGCCTGCGACTACGCCGCCAACACCGAGGCCGTGACCTTCAACGCCGCCCCGGCCGACGGCGCGGCGCACGGCCCCGTCGAGGAGCTGGACACCCCCGGCACCCCGACCATCGAGACGCTCGCCGGCCACCTCGGCGTCCCGGCCTCCGCCACCCTGAAGAACCTGCTGGTCAAGGTGGACGGCGAGATCGTGGCCGTGGGTGTCCCGGGCGACCGCGAGGTCGACCTCGGCAAGCTCGGCGAGCACCTGGCGCCCGCCGTGGTCGAGCTCGTCACCGCCGAGGACTTCGTGGGCCGCCCCGACCTGGTCCGCGGCTACGTCGGCCCGCAGGGCCTGGAGAAGGTCCGGTACATCGCCGACCCGCGCATCGCCCCCGGCACCGCCTGGATCACGGGTGCCAACCAGGAGGGCAAGCACGCGAAGAACGTCGTCGCGGGCCGTGACTTCGAGGTCTCCGACTACTTCGACGTCGTCGTCGTCGAGGCCGGCGACCCCTGCCCGAAGTGCGGCGCCGGCCTCCAGGTGGACCGCGCCATCGAGATCGGTCACATCTTCCAGCTCGGCCGCAAGTACGCCGACATCTTCTCGCTCGACGTCCTCGGCCAGCAGGGCAAGCCGGTCCGCGTCACGATGGGCTCGTACGGCATCGGCGTCTCCCGCGCGGTGGCCGCCCTCGCCGAGCAGACCGCCGACGACAAGGGCCTGTGCTGGCCCCGTGAGGTGGCCCCGGCCGACGTGCACGTCGTCGCGGCGGGCAAGGCGCTCCAGACGGAGCTGGCGCTCGACGTTTCCGAGAAGCTGAACGCGGTGGGCCTGCGGGTCCTGGTCGACGACCGTGCGGGCGTCTCGCCCGGCGTGAAGTTCACCGACGCGGAGCTGATCGGCGTCCCGAAGATCCTGGTCGCCGGCCGCCGCTCGGCCGAGGGCGTCGTGGAGCTGAAGGACCGCCGCACCGGTGAGCGCGAGGAGCTCACGGTCGACGAGGCGATCGCCCGCCTCACCGCCTGAGTCCGCGCAACGCCGCAGGCCCCCGCGCGTGGTGCGCGGGGGCCTGCGGCGTATCCGTACGAAGGCCCCTCAGAGCCAGCTCGCGAACTCCAGCGTCAGCTCGCCCTCCTGCTGACGGCCCGCCGCCAGCGCACGGGCGCCCGACTCCACCGCGCGGAACAGCGTCCAGCCGTGCAGCCGCTCCCGGTCCACCTCCAGCGAGTCGGCGAGCTTCCCGATCCGCCGCCGGGCCGTCACCGCGCCGTTCGGCGAGGCGATCAGATCCTCCACGCGGTCGCGCACCAGCCGGGCCAGATCGTAGGCGCGCTCACCGACCACCGGCTCGGGACCGACCGTCAGCCACGGCGCCCGCTCACCGGCGAGCACCTTGCTCTGCCGGAAGTTCCCGTGCAGGAGCAGCAGCTCGCGGGAGCCGGTGACCAGCTCTTCGCGGGCCGCGAGCGCCGCGGACACCAGCGGCGCCAGCTCCGGCCGGGCCGCCGCGAAGGCCCGCATCGGCCCGATCCGGCGCCCGGTCCGCCCGGCGACCGTCTCGAAGCCGTGCCCGGCGGGCGGCTCGACCCACAGCCTGCGCACCGTTCCGGCCGCCTCCAGCAGCGCCTTCGCCTCGGGCAGGGAGCGCAGTGACACCTCGGGGTGCAGCCGCTCCAGGAGCAGCGCGCCGGGAGCGGCGGCCAGGAGCCGTACGGAGCCCCAGCCGTTCCAGTGGTCCAGCGCCGCCCGTTCCTGCTCGGGGGCGGCTCCGGGCGGCGCGATCTTCAGCGCGGCCGGGGTTCCGTCGGCACACGTCACCAGCAGGACCAGGCTGCTGCGGCCGCCCGGGGCGGCGACCCGGTCGACGGCCGGTCCGCGCCCGGTGGCGGTCAGCGCCTCCTCGGCCAGTGCGGGAAGCCGGTCCAGCCAGTCGGCGGCGGACGCGTCCTCGTGCGACTCGCCCAGCGCCCGCACCAGACGCTGCGGCGGTTCAAAACCCATACGTGCTGTGTTCCCTTTCAGAGCGTGCTCAGTGCGCCGGACCGGGCCCGTTCGTCATATCGGCCCCGTGGGGCGCGGCGGACGCGGCGGTTCCGGTGTGTGCGCCGGTGCCGTCCCGCTCGGCGAGCCCGGGAAAGGGTACGCCGCTGCCCCGCCAGCGGACCGCGCGCACCGCGGCCTCCCGCAGCGCGTCGGCCGCCTCCCGCCGCAGCGGTCCCTCGGCGGCCCGGACGAGGTCGGAGTACACCCCGGCGACCCGGTCCTCCAGCACGGCCGCCAGCCGCACCGCCGCGGCCGGGTCCTGCACCGCGAACGGCAGAGCGTACGCGGCCTGCGCCGCCACCGGCTCACCGCCCAGCCCGCGCACGGTCCGCGCCAGCGCGTCGCGGCGGGCCCGGTGCGCGTGGTACGCGGCCATGGCCTCGGCCCGGCGGTCCTCGGCGACCCGGCCGCCAGCCACCCCGTAGCCGTACACCGCCGCGTGCTCGGCGGCCAGGGCGGCCTGGGCGGCCTGTCGTGTCCCGGCGCTCATGACGAGACCTCCTTGGCGAGTCCGGTCAGCACGAAGGCGTGGGCCGCGTTCGCCGCGGCGACCGAGGCCAGCAGCCGGGCCAGCTCCGGCGGGGCCTCCACGAGAGCGGCCAGCCGGTCGTCCGCGGCCCGGCGCTCCGCCGCGGCGAGCTCCTTCACTGCGGTCCGGGCGCCGTCCGGGGCCGCCGGGGACGGCGCGGCCGCCGCCCGGCCCCCCGCGGGGGCCAGCGCCTCGGCGTGGGCCCGTGACGCGTCCCGCAGCGGCGCGAGCGCGGCGGCGGCCGACGGATGGGCCCCGGCCGTCTTCTCGTACCGGCCGAGCAGCTCCAGGCTGGTTCGGGCGGCGGCGCTGCGGATCCTCTTCTCGGCCCGCACCGCGGCGGCCTGCTCGGCCGCGGTCGCGCCGGACCGGCCGGAGCCCCCCTCACGTCCAGCCCCGTCACCGCAGCCGGCCAGCACCGCCCCCAGGGCGGCCGCTCCCGTCGCGGTGAGCGCACCCCTGCGCGTCGTCCCCGTGCGCCGCACTGTTCTCCTTCGGCCTTGTACCTGTCTTGACTGGATCTGTCCTGAAGTGATCAATGCAGGCGAGCGTACCTGCGGCGGGGGAGCGGGCGGACGGCAACACCCCTCGGGACCGGATACCCTTTGACCTGACACACGACGATCCCCACAACAGCACACGCGGCCGAGGAGTCACCCGGATGAGCACCACCCAGAGCGAGAGGCTGCGCGGGCTGCTCGAACCGCTCGTCAGCGCCGAAGGACTCGACCTCGAAGAGATCGAGGTGTCCCGGGCCGGCCGCCGCCGCGTACTGCGGATCGTCGTGGACTCCGAGCAGGGCGTCGAGCTGGACGCCTGTGCCGATCTGAGCCGCGCGATCTCCGAGAAGCTCGACGAGAGCGACGCGATGGGCGAGGACGAGTACGTCCTCGAAGTCAGTTCCCCCGGTGCCGACCGTCCGCTGACGGAGCACCGCCACTACGTACGCGCCACGGGCCGTCTGGCCAAGCTGCACCTGCGCGAGGACGGCGAGCTGGTCGCCCGCATCCTCGCCGTCGACGAGGACGGGCTCGACCTGGAGGTGCCGGGCGTCAAGGGGCGCAAGCCCACGTCCCGCCGGGTCGCCTTCGGCGAGATCGCCAAGGCGCGTGTGGAGATCGAATTCAACCGCAAGGACAAGAAGGAAGAGGAGGCGTAGCCGTGGACATCGATGTGAAGCTCTTGAAGGGCTTGGCACAGGACAAGGAGATCCCCTTCGACGTGCTCGTCGAGGCGATCGAGTCGGCCCTCCTCATCGCCTACCACCGCACCGACGGAAGCTACCGCCGCGCGCGGGTGGAGATCGACGAGCGCGGCCATGTGACGGTGTGGGCGAAGGAGGACCCGGCCGACCTGGAGGAGGGCCAGGAGCCCAAGGAGTTCGACGACACCCCGACCGGGTTCGGCCGGATCGCCGCGACCACCGCCAAGCAGGTCATCCTCCAGCGGCTGCGCGACGCGGAGGACGACAAGACCTTCGGCGAGTACGCGGGCCACGAGGGCGATGTCGTCACCGGCGTCGTCCAGCAGGGCAAGGACCCGAAGAACGTCCTGGTCGACATCGGCAAGCTGGAGGCCATCCTGCCGGTGCAGGAGCAGGTTCCGGGCGAGGAGTACACCCACGGCCTGCGGCTGCGCACCTACGTCGTGCGGGTCGCCAAGGGGGTGCGCGGTCCGTCCGTGACGCTGTCGCGAACCCACCCCAGCCTGGTGAAGAAGCTCTTCGCGCTGGAGGTCCCGGAGATCGCCGACGGTTCCGTCGAGATCTGCGCGATCGCCCGTGAGGCCGGTCACCGCACCAAGATCGCGGTCCGTTCGACCCGCTCCGGGCTGAACGCCAAGGGCGCCTGCATCGGCCCGATGGGCGGCCGGGTGCGCAACGTCATGGCCGAGCTGCACGGTGAGAAGATCGACATCGTGGACTGGTCGGACGACCCGGCCGAGATGGTCGCCAACGCGCTGTCACCCGCGCGGGTGAGTATGGTCGAGGTCGTTGACCTCGGTGCCCGGTCCGCCCGGGTCACCGTGCCCGACTACCAGCTGTCGCTGGCGATCGGCAAGGAGGGGCAGAACGCCCGCCTCGCCGCCCGGCTCACCGGCTGGCGGATCGACATCCGTCCGGACACCGAGACCGACGACGAGCGTGACGCGGCGGACCGGGAGCGCGCCGAGCGCGCCCGGGAGCGTTCCGAGCGCCGCTGACGCGTACCGCGCGGGGACTACATCCCGGCGTTTTGCCGCCGAGATCACGACAACATCCGTTCGATTCTTGCCCCAAAGGGGTGAGGTCGGTGCGGGGAGGTAGACTTAAACGTGTCTGGCCGGACGCACGCCCGGGCTTGCCCTGAGCGAACCTGTGTGGGATGCCGGGAGCGGGCGGCCAAGAGCGAGCTGCTGCGCATCGTTGTGGACGGGGACACCTGTGTTCCCGATCCTCGCGGTACGCTGCCCGGCCGGGGTGCCTATGTACACCCCGTCTCCATCTGTCTGGACCTGGCGGTTCGCCGCCGGGCCTTCCCCCGGGCCTTCAAGGCCAAGGGGCCGTTCGACCCCGCAGCGGTTCAGCGGTTCGTCGAGCGGGAGACACCGTAAGAAACGAACGGCACGGAATCCCGTGCGGTCAGGTACCTCGCGAGTTGGAAGTAGGTCGAGATTGCGATGAGCACTCGATGAGTACGCGATGAGTACGCCCATGAAGTAGCGACGGTCCGGCGGTAACCCGGACCTAAAAGGAGCGAAGTGGCTAAGGTCCGGGTATACGAGCTCGCCAAGGAGTTCGGTGTAGAGAGCAAGGTCGTCATGGCCAAGCTCCAGGAACTCGGTGAATTCGTCCGTTCGGCGTCCTCGACGATCGAGGCGCCGGTTGTACGCAAGTTGACTGACGCACTGCAGGGGCCCGGCAACGCCGGCAAGTCCGCTGCGAAGCCCGGCGCGCCCCGCAAGGCGACGCCTGCCAAGCCCGCGGCGCCGTCTCCGGCCGCCGCGGCACGTCCCGCTGCCCCGAAGCCCGGCGCCCCGGCCCCCAAGCCGGCCCCCGCCGCCCCGGCGAGCAGCACCCCCGCGGCGTCCGCGGGCCCGCGACCGGGTCCGCGTCCCGCACCCAAGCCCGCCCCGGTGACCCCGGTGCCCGCCGCCGAGTTCTCGGCGCCGGCCCCGGCCCCGCAGCAGGCTGCGCGCCCCTCGGGCGCCACGCCCGGTCCGCGTCCCGCCCGTCCGGCCCCGGCCGGCGGTCAGCGTGACGGCGGTCAGCGTGAGGGCGGTCAGCGCGGCGGAGACCAGCGCGGCGGCGACCGTCCGGCGCGTCCTGGTGGTCAGGGCGCCCCGCGCCCCGGCGCCCGTCCGGCGGGCCCCCGTCCGGGCAACAACCCCTTCACGTCCGGCGGCTCGACGGGCATGGCCCGTCCGCAGGCCCCCCGTCCCGGTGGCGCCCCGCGTCCCGGCGGTGGCCAGGACCGTCCGGCCCCGCGTCCGCAGGGCGGCCCCGGTGGCGCCCCGCGTCCCCAGGGCCAGGGCGGCGCCCGTCCGACCCCGGGCGGCATGCCGCGTCCGCAGGCGCCCCGTCCGGGTGCCCCCAGCGGTAACCGCCCGAACCCGGGCATGATGCCGCAGCGTCCCGCGGCCGGTCCCCGTCCCGGTGGCGGCCCTGGTGGCCGTGGTCCCGGTGGTGGCGGCGGCGGTCGTCCCGGTGGCGGTGGCGGCGGCGGTCGTCCCGGCTTCGCGGGCCGTCCGGCCGGTCCCGGCGGCGGTGGCGGCGGCTTCGCCGGCCGTCCCGGTGGCGGTGGCGGCGGTGGCGGCGCGGGCCGTCCCGGCGGTGGCGGCGGCTTCGGCGGCCGTCCCGGCTTCGGTGGCCGTCCCGGCGGCCCCGGTGGCCGTGGTGGCACACAGGGTGCGTTCGGCCGTCCCGGCGGTCCGGCGCGTCGTGGCCGTAAGTCGAAGCGGCAGAGGCGCCAGGAGTACGAGGCCATGCAGGCCCCGTCGGTGGGCGGCGTCATGCTGCCCCGCGGCAACGGGCAGTCCGTCCGTCTGTCGCGCGGTGCCTCCCTCACCGACTTCGCGGAGAAGATCAACGCCAACCCGGCGTCGCTCGTCGCCGTGATGATGAACCTCGGCGAGATGGTCACCGCCACGCAGTCCGTCTCCGACGACACGCTCAAGCTGCTCGCCGACGAGATGAACTACGTCCTGGAGATCGTCAGCCCGGAGGAGGAGGACCGCGAGCTGCTCGAGTCCTTCGACATCGAGTTCGGCGAGGACGAGGGCGGCGAAGAGGCCCTGGTCTCCCGTCCGCCGGTCGTGACCGTCATGGGTCACGTCGACCACGGTAAGACCCGACTGCTGGACGCGATCCGCAAGACGAACGTCGTCGCGGGCGAGGCCGGCGGCATCACGCAGCACATCGGTGCGTACCAGGTCTCCTCCGAGGTCAACGGCGAGGACCGCCGCATCACCTTCATCGACACCCCGGGTCACGAGGCGTTCACCGCCATGCGAGCCCGTGGTGCGAAGTCCACCGACATCGCGATCCTCGTGGTGGCGGCGAACGACGGTGTGATGCCCCAGACGATCGAGGCGCTGAACCACGCCAAGGCGGCCGAGGTGCCGATCGTGGTCGCGGTCAACAAGATCGACGTCGAGGGTGCCGACCCGACCAAGGTGCGCGGTCAGCTCACCGAGTTCGGTCTGGTGGCCGAGGAGTACGGCGGCGACACGATGTTCGTCGACATCTCCGCCAAGCAGGGGCTGAACATCGAGCAGCTGCTGGAGGCCGTGGTCCTGACCGCGGACGCCTCGCTCGACCTGCGGGCCAACCCGGAGCAGGACGCGCAGGGTATTGCGATCGAGTCCCACCTCGACCGCGGCCGCGGTGCCGTCTCGACCGTCCTGGTCCAGCGAGGCACGCTGCGCATCGGTGACACGATGGTGGTCGGCGACGCGTACGGCCGTGTCCGGGCGATGCTCGACGACAACGGCAACAACGTCGAGGAAGCGGGTCCGTCGACCCCCGTCCTCGTGCTCGGTCTCACCAACGTCCCGGGTGCCGGCGACAACTTCCTGGTGGTCGACGAGGACCGTACGGCCCGTCAGATCGCCGAGAAGCGTGCCGCCCGCGAGCGCAACGCCAACTTCGCCCGCAAGGGCGTCCGGTTCTCCCTGGAGAACCTGGACGAGGCGCTCAAGGCCGGTCTGGTCCAGGAGCTCAACCTCATCATCAAGGGCGACGCGTCCGGTTCGGTGGAGGCTCTCGAGTCCTCGCTGCTCCAGCTCGACGTCGGCGAAGAGGTCGACATCCGGGTCCTGCACCGCGGCGTGGGTGCGGTCACCGAGTCGGACATCGACCTGGCGACCGGCTCCGACGCCATCGTCATCGGCTTCAACGTCCGCGCTGCCGGGCGTGCCCAGCAGATGGCGGAGCGCGAGGGCGTCGACGTCCGGTACTACTCGGTGATCTACCAGGCCATCGAGGAGATCGAGGCGGCCCTCAAGGGCATGCTCAAGCCGGAGTACGAAGAGGTCGAGCTCGGCACGGCGGAGATCCGCGAGATCTTCCGCTCGTCCAAGCTGGGCAACATCGCCGGTGTGCTGGTCCGCTCCGGCGAGGTCAAGCGCAACACCAAGGCGCGGCTGCTGCGCGATGGCAAGGTCATCGCGGAGAACCTCACCATCTCCGGTCTGCGTCGCTTCAAGGACGACGTCACCGAGATCCGCGAAGGCTTCGAGGGCGGTATCAACCTCGGAAACTTCAACGACATCAAGATCGACGATGTCATCGCGACCTACGAGATGCGCGAGAAGCCGCGAGGCTGATCCACGGGGGAATCCCGGGGCGTGCCCCCGGGTCTCTCCTCAACAGTCGGGGCCGGTCGACGGGTCATATTTCCGTCGATCGGCCCCGGCCGTTCCGTGTACGGTTCTGGTGTCCCCGCCCAGCACGGGCGGGGCACGAACCCGAACCGGCGGGACATCCGGACACCTATGTATGTGGGGACACTGTCCTTCGATCTGCTTCTCGGCGACGTACGGTCGTTGAAGGAGAAGCGCTCCGTCGTCCGCCCGATCGTCGCCGAGCTCCAGCGGAAATTCGGGGTGAGCGCGGCGGAAGTGGGCGGTCAGGATCTCCATCGCAGGGCCGAGATCGGCCTTGCCGTGGTCTCCGGGGACACCGGACACCTCACAGATGTTCTGGACCGGTGCGAGCGGCTGGTGGCCGCGCGCCCGGAAGTGGAGCTGCTGTCCGTACGACGGCGGGTACACAGCGACGAAGACGACTGAGCAAGGCGAAGAAGGAGACGGACCAGTGGCCGACAACGCGCGGGCTAAGAGGCTGGCGGACCTCATTCAGGAGGTGGTCGCCGAGAAACTGCAGCGCGGCATCAAGGACCCGCGTCTGGGTACGCACGTGACCATCACGGACACCCGGGTCACCGGTGACCTGCGGGAGGCCACGGTCTTCTACACGGTCTACGGCGACGAGGAGGAGCGGGCGAGCGCGGCAGCCGGTCTGGAGAGCGCCAAGGGCATCCTCCGGTCGGCGGTCGGAGCGGCGGCGGGGACGAAGTTCACCCCCACCCTCGCCTTCGTCGCGGACGCCCTGCCGGACAACGCCAAGGCGATCGAGGACCTCCTGGACCGGGCGCGCGCCTCGGACGCGCGGGTGCGCGAGGCGTCCTCGGGCGCCACGTACGCGGGCGGGGCCGACCCGTACCGCAAGGCGGACGACGAGAACGACGAGGACGCCGCCTCCGAATGACATCGCAGAACACGCCGGACGGCCTTGTCATCGTCGACAAGCCGTCCGGCTTCACTTCGCACGACGTCGTCGCCAAGATGCGCGGCATCGCCCGGACCCGGAGGGTTGGTCACGCCGGCACGCTGGACCCGATGGCGACAGGCGTCCTGGTGCTCGGCGTCGAGCGGGCCACCAAACTTCTGGGCCATCTCGCACTGACCGAGAAGGAGTACCTCGGTACGATCCGGCTCGGCCAGAACACCGTCACGGACGACGCGGAGGGCGAGATCACCTCGTCCACCGACGCCTCGGCGGTGACCCGTGAGGCCATCGACGCCGGGGTGGCCGCCCTGACCGGCCCGATCATGCAGGTGCCGTCCAAGGTCAGCGCCATCAAGATCGACGGCAAGCGGTCCTACGCGCGGGTGCGCGGCGGCGAGGAGTTCGAGATCCCGGCCCGCCCGGTGACGATCTCGTCCTTCCGGGTCTACGACGTCCGCCCCGAGACCGCCGAGGACGGCACCCCCGTCGTCGACCTGATCGTCTCGGTGGTCTGCTCCTCGGGTACGTACATCCGCGCCATCGCCCGGGACCTCGGCGCCGGGCTCGGTGTCGGCGGCCATCTGACCGCCCTGCGGCGCACCCGGGTCGGGCCCTACGGTCTCGACATGGCGCGGACGCTCGACCAGCACCAGGAGGAGCTGACCGTGATGCCGGTGGCCGAGGCCGCCGCCTCGGCCTTCCCCCGCTGGGACGTGGACGAGAAGCGCGCCAGGCTGCTGCTGAACGGCGTACGGGTGGACATGCCGGCCTTCCCGCCGGGGCCGGTCGGTGTCTTCGGGCCCGATGGGCGTTTCCTGGTCCTGGTGGAGGAGCAGAAGGGCAAGGCCAAGAGCCTCGCCGTCTTCGCCTGAGGGCCGGGCGGCCCCTCAGGGATGCCGTGGGGCGGACGTGGGGAGGCCCCCGCGTCCGCCCCACGGCCTTTCCCCTGTCCACCCGAGGCCATTCATTCACCCCAACGGGTAAGCGCTCGGAGTGAATCCAGGGTGCATTCGGGGGCGCTTTTACTCCGAGTGGCCCAGTCGCTGATCATCCGGCCTAACGTCGGACCATGGGAAGCGGTGACCGGGCAACGCTGGTACGTATCTGCGATCCGGGCGGCCGACCGAGAGGCACCGGATTCGTCGCCGACGACCGCGGCACGGTACTGACCAGCCACGAAGCCGTGACCGGCCTCGTCCGGCCGGTGCTCCACGGCGCGGACGGCCGCAGCCACACCGTCGAGCCCGGCGACATCACACCGCTGCCGGGACTGGACCTCGCCCTGCTGCGCACCCCCGGCCCCGGCGAGCTGGGCGTGGAGCCCGTCCCGATCGCCCGGCGGGACACCTTCGAGGCCGGTACGTACGTGACGATCGCCGCGCACGGCCAGCGCGAGGCCCGGGTGCTCGGCACCGCCCCCGTGACGTACACCGACCGGGGCGGCTCCCACCGGATCGGCGCGGCGCTGGAGCTGGCGCTCGGCACGGACGGCCGGGATGCCCTGAGGACCGGCGGCGCGGCCGTCGGCGGACCCGTCTTCGACCCGGAGAGCGGTGCGGTCATCGCCGTGCTGGGCACCGCGCTGCGCGCCGGACACCCCGGCGCGGCCTTCGCCGTACCGCTGTGGGCGGCGGGCACCGGCGGCCCGCTCGGCGAACTGCTGCGGCGCAACGCGAGCACCGTTCCCGGATACGGCCGCGACCTGAACCTCGCGGGGGCCCTGCACCTCACCGCGACCTCGCTCGGCTCGGCGAACGGGCCGGGCGGCGGGCCCGATCCCGTCGAACGCCCGGACGTCGTCGCGGAGCTCAACGCCTTCGCGGCCCCGGACCGAGGGGCCGCGGCGGTGGTCCTCGGCCTGGTCGGAGCCCCCGGCACGGGCCGCACCACGGAGCTGGCCGCGCTCACCGCGCGGCGGGCGCGGGGCCCGGTGCCCGCCCCCACGCTCTGGCTGCGCGGCGCCGACCTGCTGGCCGACGACACCTCGGTCGCCGATGCCATCGCCCGTGCGCTGCGCCGGGCCGGGCGGATCGTCACCGCCGCCGGAGCCCGGGGCGGCATGGCGAGCGCCACCCCCGAGCGGGTGGCCCAGCTGGCCGAGGAGTCCGGGAGCCCGTTGTTCGTCCTGCTGGACGGCCCCGAGGAGATGCCGCCCGCCCTGGCCCTCGAACCGGCCCGCTGGATCAGCGCCACGGTCGCCTGGCTGCGCGAGCACGGGGCACGGCTGGTGATCGGCTGCGGGCCCGAGCACTGGGAGACGGCCGGTGCGCTCTGTCCGCCCGGCTCGCTGCACCACCCCGCCCGCCCGGCGAAACGGCTGCCCGCCGCGGTCCCGCTGGGCCAGCTCACCGCGGTCCAGGCAGAGCAGGCCAAGCAGCGGTACGGCATCCCGCCCGACGCGCTCGCCCCCGGCCACGACCGGCACCCGCTCACCCTGCGCCTGCTCGCCGAGGTGCGCGCCGCGCTGCCGGGCGACGTCGCCGGGCAGCCCGGCACCGAGGAGGTCTTCGCCGCCCATCTGGACCTGATGTGCCTGAGGGTCGCCGTCCGGATCACGGCGGCGGCCGGCCCGGCGCCGGGCGGCGACGCGGTCCGCAGGCTGGCCGCCCGGGTGGCGGGGCAGGTCCACGAGGCGGCGCGGCGCTGTCTGGGCCCCGGGCAGGGCGAGCTCGGCCGGGAGGTGTTCGAGGCCGTCTTCCCCTGGCGTACGGGCTGGGCGTCGGCCGTCCTCACCGAGGGCCTGATCGTCCCGGCGGGCACCGGCTACCGCTTCGCCCACGAAGAGCTGGGCGACTGGGTGCAGGGCGCCCATCTGGACGTGGACGCCGCGCTGTACGCCCTGGTCCACCGCTGGCACGCACCAGCCGGGCCGGGCGAGGAGCCGGACGCCGCCGTCACCGCGACCGCCGGGGTCCGGGTGCCACGGCCCAGGAGGCCGGACGCGGCGGGCCCGCGGGAGAAGGCGGAGCCGGGGCGGAAGCGGAAGCGGGCGCCGGAAGCGGAGACGGAAGCGGCGACGGGCGTGCCGCGCACCCTGCCCGTGCCGCGCCATCGCATCGGCCCGGTGATCCAGGCCATGCTGCTCCTGGGCCGCCGCCAGGGGCCCGCCACGCTCTCCCACCAACTGGCCGACCTGATCGGCGCGCTGGACCGTCTGTCGGCCCGGGAGGCGCCCGAGACGGACTGCGGACCGGCCCCAGCTCCGGATTCCGACGCGGATTCCGATGCGGATGCCGACTCGGCGGGAGGTACCGGCCCGGAGCACGATGCCCGCTGGTGGGCGGTCCGGCTGCTCGCCCAGACCCTGCTCCGGGTGCCCGACGCCCGCCCGTACCTCGGGGTGCTGCGGCTGCTGGCCGGCCGGGTGGTGCGCCGGGCGGTCACCGGCGGGCCCGGCGGGCCGGGGACGTACGCCGTGTTCGGGCCCTGGTTCTGGCGGCGGCTCAGTCTCTCCGAGAAGGACCGGCTCGACCTCTTCCGCCGCCTGGTGCCCGCCGACGGCCCGGCGGGCCGGAGCGGCGAGGGCGAGGACGGCGAGCGGTTCCTGGACGCCGTCGCGCGGCGGCTCGCCGAGCGCCCCCGGGAGGTCCAGCCGCTGCTCTGCGGCTGGTTCACCGACGAGCGCCCGCTGCCCGGCGGGGCCGGGGACGCGCCGGGCCCGACCGTGGCCACCGCCGCCCAGGCGCTGCTCCACGCCCGCCGCGATCTGGCCGTCGACGACCTGGCCGACGTGCTCGTCTCGACTCCCCACCCCAGGGCCGGGGAGCTGCTCGCCACGCTCGCCGAGGACGAGCCCGCCGCGCTGTGCCGGGCCGTGCACCGCTGGGCCCACGACGAGGAGCGCAGCGCCCGCCGTACCGCAGCCGCCTCCTACGCCCTGCTCACCCGGGCCCGTGCCCCCCTCGGCGCCGACCGCGAGCTGCTGCGGGGCACGGCCCTCGCCCTGCTGGCCCGCCCCGCCGACGCAGGCCAGCACGGAGCGGCGCTCGCCCTGCTCGTCCAGGACCCGGACACCCGCGACCGCTATCTCCCGCAGGCGCTGCGGGCCTTCGTCTCGGGGGACGCCGGGCCCGGCGCCGAGGCGCTCGCCGCCGCGATGCCCTCCCACCCGGAGCAGGTGCTCGCCGCCCTCCGGGAGCGGCTGACCCGGCCGGACGACGGGGCGGGCGAGGTGCTGCGGGCCCTGGCCGAGGCCGATGTCCCCGCCCTCGCCCTGCACGCCGCGGGGCTCGTACGTGCCTACGCCGACAGCCACCCCGGCGACGCCGTGCACGTCGCCGGATACGTGGACCGCAGGCTGGAGCACGGCCCCGCCGCCCGCGCCCTGCTGCTGCCGCTGGTGACCGGGCTGCTGCGGGAGCGTCCGGTGCCGCCACCGGCGCGGGCGGCGCTCGCCGGGGTGCTCGCCACACCCGGCAGCGCCGCTTCCGGGGCGCTGCGGGAACAGCTGCTGGAGGTCCTGCTGGACTTCGAGCAGGACGCCCACCGCGATCCGGTCGTGCTCGACGCGCTGCTGCGGGCCGCCGCGACCGGCTCCGGCACGCGCGCCCCGGCCCGCACCCGCGCCCTGGTCCACCGCACCGGCACGCTGCTGTCCCGTACCCCCGAAGGCGCGGCCCGCTTCGAGGCCCGGCTGGTCGGGCTGGCCCGTACCGTGCCCGGATTCGCCGCGCTGATCACCGGCTGGCTGGCCGACGCGCCACGGCAGTGGGAGCCCCTGATCAGGGCGGGCGCACGGCGGGCGGTGGAGGGAGCGGACGACCCGAAGGCGATGCCGATGCAGGCCGCGCGGCGTGAGCATGGCAGTCTTAGACCTGCGTAAGAGAGACACCCACGTACACAGGTGAGGGCGAGGAGCGGTCAGAGTGCAGCGCTGGCGTGGCTTGGAGGACATCCCCGAGGACTGGGGACGCAGCGTCGTCACCATCGGCTCCTACGACGGGGTGCACCGCGGACACCAGCTGATCATCGGGCGTGCCGTGGAGCGCGCACGCGAGCTGGGGGTGCCCTCGGTCGTGGTCACCTTCGACCCGCATCCCAGCGAGGTCGTACGGCCCGGCAGCCACCCGCCGCTGCTGGCCCCGCACCACCGCCGTGCCGAGCTGATGGCGGAGCTGGGCGTGGACGCGATGCTCGTCCTGCCGTTCACCACCGAGTTCTCCCAGCTGGCGCCCGCCGACTTCATCGTGAAGGTGCTCGCCGACAAGCTGCACGCGCGGCTCGTCATCGAGGGGCCGAACTTCCGCTTCGGCCACCGTGCCGCCGGGAACGTCCAGCTGCTCACCGAGTTCGGCGCGACGTACGACTACCGCGTCGAGGTCGTCGACCTGTCGGTGAGCGGTGAGGCGGGCGGCGGCGAGCCGTTCTCCTCCACCCTGACCCGGCGCCTGGTCGCCGCGGGTGACGTCGCGGGCGCCGCCGAGATCCTGGGCCGCCCGCACCGGGTGGAGGGCGTCGTGGTGCGCGGGGCGCAGCGCGGCCGGGAGATGGGCTTCCCCACGGCCAACGTGGAGACCCTGCCGCACACCGCGATCCCCGCCGACGGCGTCTACGCGGGCTGGCTGAACGTGGACGGCGAGGCCATGCCCGCCGCGATCTCGGTCGGCACCAACCCGCAGTTCGACGCCACGGAGCGGACGGTGGAGGCGTACGCGATCGACCGCGTCGGCCTCGACCTGTACGGGCTGCACGTCTCGGTGGACTTCCTGGCCTATGTGCGCGGGATGCTGAAGTTCGACTCGATCGACGAGCTGCTGGTGGCGATGGCCGCCGATGTGAAGCGGTGCAGCGAGCTGGTCGCCGCGTACGAGCGCGGCTGACCCGGCCGGACGCGGCGGGGCCGGGACCGTCCTGGACGGTCCCGGCCCCGCCGCGCTGCCAGGAGTCCTACCCCCGCGCCGCCGGGGCGGCGGTGGCCCAGTGGCAGGCCACCTGGGTCTGCCCGCCGCCCGTGAGCACCGGCAGGTCCTTCGTGCGGCAGTCCGCCGCGACGCCCGCCCGCTCCGCCTCGCCCGAGGCCAGTACCTGACAGCGGGCGTGGAAGCGGCAGCCGGACGGCACCTTGGACGGGTCCGGCGGCTCACCGGTCAGGACCACCGGCTCCGTCCCGGATTCCGGCAGCACCGACAGCAGCGCCCGGGTGTACGGGTGCTGGGGGGCCGTGAGGATCTCCTCGACCTTGCCGGTCTCCACGATCCGTCCCAGATACATCACCGCGACCCGGTCCGCGATGTTCCACGCCAGACCGAGATCGTGCGTGACCACCAGTGCGGAGAGCCCCAGCTCGTCCCGCAGCCGCAGCAGCAGGGCCAGGATCTCACCGCGCACCGAGGCGTCCAGCGAGGCCACCGGCTCGTCGGCCACGATCAGCTCGGGCTCCAGCACCAGGGCGCCCGCGATCACCACCCGCTGGCGCTGCCCGCCGGACAGCTCGTGCGGGTAGCGCAGGAAGAACCGTTCCGGCGGCCGGAGCCCTGACCGTGACAGCGCGTCGGCGACCGCGGCCCGCTCGTCGCCCGCGTATCCGTGGATGCGCAGCCCCTCGGCGACGGCGTCGTACACCGTGTGCCGCGGGTTGAGGGAGCCGCTGGGGTCCTGGAGTACCAGCTGGACCCGCTTGCGGTACTTCTTCAGTGCCCGGCTGCCGTAGTCGAGCGGTTCACCGCCGAAGGTGACGCGGCCGGACGTCGGCGGGACCAGGCCCAGCAGCGAACGCGCCAGCGTCGTCTTGCCGCAGCCGGACTCCCCGACCAGGGCGACGATCTCGCCCGGACGGATGTCCAGGTCGACACCGTCCACGGCCCGCGCCGGGGCGGCACCGCGGCGGCCGGGGAAGGTGACCTTCAGCTCCTGCGCGCTGAGCAGGGGAGTGGTCGTGGTCATGATGTGCTCCTTGCTTCCTCGGCGCCCGGCGTGGCCGGGGCCACGACCGCCTCCGGCGCCACCAGCGCGCAGGCGACCTGCCGCCCCGTCCCCACGGCGCGCAGCTCCTGGTCCTCGCTCGCACAGGACTCCACGGCCACCGGGCAGCGCGGGTGGAAGGTGCAGCCGCCCGGCAGTGCCGAGGGGTCCGGCGGATCGCCGGGCAGCCCGCGGGGCGCGAACCGGGAGGCCAGGTCGCCGATGCGGGGGAACGCACCGGACAGCGCCTTGCCGTAGGGATGGTGCGCGTGCTCGTAGACCTCGTGGGCCGGGCCCTCCTCGACGACCCGGCCCGCGTACATCACGGCAAGCCGGTCGCAGGTGTCCGAGAGCACCGCGAGGTCATGGCTGATCATGATCAGGCCGAGGTCCTGCTCGGCGACCAGGCGTTCGATCAGCCGGAGGATCTGGGCCTGGATCATCACGTCGAGAGCCGTGGTCGGCTCGTCCGCGATGATCAGGCCCGGGTCGCAGGCGAGCGCCATCGCGATCATCACGCGCTGGCGCTGCCCGCCGGAGAGCTCGTGCGGGTAGGCGGAGGCACGGGCGGCGGGCAGCCCCACGTGCTCCAGCAGCTCGCCGACCCGCTTCCCGGCCCCGGCCGGTGTCGCCTTCTTGTGCAGCAGGATCGGTTCGGCGATCTGGTCGCCGATGCGGTGCACGGCGTTGAGCGAGTGCATCGCGCCCTGGAAGACGATCGAGGCGCCCGCCCAGCGCACCGCCCGGACCTGACCCCACTTCATGGCGAGGACGTCCTCCCCGTTCAGCAGGATCTCGCCGGAGACCTTCGTTCCGGCGGGCAGCAGCCGCAGCAGCGCGAGCGCCAGCGTCGACTTCCCGCAGCCCGACTCACCGGCGATGCCGAGCTTCTGTCCCGCGCCGACCGAGAGGTTCACCCCGCGGACGGCCTGGGCTCCTCCCGCGTACGTCACCGTGAGATCGCGGACGTCGAGGAGTGGTGCCTTCTGGATGCTCGTCGTGCTCAACGGGCCACCCCCAGCTTGGGATTGAGGACGGCCTCGACAGCGCGGCCGCACAGGGTGAACGCCAGGGCGACCAGGGCGATGGCGATGCCGGGCGGGGCCAGGTACCACCAGTCACCCGCGCTCACCGCGCCCGCGGCACGGGCGTCCTGGAGCATGCCGCCCCAGGAGGTGGTCGTCGGGTCGCTGAGGCCGAGGAACGCCAGGGTCGCCTCGGTCAGGATCGCGCTGGAGATCACCAGCGTGGTCTGGGCGAGCACCAGCGGCATCACGTTCGGCAGCACGTGCCGGATCATGACGTGCCCGTGGCCGCCGCCCAGCGCACGGGCCCGCTCGATGTACGGGCGGGACTCCACGGCGAGGGTCTGCGCCCGCACCAGCCGGGCCGTGGTCGGCCAGGTGGTGACGCCGATCGCGATGATGACCGTCCACATCGAACGGTCCATCACGGTGGCGAGCGCGATCGCGAGAACCAGGGTCGGCATCACCAGGAACCAGTCGGTGACGCGCATCAGGACCGTGGAGTACCAGCCGTGGAAGTGCCCGGCGACGATCCCGACGACCGTGCCGATGGCGACGCACAGGAACGCCGCGAGCAGCCCGACCGTCAGCGAGATCCTGGCCCCCCACACCAGCAGGGCCAGTACGCTGCGGCCGAACTGATCGGTTCCCAGGGGGAATTCACCGCTCGGCGACTCCAGCGCACCGCCCGGGGCGTTGGTCACGCTCTGCGCCCCGGAGCCCACCAGCTGCGGTGCGAACAGGGCGACCAGCGCGATCAGGACGAGTGCCGCGAGCCCCCACAGTCCGCCCCGGTGCCCGCGGTACTCCCGCCAGAAGCGGGCGGCGGACCGGCGCTTGCGGGCGCGGGCCAGGGCGCGCGCACTCTGCGCGGCCTCCGGCTCCGCGGGCGTCTTCGTGGACGTGGGCATGGATTCGGTCGTCATCGGCCCACCCGGGGATCGAGCAGCGGATAGAGCAGGTCGGCAAGGGTGTTCGCCAGGATCACCGCGGTGGCGAAGACGAAGAACAGCGCCTGCACGAGCGGGAGGTCGGGCACCCTGAGGGCTTCGTAGAACAGCCCGCCGAGCCCCGGCCAGGAGAACACGGTCTCCACCAGGATCTGCCCCGCGATCACATGCCCGAGATTCACGAACATCAGCGTGAAGGTCGGCAGCATCGCGTTCGGCACGGCGTGCTTGCGCCGTATGACGTCGTCCCGCAGGCCCTTGGCGCGCGCCGTCGTCAGATAGTCGCTGCCCATCTCGTCGAGCAGCGAGGAACGCATCACCAGCAGCGTCTGCGCGTACCCGACGGCCACCAGGGTGATCACCGGCAGGACCAGGTGGTGCGCCACGTCGAGGACGTAGGCGAACCCGGTCTCGCCGGTGCCGGAATCCAGGTTGCCGGTCGGGAAGAGACCGGGGATCGGGCCGATGCCCACCGAGAAGACGATGATCAGCAGCAGGCCCAGCCAGAACGACGGTACCGAGTAGAGCGTCAGGGCGAACGCGGTGTGGAAGCGGTCGCTGCGGGAACCGTTGCGCCAGGCGGCACGGGTGCCGAGCCAGATGCCGAGCGCGGTGTACAGGACGTACGACGTGCCGGTGAGGAGCAGGGTCGCGGGCAGCGCCGCGGTGATCTTGTCGATGACCGGCATGTGGTACTGGAACGACATCCCGAAGTCACCCGTGAGCGCGTCGCCCACGTACGTGGTGAACTGCTGCCACATCGGCTGGTCGAGACCGAACTGGTGGCGCAGCGACTGGAGTTGTTCCGCGGAGACGGGGCGTCCGCCCGTCATCTGCTTCACCGGGTCGCTGGGGATGAGCCGGAAGAGGAAGAAGCTGGTGACCAGGACCGCGAAGAGGGAGACCGCCGCCCCCACGATCTTGGTGGCCACGTATCGGAGGTAGGCCTTGGTGTTGCGCGCCCGTGGACCGCGTGTGGCCGACGGACCGGACTGAGCCGGACCCTCGGTCTCCGCATCCGCGTTCTGCACGAGCGCCGGAGTGCTGTCAGCTGTCATGGGGAACTCTCGTTACTCGTGCCGCACGTGCAGGGGCCGGCCGGTGAGGTGCATGTTCCCCGGCCGGCCCCTCTTCACCCATCCGGGTGATTACTCGCGATCGTCCGCGGTGGTGCTGCGGCGCCGGGCGATGAACAGGCCACCTCCGGCGAGCACCACGACCACCACGATGATGCCGATGACCACACCGGTCGAGCCCGACCCGCCGGAGCCGTCCGAACTGTCGCCGGACGCGGGAACCGCGGACCACCAGCTCCAGTAGCCGTCCTGGCCGTAGATGTTCCCGGCCGCCTCGGGCATGGTCGTGATCGACTTGATCTGGTCGGTGCGGTACGCCTCGACCGCGTTCGGGTACGCGATGATGTTCATGTACCCGGAGTCGTACATCCACGACTGCATCTGGTTGACGATCGCGGCGCGCTTGGCCGGGTCGTACTCGGCGAGCTGCTTCTTGTAGAGCGCGTCGTACGTCTTGTCACAGATGAAGTTGTCCGTGGCGGCGCTGTCCTTCGCCTTGACCGGCAGGGCGGCGCAGGTGTGGATGCCGAGGACGAAGTCGGGGTCGGGGTTGACCGACCAGCCGTCGAAGGCGAGGTCGTACTCACCGGCGTACCAGGGTACGGAGACGTCGTCCAGGCAGTCGACCTTCAGGCCGATGCCGAGCTTGCCCCACCACTCCTTGAGGTACTTGCTGATCGCCTTGTCGTTCGGGTCCGTGGCGTGGCAGAGGATGCGCAGGTCGAGCGGCTTGCCGTCCTTGCCGATCCGCTGCTCGCCCTTGAGCGGGTACCCCGCCTCCTCGAGCAGCTTGGCCGCCTTCGCCGGGTCGTACGCCAGGCTCTGCTCGGCCGTCGGCTTCCACTGGTACTCGGTGAAGCGCGGCGGGATGTAGCCCTGGCCCTCGACGGCGTGGCCCTGGAAGACCTTGTCGATGATGGTCTTGCGGTCGATCGACAGGAAGAGGGCCTGGCGCACCTTCTGGTCCTGGAGGGCCTTGTTGCCGTCGCCGAACTTCTTGCCGTCCTTGGTCTGCGCGCCCGGGTTGACGGCCAGCGAGAAGAAGCGGCGGCCCGGACCCTCGTTGACCTTGATGTTCTTGTCGCCCTTGAGTGAGGCGGCCTGGGCGGGCGTCAGCGCGGGGGAACCGGCGACGAAGGAGACCTCGCCCTTGCGCAGTGCGGCGACGGCGGCGTCCTGGTCCTTGTACGTCTTGAAGACCAGCTCGTCGAACTTCGGCGTGCCACGCCAGAAGTCCTTGTTGGCCTTGAGCTTCACGTACTGGTCGACCTTGTAGTCGGTCAGGATGAACGGTCCGTTGCCGACGACCGGGAACGCCGTGTCGTTGTTGAACTTGGAGAAGTCACCGACCTTCTCCCAGATGTGCTTCGGCACGATCGGCACGTCGAGCGCCGCCATCGTGGCCTGCGGTTCCTTGAGCTCGACGACCAGCTGCGTGGGGCTCAGCGCCGTGACCTTCTTGAAGTTGGCGACGAAGTTGCCGTTGGCCTGCGCGGCGGCCTCGTCGGTCATCATCTTGTTGAACGTCCAGGCCGCGTCCTCGGCGGTGACCTGCTTCCCGTCGGACCACTTGGAGTCGGAACGGATGGTGTACGTCCAGGTCAACTTGTCCGCGGACGGCTCCCACGTGGTGGCGAGGCCGGGGATCGTGTGGTTGTCCTTGGCGTCGTAGTTGGTGAGGAAGTCGTACATGAGCCGGCTGATGCTGGTGCTGAGCAGCTTCTGGGCCAGGAACGGGCTCATCGAGTCGACGCTCTGCGCGACGGCGACGGTCAGGGTCGACTTCCCGCCGTCCGCGGCCTGCGCCTGCTGAGGCGCGGCGCCGAACGGCACACCCGGGACGACGGAACCGGCGGCCAGCGCCAGCGCGGCGGCACCGGAGGCCAGGAGAACGCGCAGACGGGAGCGTGGCTGGACGGAGCGTGGTGGAACTCTTACGACCATGGTCAGGGACCTCGCGTCATGACTCGCACGGAGAAGGCGGGTTGATCTGTGGTTCGCCAGCTGGTGAAGCGAAGGTTTATCAGCGGTGGTCGAGCTGCGTCAACGGTCGTCCAAACCGCGTGTGGGCTGCGGGAATACGCACAAGGGCCCGCACCGTCCGGACGGTGCGGGCCCTCATTGGTTCAGACCTCTGATGCCTTACTGCTGAGGCGCTGACGGTGGCTGCTGCCATCCCGCGGGCGGCTGCGGAGCGGCCGGACCGGCGGCCCCCGGAGCCTGCGGCGGCGGAGGCTGCTGCTGCCAGCCGTTCTGCCCCGTTCCGGGCGCGGGCTGCGGCGGGTACGGCTGCGCGGGCTGCTGACCGCCGTACGGCTGGTGCTGGTACGGCTGGCCCTGCTGCGGGGCGTACTGCTGCTGGCCCGGCATCGGCGGGGCGAACTGGGGTGGCGGGGTGGAGCCGTTGGACGTCCACAGCCCCTGCTGCTGCTGGGCCCGCGCGAAGTCCTCGGCGACCAGGGCGGAGAGGTGGAAGTACGCCTCGCGGGTCTTGGGACGCATCATGTCGAGGTCGACCTCGGCACCCGCCGCCAGGTGTTCGTCGAACGGGACGACGACCACGCCGCGGCACCGCGTCTCGAAGTGCTGCACGATGTCGTCGACCTTGATCATCTTGCCGGTCTCGCGCACCCCCGAGATGACGGTGAGGGAGCGCTGCACCAGCTCGGCGTACCCGTGCGCGGAGAGCCAGTCCAGCGTGGTGGAGGCGCTGGACGCGCCGTCGACCGAGGGCGTCGAGATGATGATCAACTGGTCGGCGAGGTCCAGCACTCCGCGCATCGCGCTGTAGAGCAGGCCGGTGCCCGAGTCGGTGAGGATGATCGGGTACTGCTTGCCCAGTACGTCGATCGCGCGCCGGTAGTCCTCATCGTTGAAGGTCGTGGAGACCGCGGGGTCCACGTCGTTGGCGATGATCTCCAGGCCGGAGGGCGCCTGCGAGGTGAACCGGCGGATGTCCATGTACGAGTTGAGGTACGGGATCGCCTGGACCAGGTCGCGGATGGTCGCCCCGGTCTCGCGGCGCACCCGGCGGCCGAGCGTGCCCGCGTCCGGGTTGGCGTCGATGGCGAGGATCTTGTCCTGCCGCTCGGTGGCCAGCGTCGCGCCGAGGGCGGTGGTCGTGGTGGTCTTGCCCACGCCGCCCTTGAGGCTGATCACCGCGATCCGGTAGCAGGACAGCACCGGCGTACGGATCAGTTCGAGCTTGCGCTGGCGCTCGGCCTCCTCTTTCTTCCCGCCGAGCTTGAAGCGGGACGCGCCGGAGGGGTTACGGCTGCTCTTCGCCTTCTGCTTGCCCCGCACCAGCCGGTCGGAGGAGAGCTCGACGGCCGCGGTGTACCCGAGCGGGGCGCCGGGCACGGAACGCTCGCGCTGGTCGTGGGTGACCGGACTGGGCCAGGCGGCGCCGGTACGCGGGTCGAGGGGGGCACCCGGCTGCGGCTGCTGGGGCTGCGGCTGCTGGTACGGCTGCTGGTGGGGAGGCTGAGCCTGCTGGGGCTGCTGACCCGGCTGGTGCGGCTGGGGCTGCTGGGCGGCCGGGGCCTGGGCGGGCAGGTGGGGCGTGGCCGAGGCGGGAGGCTGCGGGCTCTGGGCACCCTGGGGTGCCTGCGGCGGCAGGGGGGCGCCGGGCTGGCCGGGCCACTGGGACTGATGGGGCACCTGGGGCTGCGGCTGCTGGAGCGGGAAGCCGTAACCGCCCTGCTGCGCCGGCGCCTGCGCAACGGGGGGCTGCTGCGCCGGGGGCTGCTGGACGGGTGCCTGCTGGACCGGGGGAGCGGGCTGCTGCGGGAAGCCGTAGCCACCGGGGGCCTGTCCCGCCGGGGCCGAAGCGGGCCACTGCGGGGCCGCCTGGGGCGCGGCGGGCTGGAAGGCGGGCGGCAGCGGCGGCAGCGCCCCGCCCTGCGGCGGAGCCGGGGTCCAGGCGGTCGGTGCGGCGGGCGCCGGGGAACCCGGCGGCGCGGCCGCGGGCGGTGCGTCCTGGGGGGCCGCGGCGGGGACGGCGTCGGCGGGCGCGGCGTCGCGCGGTTCGTCGTCCGCACCACCCGCCGGTTCCGTACGGCCCTCGGGTGCGGGCTCCCCGGTGGAACCGGCCGCCTCGCCCGGGAGCGGAGCACCGGCCCCGTCCCCGGCGCCGCCCGTCGCGGCCGGGCCGGCCGGGGCCGTACCCGTACCGAAGCTCTCCGCGTCACCGCTTCCCGGCGCCGGGCCGCTCGCGGTGCCGTTCCCGAAACCGCCCTCGATCTCGGCGATCTGGCGCTTCAGCGAGGCGGGCGAGAACCGCATCGTCGAACCGCTCTCCACGTCGTCGCTCCCGAACGGGTCCGACACCGCACCGGCCTCTTCGGCGCCGGGCACGGACGACGAAGGCCCGGACGGCGCGGGCACGGAGGACGCGGAGGGCGAAGGCGAGGAGGACGGGGCCGCGGACGGAAACGGCTCGGCGGCGCCCATGGCGGATCCGCCCGCCGGGGCCGCCGGGGCGTGCAGCGGCGCGGGCGGCGCCGGGGTCCAGTCGGAGTCGGACGTGGCCCCGGCCGGCGCCGCGGGCGCGGGAATCGGCGAACCGCCCGGAGGCGTGGGCGGCGCGAGGTGCGTCCCGGCACCCCCCGACGAGTCCCCCGGCGCGTTCTGCGTGTACCAGGCGGGCGGGGTGTAGTCGATGGTGAACTCACCCGTCATCTCGACGGGCTCCGCGTCGGACGACTCGTCGACGGGCTTGTTCCAGCCCCCGCGGATTTCGTCCCGATCGCCGCTCACTTTGCCTCCTGGTGTGGTCGAGCACCCTTGTGCCGTGGTGGGTGGGGGCGACCGTTTCCGTCTGCCTGAACGCCCGGCTCTCCCCCCGGGGCACGCATGGCCTGCCCGCAGGTTCTTCTGCCGCGCCCGGACCCAGCCTAATCGCCAGGGGGCTTGCTCCGGCAGGCCGTTCCGCAGGACAGGAACTGTCCAGTAGGTCACGTCATGGCTACAGGCTTCCGGGGCACGACGGAGCCCGCGGAACGAAGTGCTTGATATGCCGTGAGGCCGGATATACCGCGCCAACTAGTCCCTGTATATAAGGAAAGGGGCGGTCATCCCGTGCGGACGGCTGCCCCTTCCGGCCGGTCAGCGCCTACGCGAGGTCGAACTCGCCGTCCCGCGCGCCCAGTACGAAGGCACGCCACTCGGCCTCCGTGTACCGCAGCACGGTCTCGGGGTCCAGCGAGGAACGCATGGCGACCGCGCCGCCCGGGAGATGCGCGATCTCGACCCGCTCCTCGACGTCCTCGGTCCCCGGTGCGCTCAGCCACTCCACATCCGAGATGTCGAGGGCGTAGAGCTCGTCCTTCTCCTGCTGGGTGCCCATGGCGGCGTCCCTTTCGATCGAACCGTGTCGTTCTCTGGTCATCTTCCCCGGAGGCGGCAGCTCCGGGGCGCTGAATGGACAGTATTCAGTCCATCCGGCGAGCAGCGCCCAGCAGACGGGTCTCGGCCTCGCTCGCGCCCGTCGTCACCCAGTGGCGTTCCCGGCCCGCCACCCAGAGCGTGACACTGTCCGCCAGGGTCGGCAGCGCCTCGCTCTCGGTACGGGGAAGCCCCAGGACCCCGCCGATCGTCCCCGCCTCCTGCGGCGAGACCCGCTGGACCCCCACGAGCGCCGACGCCCGCATCAACCGTGGTGCCACGACGCTCGGATAGGGCAGCAGCGTCAGCACCGACTGCCAGGGCGCGGGCACCACCCGGCCCCGGGGCGGGCGCATCCCGCAGTCCCGTACCACCAGCACGGGGCGGCCCTCGGCCGCTCCGGCCGGCGGCACCCGGCCCACCTGGTGGAGGATCACGCGTTCCCAGCCGGTGCCCGCGGCCCGCGCCAGGCTGGTCCACGCCGCGGGGCGCCCGGTCTCGACGAGCACCAGCGCCCCGGTGGCCGCTACCCGCAGCGCCAGCACCTGTGCCGTCCACAGCCCGCCGATCAGCAGGACGTCGTACGGCGCGGGGTGAGGGAAGGAGAGCGTCCGCTCGGTCCCCTCGGCATCGCTGCCGAGGGGCACGCCGTCGTCGCCGACCGGCAGCGACAGCGCGTCCAGCTGCCCGGCCGCCAGGGCGTGACCCGGGTGACGCGGGCCGCGCAGCCCGCGCCGGGGCCCGACGAGCCGCGCCATCGCCCGCCCCCTCGCGTACCTCATCGGGTGCCTCCCAGCGGCACGGTCGCCAGCACGCCCGGCAGCTGCTCGCGGTCCAGCCGCACCAGACCGACCCTCGCGCTCCGGGCTTCCCGCTCCAACGCCTCGCACGCCCCGGCCAGTTCGGCAGCGGAGCCGCCGGTGACCCGCACATGTCCGGATACCGACACCTCGGCCCGGTACGGGCCGCGCCGCAGCGTCAGGCAGAAGGTCGTCGCGTACGCCGGTACCCGCGTCAGCGACGCGACGAGACGGGGCAACGGGGCCGGGCCACGGCCCGACCCGGGCCAACGGTCCACCACATAGGAACGGTGCAGGCGGCCGTCGCACCGCCAGGCCCCCGGCGTCTCCGCCGTCCTGCGGCCCGACGCCCCGTCCCGGTGCCCGCCGCCGGGCGGCACGGCGGCGCGCGCGCACAGGGCCGCGGCCAGGACCGCGCGCAGCTCCTCCTGATCCAGCACCGACGCCCGGAACCCGGCCCCGGTGATCCGGCTCGCCACCTGGTCGGCCACCCGCACCAGACAGCGCTGGGCGCCGCCGAGCCCGCCCCCGCGCGCCTCGACCGCCTCCCGGCACGCCTCCGGGTCCAGCCTCACCGCCACCCAGGTCATCCGCAGCGCGGGCGCCCCGTCCCGCTCCTGCGGCGGCACACCGGAAGACCGCGCGGCCGACTGCCGCGCCGGAGCGGGACGCACCTGCTGCACGAGCTGCGCGGACTCCAGCACGATGTCGTCCACCGTGAGCGCGTCGCCCAGCAGGGACAGCGGGAACGCCCGCGCGCCCGGTGCCCGGCGCAGCGACTCGCGACCGGCCTCGACCCGTACGACAGCGGTCAGGAACGAACCGTCCCCGGCCATGCCCACCGTGCGGCGCCCCCGGTCGGCGTAGCCGTACGGGGCGAGCCCCGGCGCGGCCTCCGCCACCGGAGCCCAGTCCGGGTGCGTGCCGGGTGCGACCGCCGCGGCATCACGTCGCCGTGCGCGCAGGGCGAGGGCCGTCGGCAGCCGTCCGGGCACGGCGCGGCCCCGACGGCGCGTCACCGTGAACGGCGCCACCGCGAACGGCGCCAGCAGACCGGCGACCACGACCGAGCCCGCCGCCGCGGCGCCGCCGTGCACGCAGCCCGCCACGCCGACCGCCAGCGCTGTCTCGACGAGTACCAGCCGCCGCAGCGCGAACCCCGGGCGGCGGACCCGCCGCGGAGGGTCCGCCGGGGCGCCCGCCGGGGGCGCGAAGGCCGCTGCGGCGGGTTCGTTGCTGCGTTGCCCCCGGGAAGTGACGGCTGGTCCCCGGTGGGCCATCCGTGTACGGTCACGCGTCGTCGCCATCGCCGCCTGTGCCCCCTCGCGCCGCTGTGCACCGTTTCGTCCCACCGGTGCCGGCCAGTCGGCCACGCTACCCGAGCGGCGACGCCACACGTCAAATCCCTGTGTGTAGACGCCAGTTCGATGATCTGTGGTGGCAGTGCGTGTGGGAACCTGGTCGGCCACCGGGAAGAGGGGCGGGGACCGGCTGATGGCATCGCGGCGGGACGAACTCAACGCGTACACCTTCGCGAAGCGGAGGATGGTCGCGCAGTTCCTGTGCCCCGGCCCGGCCGGCTCGGACGAGGGCGCTCCGAGGCCGCTGCGCGCCGTGGTGCCCGGCGCGGTCGCCGGGGCCGTGATCCTCGCGGGGTTCGGAGCCTGGGGGATGTTCAGCCCCGTCGCGCCCCGCGACTGGGACACCCCGTACGAGCACGTCATCGTGGCCGACAAGTCCACCACGCGGTACGTGGTGCTGCGGACCGGGGGACGGAAGCAGCTCCACCCGGTGCTGAACATGTCGAGCGCCCGGCTTCTCCTCGCCCCGGGCAAGGACGAGGTCATCAGTGTCGGCGAGGCGGTCCTCGACAGCGGCGGGATTCCGCACGGAGCCACCCTCGGCATCCCGTACGCCCCCGACCGGCTGCCGGACAAGAAGGAGGCCGGCGCGAAGAAGCGCTGGGCGGTCTGCGAACGGCCGGTGCAGGGCGGCAGGGCCATCCAGCGGGCGGCGTTCGTCCTCGCCGCACGCGATCTGCGGCGGACCGAGGGGAAGAACCGGCCACGCGGCGGCGAGCTGATCCATGTCGAGGGCCCGGGACCGGACCGCACCCGCTACGTCGTGGACGCCGCGGGCCGGGCGTACCCCGTCAGGAAACGCGAACTGCTGCTCCGCACCCTGACCGGCGACCGCGCCCCGCAGCGGGTCTCCGCCGCGTGGCTGGGCACCCTGCACCTGGGGGACACGATCGACTTCCCGCCGCTCCCCGGCGACCCCGGTGCCGACGCGGGCGTCCCGGGACGGCTGCCGCCCGGGGCGAACCGGGTGGGCATGGTCCTCGCGGCGACCTCCGGCACCCGGACCCGGCGGTACGTGGTCCTGTCCGGACGGGTCGCTCCCGTATCGGACTTCGTCGCGAAGCTCCTGCTCAACAGCCGCGCCCTGCTCGGGCTCGGCCAGGACGGCAGGGCGCGGCACGTCAGCGCCGGAGCCTTCGCTCCCGGCGCGCCCTTCGGCCGGAACCTGGACTGGCCCACCCACGAGCCGAGACCGGTCAACTCCGCGAGCGCCGCGCCCGGGAGCCGTGACACCGTCTGCGTCGTCCTGCGCGGCGTCGCCCCGGCCGGCGGGGCCACCACGCTCAGCACCTGGGCGGGCACACGCTTTCCCGCGACGCTGCCCACCGGCTCCAGCAGCGCCTACGTGACTCCCGGGTCGGGGCAGCTCTTCCGCCAGTTCAAGGGGGCCGCCACCCACTCCGGTCCGCTCTTCCTGGTCACCGACACGGGACTGCGCTACGCGATGCAGTCCAACGGGGACAGCGGGGACAGCGGGAACGGTGTCCGGGGCGACGCCGAGGCCGGTGCGTCCGGCTCCGCGGAGGAACAGGAGCGACGGCGCCTGGAAGCACGGCAGGCGCAGAACCGGCTCGGGTACGCGGACGTCGTGCCCGCGCCCGTTCCGGCCGCCTGGTCCGGCCTCCTGCCCACGGGGCCGCGCCTGTCGACCGGCGCGGCCCGTCGGCCGCAGGGCTCCTGAAGGGCGCGGCGGCATGACGACGCCCCGCCTGCCGTACCGGCACGCGCTGACGGCCGTGGCCGCCGCGCTCCTGACCGTCCTGCCGCCGGTGCCGCCCGCCGGGGCGGACGATCCGGCCCGCTGCGTCTTCGGCGCGAAGCCGTACGCGGGCCGCCCCTGGTCGCTGCAGCGCGTCCTGCTGGACGAACTATGGCGGCAGTCCACCGGCGCGGGGGTACGGGTGGCCGTCATCGACACGGGAGTGGACATCAAAAATCCCCAGCTCAAGGCGGCCGTGGACACCGGGAGCGGTCGCAACCTCCTGCCGGGGAACCTCAAGGACGGACACGGCGGCGCGCTCGCGCGCGGCAAGGAGGACGGCACGACCGACACGGTCGGCCACGGCACCAAGGTCGCCGGGATCATCGCCGCGCGGGAAGCGGACGGCACCGGCTTCACCGGCCTGGCGCCGGACGCGACGATCATCCCGGTCCAGCAGAACGACGCCGGGGGCAACGGAACGGCCGCCACCCTGGCCCACGCCATCCGCTACGCGGCCGGCACCGCCCGTGCGGACGTCATCAACATCTCCCAGGACACGGCCGAAGCGGTCGCCTCCGCCCCTGTCCTCGAACAGGCGGTGAACGCCGCTCTGGACCGGGACGTCGTGATCGTCGCCTCGGCTGGCAACGACGGGCTCGACGGCACCGTCCGGACGGCCTACCCGGCTGCGTACGAAGGTGTCCTGGCCGTCGCCGCCTCGGACCGCGACAACGAACGGGCGGCCTTCTCCCGGTCCGGCGACTTCGTGGACGTGGCCGCCCCCGGCGTGGACATCGTCTCCACGGTCCCGGGCGGCGGACACTGCGCGGACAACGGCACCAGCTTCGCCGCCCCGTACGTCGCGGGCGTCGCCGCCCTCATCCGGGCCAAGCACCCGGGCTGGACACGGAACCAGGTCGTCGCCCAGATCGAGCAGACGGCGGAGCGGTCGGTCGCGGGCCGCGACGGCCTGGTGGGCTGGGGTGTCGTGGACCCGGTGCGGGCCCTGACGGAGGACGAGCGGCCCCTTGAGCGCCCGGTGGCCCGCGAAGGTGTGAGCAGGGGCGAGGCCCCGGCCCCGGCCGCGCTCCAGCCGGGCGAAACGGCGGACGAACGCGCCACCCGCCTCGCGACCTACGTGGTGGTGGGCGCGGCGGTACTGGTCGCCGCACTCGCGGGCGTCGCCGTCGCCGTGCGCGACAGCCGACGGCGGACCGGCACCGGAACGTAGTACCGGCCGCGCGTGATCCGGCGTCAGGCCAAGTTCGCCCGATCGAGGGGCAGGGCCCACAGCCCGACGCGTCTGTCACATTCGGTGGCTAGGGTGTGTACGGAGAGTGAGGTTCGGGTGGGTGGAGGTCCGGAGCGGGCAGGCGTCGGCCGTCGGCCTCGGCAACGTGGACGGCGACGTACGCCACCGCTTCCACGAGATCAGCACCCGCCCGGTCAGAGAACACGAACGCACGGGAACCGGGAACACGGGCAAGGCCGAACGGCCCGGTCGTCGCAGCGGCGACCGGCGGAGCGACAGGGGGCGGGCAGCCGGATGAGCGATGTGGATGTGAGGGAACCGCGGCCGGAGGACCGTCAGCGTGTCCGGACAGGTTCCGGTTCTCCCCGGCCTGCGTACCTCGTTCGAGGGATACGAACTCCCCGCGGTGACCGGACCTGGTCGAGAACTCCCGTCTGGAACGTCCCAAGGACGCGGGCGAGGCGCTCCTGAAGACGGGGGCGGCCGTCAGCCGACAGCGGCGCGGGGATCACCGGCACGCCGTTCGGAGGCGGGTGAATACCGCCGCCCCGGTGATGACGTTCCGTTCTGGTGCGGCCAGGAACCGGAGCGGTACCGCCAGGGACATGGCAAAACAAACGCGGTCACGGCCGCAGCGGAAGGGAAGACGAAGACATGGCGGACCAGAAGCTCTCGGATGCCGCCCTCCGCAAGCTGGAGGGCGAGCTCACCACACGGTTCGATTCGGTGAAGGGCCAGCTGAAGACATTGCAGGGCACGATCGACAGCCTGGAGGGCGCCTGGCAGGGCATCGGCGCCGGTGCTTTCAACACCAAGCAGGAGGAGATCAACCGGAAGATGGTCAGCATCGCCCGCCGGCTGCTCCATTTCCAGGAGGCCATCAAGGCGGCGCGCACCATCTCCAGCAACACCGAGGACGAGATCCGGCAGGCGCTGCACGGCGTCGACGTCGTCAGCGGCTACTCGGGAGACGCCGCGGCGGAGGCCAGGATCTCCAACCTGAACAAGTTCTGAGCCAGTAACGGCCAAAACCGCATGACGACGTGACCTCACATCTGGACCACACGGGAGGACCGCATGCCGAACGACAACGGCGGCACGATGGTTGTCACTTACGCGAGCCTGGAACTCGCGGCCGGAGCCATCGAACGACAGGGCAAACAGCTCCAGGAGGATCTCGCGTCCATCCAGCGGATGATCGCCCAGGTGTCCGAACTGTGGGTGGGCGAGGCCAAGAGGGCCTACGACATCGCCCAGCAGGGCTGGGAGAACGATGCCACGGCGATCCACAACGCGCTGAGCGAGATCTCCCGCAAGGTGCGCGAGGCCGGTGCCGCGTACCACGCCGGTGACAAGCGGGCACGGGCCAACTTCGAGTAGGGCCCGGCGAGCACCGGGGCGGCGGCCGGGGCGGGCGCGCGAGGGAGACACGCCCGCCCCGGCCGCCACCACCGGTTCCCCGCCCGCCGCTACCGCTCCTCATCCATGAACGCCGACTGCACGAGCGGGTTTCCCCGGCGCCGGGTGACGAAGACGCCGCGTCCCGGAGGCATCGGCCGCGGCCGTACGGCGCCGAGGACGTCCCCCTCCACCGGGTCGCCCGAGAGCACCAGACCCTGCGCGCCCAGTTCCACGACGCGTTGCAGGAACGGCTCGTACAGGGCGCGGCCGACCCCGGCGGTGCTGCGGGCGATGACGAAGCGGACGCCGACGTCGCGCGCGAACGGCAGCATCTCCGTCAGCCTGCCCAGCGGGTTGCCGCTGGAGGTGGGGACCAGGTCGTAGTCGTCGATGACGACGTAGACCGTCGGGCCGCTCCACCAGCTGCGTTCGCGCAGCTCCCGCGCCGTGACGTCGGGCGACGGCGTGCGGCGCTCCATCAGCTGGTACAGGGCGTCCACGTGGTGCTCCATGGCGTTGGACAGGGGCACGTACTCCGCCAGGTGCGTTGCCGGGGCGGCACCCAGCAGCGTGCGCCGGTTGTCGATGACGAAGAACTGGCAGGCGTCCCCGTCGTACCGCTCGCTCAGCTGCTTGACGAGCAGCCGCAGCAGGTTCGACTTGCCGGACTCGCTCTCCCCGAACACCAGGAAGAACGGGTCGCGTTCGAGATCGAGGAAGACCGGCTCCAGACCGTTCTCGTCGATACCGAACGCGACGCCCCGGTCCGGGTACGCGTGGCCCGGGGGCAGCTCGCACACCGGGAGTGAGCGCGGCAGCAGCCGGACCGCCGGGGCCAGAGCCCCCGTCCAGTGCCGGGCCACCTCCCGGCTCAGGGCAGCCGTCGCCCCGGCGAGACCGCTGCCGGAGCCGATGCCGTCGATCCGCGGCACCGCGGCCATGAAGTGCAGCTTCTCCGGAGTGAGCCCACGGCCGGGAACACCGGCTGGCACATTGGCCGCGGCCCTGCGGTCCAGCTCGGAGTCCATGACGTCACCAAGCCGCAGTTCCAGCCGGTTCATCAGGTGGTCCTTGAGGCTGGCCCGGACCTCCGGGGAACGCGAGGCCGTGACGACCAGGTGGATCCCGTAGCCCAGACCGCGCGCCGCGAGGTCCACGACCAGGCCCTCCAGCCCCTCGTGGTCCGTACGGAAACTGCCCCAGCCGTCGATGAGCAGGAAGACGTCGCCCCACGGCTGGTCCGTGACCGGGATCTCGCCGCGCGCCCGCCCCTCGCGGAAGGCGGCGATGGAGTCGATGCCCGCGCCGCGGAAGTACTCCTCGCGCCGCGCCATGATCCCGTACACCTCGGCGACCGTGCGCCGTACCCGTTCCGGGTCGAGCCGGGAGGCGACGCCGCCGACGTGCGGCAGTCCCGAGACCGAGTTCAGGCCCCCGCCGCCGAAGTCGAGCCCGTAGAACTGGACCTCCTGGGGGGTGTGGGTGAGCGCGAAGCCCGCGACCAGAGTGCGCAGCAGCGTGGACTTCCCGGACTGCGGGCCGCCGGTGATCTGCAGGTGGCCCGCCGCCCCGGAGAAGTCCCGGTACAACGGGTCGCGGCGCTGCTCGTACGGCTTGTCGACCACACCGAGGGGTACGACGAGACGGCCCGCCCCCTCGGACCCGGGCACGGTCAGCCCACGCCCCTCGACCGGGCAGAGCCCCGGCAGCAGTCCGTCCAGCGACGGCGGGCCGCCCAACGCCGGGAGCCACACCCGGTGCGCGGCGGCTCCCCGGCCCTCCAGCCGGCGCACGACCACATCGAGTACCGTCTCGGCCGGACCGCTCTCCTGCGCCCCCGCACAGCCCTCGGACGCACAGCCCTCGGACACATACGCGCCGGACGCGTACGCACCGGGTGCGCGGTCATCAGGGGCAGGGGCCCCCGGCTCCGCGTATCGCACCGGCACCGGAGCCGCCGTGAACACCACCGGCCTGCGGTCCACCGGCAACGGCCCCGGGGACACCGTCTCCCGGGCACCCGCGCGGTACGCCCCGGAGACGTACGCGGCCTTGAAGCGCACCATCTCGTCCGTGCCGTACTTCAGATAGCCGCACCCGGGAACACCGGGCAGGTGGTACGCGTCAGGCACCCCCAGCGCCGCCCGCGACTCGCCCGCCGAGAACGTACGCAGCCCGATCCGGTACGACAGATAGGTCTCCAGGCCGCGCAGCCGCCCCTCCTCCAGACGCTGCGAGGCCAGCAGCAGATGAACCCCCAGCGAGCGGCCGATCCGCCCGATCCGCACGAACATCTCAATGAAGTCGGGCTTGGCCGTGAGGAGTTCGCTGAACTCGTCGATGACCAGGACGAGCGTGGGAAGGGGCCGCAGCGCGACTCCCGCGGCGCGTGCCTCCTCGTAGTCGTGGACGCTCGCGTAGTTGCCCGCGTCGCGCAGCAGCTCCTGGCGGCGGTTGAGCTCACCGCTGATCGCGTCGCCCATCCGGTCGACCAGCGTCAGGTCGTCCGCGAGGTTGGTGATCACCGCCGCGACGTGCGGCAGCCGCGCCATCCCGGCGAAGGTGGCGCCGCCCTTGAAGTCCGCGAGGACGAAGTTGAGCGTCTGCGAACCGTGCGTGACCGCGAGACCGAGCACGAGCGTACGCAGCAGCTCGGACTTTCCGGAACCGGTGGCTCCGACGCACAGGCCGTGCGGTCCCATCCCCTCCCGCGCCGCCTCCTTGAGGTCCAGCATCACCGGGCCGCCGTCCTCGCCGACACCGATCGGGATCCGCAGCCGCTCGGACCGGGTACGGCACCGCCAGGCCCAGCCGACGTCGATCGCTGCCGCGTCGCCGAGGTTCAGCAGATCGGTGAACTCCAGGTCGGCGAGGAGCGGTTCGCCGTCGTCCCCGACCGGGGCCGCCCGGAGCGGAGCCAGCTGCCGGGCCAGTGCCTCGGCGGCCTGCGGGCCGAGCAGATCGGGAAGCCCGTCGTCGACTGGACCACGGCCGGACTCCAGCCGCAGCGTACGGGGGCCGACCACGACGGACAGGGCACCGCGCGCCCCGTCCGCCCCACCCGGCAGCAGCTCGACGACCGTCACGCCCTGGAGCCCCTCGGGGGCGGCGAGCACCGACACCGGTGGCACGGACCGGCCGTCGAGCACGACGACGACGTGGGGCCGCTCCTGGAGCGGCCGGCCCTCGGGCTGGAAGCGGGGCCGTCCCTCCAGCCGGTCGGAGAGCAGCTCCTCCAGTTCCGCGACAGAGGCGGCGATCAGGCGGCGGCTGCCCGCACCGTCGCCGGGGCCCGGGGCCTGGACGTGCGGCAGCCACTTCGCCCACTCCCAGTGCGGGGCCGCCTCCCGGCCCACCGCGACGGCGAGGACCAGATCCCCGGGGCAGTGCAGCGAGGCGAGCGAGACGGCCATCGCCCGCGCGACGGCCCGCGCCGACTCCGTGTCACCACTGATCGTCAGGTGGTGGAAGGCGCGCAGCGAGACCGTGACCGGCAGCCCGTCCAGTGTGCTGTGCGTCGCCAGGAACCGCCGCATCGCCCCCGCGGTCAGCGGCTCCAGCTCGTCCTCCGGCGCGGTCGGGGGTGCGACGAGCCGGGTCGCGAGCTCCCGCCTGCCCAGCCCGACACGTACCTGTGCGAAGTCGGCGTCACCGGGGCGGCGCTCCCACACCCGACTGCCCTCGGCGACCAGTGCCCACAGCTGGTCCGGCGACGGATGGAGGCAGAACTGGGCGTCGCGCTGCTTCCGCGCCGTCTCCCGCACCGTTCGTCGGGTCCGTGTCAGGTACTTCAGGTAGTCGCGCCGCAGCCCGGCGAGCCGGCCCTGAGTGCCCCGCCGGAAGCGGACGACCATCGCCAGGGCCATCGCGAGCGTCGACGCGATCATGATCACGCCCATGACGCGCATGATCGGGTTCGGGGTGATGAGGAAGAAGACGACTGACCCGCCCATGCCGAGCAGCGGCAGCAACTGCAGCATCACCCCCTCCTGCTGGCCGCGTGGCAGCTCCGGCGGCGGCTTCAGCTCCACCGGCTCGTCGGGCACCCCGCAGGGCCACACCCGTGGCGGACGCTTGACGACGATCTGGCCCACGGCCCACCCCATCCCCTCGCGGAATTCCCTCGCCGCGTCCCGGTGCCGCGATGTGCCGCGATGTGCCGCGACACGCTGCGGCCTCTCGCGGCGCCCCGCCGGGGCGCCGCGCCGAAAGAGCCGGCGGCACACGAGGAGGGACGGCACACGAAGAGAACCGTTGACGGCGGCGCCCTCGGCCCCGGGCGTGACCCGCGTTCCCGGGACTCGTTGCGCAGACACGCCCGGACGCACGCGGGCGCGCTCAGGAACAACGACCAGGGGAGCACCAGGTGACGATGACGGACCGCGCGACGCCCCCGGCTCCCGAACCCCCGCCCGGCCGGCCCGCCCCCGTGGCCCCGCCCGGCCGACGGGCCCCCGCGGTCCAGTCCGCCGCCGACGGCACCGGGTTCTGCCGGGTCACGGTCGTCGCGCCGGACGGCCGCGTCGACGTGGCCCTGCCCGAGGACCTCGCCGTCGCGGACCTGTACCCCGAGATCCTCCGGCTGTCCGGCCACACCCCCGACCCCGGCGCCCCGGTCGGCTACCACCTGGTACGCCGCGACGGCACCGTCCTGGACGGCGGCCGCGGCCTCGCCGCGCAGCACGTCATGGACGGCGAGCCGCTCTGTCTGCGCCCCTTCGCCCAGTCCCTTCCCCCGGCGGTCTTCGACGACGTCTGCGACGCCGTCGCCACCGCCGTCGCCCGGGACCGCACGCTCTGGGACGACGGACTCACCCGCACGGCCGGGCTCCTCGGCGGGGCGGTCCTGCTGATCCTGCTGGGCTTCGCGCTGTGGACCTCCGGCCCCCGCCACGACACGCACGGCCTTCCCGGCGTCCTCGCCGCCGTCACCGCCGTGCTCGCCCTCACGCTCGCCTGCGTACGCACCCGGGTGTACGGCGACCGGGGATCGGCCACCGCCCTGGGCACCGGCGCGCTAGCCAACGCCGCGGTCGCCGGGTCCGGGCTGCTGGCGCCCGCCGCGGGCGAGGGCCCCGGGCGGCTGCAGTTCCTGCTCGCCTGCGCCGCCGTGCTGGTGACGGCCGTGATCCTCACGATCGCCGCCCCCGGCGGTGACGGGGTCTTCGTCGCCTGCGGCTGCGCCGCAGCCGTCGGCCTGCTGCTCACCTTCGCCGCGATCACGACCGGCATGACCCCGGTCGAGGCCGCCGCGCTGTGCGCCCCGGTCTGCGTGGGCGCGCTGGCCTTCCTGCCCGGCCTCTCCACCCGCCTCGCCCGCCTGCCCCTCGGCTTCGACCCGCCCCGCGCCACCCCCGGCGGCCACCCGGCGCCCGAACCGGTGTCGCGGCGCCCCGTCGACGGCGGCCTCATCGCCGTCCGGGCCCGGCGCGGCCACGAACTGCTCGTCGGCCTGGTCGGCGGATGCGCGCTCCCCGCGGTGGGCGCCACGGCCGTCCTGGGGTTCTCCGGCGGTCTCTGGGGGCGGCTGCTGGCCCTTGCCACCGGGGTCGCCCTGCTGACGCGCGCCCGCCTCTTCCGCCACACGGACCAGGTCGGCTGCGCCTTGGCGGCGGGCCTCGCCGCACTCGTACTCCTGGGCCTGGGGCTGTCCCTGAATCCGCCGCCCGGCCTGCTGCGCGAGGCGGCCACCGGGAACGGCTCCGCGCTCGCCCTCCGTACGATCTGGCTCGCCGCCGCCGTCGCGGGCGCCGCCGCGCTGCTCACCGCCATCGGGCTGATCGTGCCGCGCAAGGGGGTCACCCCGTTCTGGGGGCGCTTCCTGGAGATCGCGGAGGCCGGGGTGCTCCTGACCCCGCTCCCGCTCTGCCTCGCCGTCTTCGACCTCTACCACGCGGTCCGCGCGCTCACCGGCTGACCAGGGCCCGCCCCGGCCGGTACCGGCTCCGCCGGACTGGTACGCTGTGTGACGGCCGTTTGTGTACGCCCTCCCGGATCATCCTGGGAGCTGCGCTCATCGGACCCTCGCTCCCGAGTCATGGAAGCACCCCTGAGAACGGACCAGGGGCACTCGCGGGCGCATCGAATACCAAGAGGAGTACCGCGTGTCGCTCGACGCCGCTACGAAGAAGCAGATCATGGCCGAGTTCGCCACCAAGGAGGGTGACACCGGTTCCCCCGAGGTCCAGGTCGCGATGCTCTCCCGTCGCATCTCGGACCTGACGGAGCACCTGAAGATCCACAAGCACGACCACCACTCCCGTCGTGGTCTGCTGATCCTGGTCGGCCAGCGCCGCCGCCTCCTGCAGTACCTGGCCAAGAAGGACATCCAGCGCTTCCGCGCCCTGGTCGAGCGCCTCGGCATCCGCCGTGGTGCGGCCGGCGCCAAGTAAGTCGCCGTGAAGGGAGCGGTTCCCACCACTGAGGGGGGCCGCTCCCTTTGCTGTACGTACGATTGTGCGTACAGCGCACGGACACGGCACGTGACGGGCCCGCCCGTACGGCCGTGATGCCAAGCAGAACCGAATCTCAGTAACCTGGTCGCAGAACGACCGACAGACGAGCGAGAAGCAGACCTCCCCGCCGCCGGTCCTCGGTAGTGGCCCCCGGACTCATCGACCCGGGTGCTTCGATCGAAGACCGGCCCGCCGATGGAGGGCTTCTCCGCAACCGTCCCCCCGCCACACGGGCGCGGGGACGCGAAGACGATACGTAACGGAGAAAACGCTAGTGGAGAACGAGACCCACTACGCCGAGGCCGTCATTGACAACGGCACCTTCGGCACCCGCACCATCCGCTTCGAGACGGGCCGCCTGGCCAAGCAGGCCGCTGGCTCCGCCGTCGCGTACCTGGACGACGACACCATGGTGCTGTCGGCCACCACCGCCTCCAAGCGGCCCAAGGACCAGCTCGACTTCTTCCCCCTCACGGTGGACGTCGAGGAGCGGCAGTACGCCGCCGGCAAGATCCCCGGCTCCTTCTTCCGCCGGGAGGGCCGCCCCTCCGAGGACGCGATCCTCACCTGCCGCCTGATCGACCGCCCGCTGCGCCCCTCCTTCAAGAAGGGCCTGCGCAACGAGATCCAGATCGTCGAGACGATCATGGCGCTCAACCCCGACCACCTGTACGACGTGGTCGCGATCAACGCCGCCTCCTGCTCCACGCAGCTGGCCGGCCTGCCCTTCTCCGGCCCGGTCGGCGGCACCCGTGTCGCCCTGATCAAGGGCCAGTGGGTCGCCTTCCCGACGCACACCGAGCTCGAGGACGCCGTCTTCGACATGGTCGTCGCCGGTCGCGTCCTGGAGGACGGCGACGTCGCGATCATGATGGTCGAGGCCGAGGCCACCGAGAAGACCATCCAGCTTGTCAAGGACGGCGCCGAGGCCCCGACCGAGGAGATCGTCGCCGCCGGTCTCGAGGCCGCGAAGCCCTTCATCAAGGCGCTCTGCAAGGCCCAGTCGGACCTCGCCGCCAAGGCCGCCAAGCCCACCGGCGACTTCCCGGTCTTCCTCGACTACCAGGACGACGTCTTCGAGGCGCTCGCCGCCGCCGTGACGTCCGAGCTGGCCCAGGCCCTCACCATCGCCGGCAAGCAGGACCGCGAGGCCGAGCTGGACCGCGTCAAGGAGATCGCCGCCGAGAAGCTCCTCCCGGCCTTCGAGGGCCGCGAGAAGGAGATCTCCGCCGCGTACCGCGCGCTGACCAAGAAGCTGGTCCGCGAGCGCGTCATCAAGGACAAGGTCCGCATCGACGGCCGCGGCGTCACGGACATCCGTACGCTCGCCGCCGAGGTCGAGGCCATCCCGCGGGTGCACGGCTCCGCGCTGTTCGAGCGTGGCGAGACCCAGATCCTGGGCGTCACCACCCTCAACATGCTCCGCATGGAGCAGCAGCTGGACACCCTCTCCCCGGTGACCCGCAAGCGCTACATGCACAACTACAACTTCCCGCCGTACTCCGTCGGTGAGACCGGCCGCGTGGGTTCGCCCAAGCGCCGCGAGATCGGCCACGGCGCGCTCGCCGAGCGCGCCATCGTGCCGGTGCTGCCGTCGCGCGAGGAGTTCCCCTACGCGATCCGCCAGGTCTCCGAGGCGCTGGGCTCCAACGGCTCGACGTCCATGGGCTCGGTCTGCGCCTCCACCATGTCGCTGCTGAACGCCGGTGTGCCGCTCAAGGCCGCCGTCGCCGGTATCGCCATGGGCCTGATCTCCCAGGAGATCGACGGCAAGACCCACTACGTCGCCCTCACCGACATCCTCGGTGCGGAGGACGCCTTCGGCGACATGGACTTCAAGGTCGCCGGTACCAAGCAGTTCGTGACCGCGCTCCAGCTCGACACCAAGCTCGACGGCATCCCCGCCTCGGTCCTGGCCGCCGCGCTGAAGCAGGCCCGCGACGCGCGTCTGCACATCCTCGACGTGATGAACGAGGCCATCGACGTTCCGGACGAGATGTCCCCGAACGCCCCGCGGATCATCACCGTCAAGATCCCGGTGGACAAGATCGGTGAGGTCATCGGCCCCAAGGGCAAGATGATCAACCAGATCCAGGAGGACACCGGCGCCGACATCACGATCGAGGACGACGGCACCATCTACATCGGTGCCGCCGACGGACCGGCCGCCGAGGCCGCCCGCGCCACGATCAACGCGATCGCCAACCCGACCATGCCGGAGGTCGGCGAGCGTTACCTGGGTACGGTCGTCAAGACCACCACCTTCGGTGCCTTCGTCTCCCTCATGCCGGGCAAGGACGGCCTGCTGCACATCTCGCAGATCCGCAAGCTCGCCGGTGGCAAGCGCGTGGAGAACGTCGAGGACGTGCTCGGTGTCGGCACCAAGGTCCAGGTCGAGATCGCCGAGATCGACTCCCGTGGCAAGCTCTCCCTCGTCCCGGTCGTCGAGGGCGAGGACGACGAGAAGGACGACGCCGCCAAGTGACGTCCCGTAGTTCCGTGACGACGGCCCGCGCTTCCTCTGGAGCGCGGGCCGTCGCCCGTACCCAAACGCTTCTCAAGGGCAGCAACGGCGCCGGAACGGTCCGCCGTACGGTCCTCCCTGGCGGCCTCCGGGTCGTCACCGAGACCCTGCCCTCCGTACGCTCCGCCACCTTCGGTATCTGGGCCAACGTCGGATCCCGCGACGAGACCCCCACGCTGAACGGCGCGACGCACTACCTCGAACACCTCCTCTTCAAGGGCACCGCCAAGCGCAGCGCCCTCGACATCTCCGCCGCGATCGACGCGGTCGGCGGCGAGATGAACGCCTTCACGGCGAAGGAGTACACCTGCTACTACGCGCGGGTCCTCGACACGGACCTGCCGCTGGCCATCGATGTCGTCTGCGACATGCTGACCGGCTCGCTGATCACCGCCGAGGACGTCGACGCCGAACGCGGCGTCATCCTCGAAGAGATCGCGATGACCGAGGACGACCCGGGCGACTGCGTGCACGACCTGTTCGCGCACACCATGCTCGGCGACACCCCCCTCGGCCGCCCGGTCCTCGGCACCGTCGACACCGTCAACGCGCTCGACCGCGGCCGGATCGCCCGCTTCTACAAGAAGCACTACGACCCGACGCACCTGGTCGTCGCCGCCGCGGGCAACATCGACCACGCCACGGTCGTACGCCAGGTCCGCAGGGCCTTCGAGCGGGCGGGCGCGCTCTCCCGCACGGACGCCGTTCCGGTCGCCCCGCGCCAGGGCTCCCGCACCCTGCGCACCGCGGGCCGGGTGGAACTGCTGAACCGCAGGACGGAACAGGCCCACGTCGTCCTCGGCGTACCCGGCCTGGCCCGCACGGATGACCGCCGCTGGGCGCTCGGCGTACTCAACACCGCCCTCGGCGGCGGCATGAGCTCCCGCCTCTTCCAGGAAGTACGGGAGAAGCGCGGCCTCGCCTACAGCGTGTACTCCTACACCTCGGGCTTCGCCGACTGCGGTCTCTTCGGGGTGTACGCGGGCTGCCGGCCCAGCCAGGTCCACGACGTCCTCAAGATCTGCCGGGACGAGCTCGACCGGGTGGTCTCCGAGGGGCTCAGCGACGAGGAGATCGGCCGCGCCGTCGGGCAGCTCTCCGGCTCCACCGTCCTCGGTCTGGAGGACACCGGGGCGCTGATGAACCGGATCGGCAAGAGCGAGCTGTGCTGGGGCGACCAGATGTCGGTCGACGACATGCTGGCCCGGATAGCACAGGTCACCCCTGACGACGTCCGCGCCGTCGCGGGCGAGGTCCTCGGACACCGCCCTTCCCTCTCCGTCATCGGTCCGCTGAAGGACAAGCAGGCAGACCGCCTCGAAGAAGCGGTCTCCTGACCGTCGAAGCGGTCCTCCGACCATCTGTCGACTCTTGACCCACCCGTTAAGGAAGCAGAGCAATGAGCAAGCTGCGCGTGGCCGTTCTCGGTGCCGGGGGCCGGATCGGTTCCGAGGCGGTACGAGCCGTCGAGGCCGCCGACGACATGGAGCTGGTGGCCGCCCTCGGCCGGGGCGACAAGCTGGAGACCCTCACGGAATCCGGCGCCCAGGTCGTCGTCGAGCTCACCACCCCCTCGTCGGTGATGGACAACCTCGCATTCTGTGTCCGGCACGGCATCCACGCCGTCGTCGGCACCACGGGCTGGTCCGACGAACGGCTCGCGCAGCTGAACACCTGGCTCGCCGCCTCCCCGGCGACGGGCGTCCTCATCGCGCCGAACTTCTCCATCGGCGCTGTCCTCACCATGAAGTTCGCGGAGCAGGCCGCCCGCTACTTCGAGTCCGTCGAGGTCGTCGAGCTGCACCACCCCAACAAGGCCGACGCCCCCTCGGGCACCGCCACCCGCACCGCCCAGCTGATCGCCGGGGCCCGCCGCAAGGCAGGTCTCGGCGACCAGCCGGACGCCACCGCCACGGCCCTGGACGGCGCCCGCGGCGCCGACGTCGACGGCGTACCGGTCCACGCGGTCCGGCTCCGGGGCCTGCTCGCCCACCAGGAGGTGCTGCTCGGCGGGGAGGGCGAGACGCTCACCATCCGCCACGACTCCCTGCACCACAGCAGCTTCATGCCGGGCATCCTGCTCGGCACCCGCCGCGTGGTGACCACTCCCGGCCTCACGTTCGGCCTGGAACACTTCCTCGACCTGAACTGACTGAGCCCTGCCATGCGCGCAAAGATCACCTACTTCGTCACCGCCGCCGTCCTGGTCTTCTACTTCGTCCTGGTCGGCAGCCGCGGCGTCCTGCTCATCAAGCACGGCACCCTGCTGACGGTCACCTTCGGGATCGCGGTGCTGATCCTGCCGGTGATCGGGGTCTGGTTCCTCTGGAAGAACACCCAGTTCGTCTCCCGGGCCAACGCGCTGGCCGCGCAGCTCGACGCGGAGGGCGGCCTGCCGGTCGACGAACTGGTCCGCACCCCGTCCGGCCGCGTCGACCGTGATTCGGCCGATGCCGTCTTCGCCCGCCGCCGCGAGGAGACCGAGGACTCCCCGGACGACTGGCGCTGCTGGTTCCGCCTCGCTGTCGCCTACCAGGACGCCAGGGACACCCCGAGGGCCCGCAAGGCCATGCAGCGGGCCATCGCCCTGCGGGGAGCCGAGAAGGCCCGGCCCAGCACGTCCTGAACGGGCGCGCGGGGCCGAGCCTTCCGGTCGTACGGGGCCTCAGGCCTGCCGGTACTCGTCCGCCCAGGCCTCGACCGTGTCGGCCGCGCGGTCGAACGCCTCGCCCCGGGTCAGGAAGTCGGCGTTGTTGTCGGTGAGCAGCGGCGGGAGCGCGCCGCCCCCCTGGCGTACGAGGAGCAGCGCCTGCCCCTGGACCGTGCGCGGGAAGCCGAGCCACTTCACCGGCTGCTGCACCGTGCGGACCGCGGTGACCCGGTTCCACGGCACGGTCACCGTGCCGAAGAAACCGACCCGGCGTACGCCGTGGCGGCTGACCCAGGTGCCCATCCGCAGCAGCCGCAGGGCACAGCCGATGATCACCAGCGCCAGCACCAGACACACCGTCGCGCCCGGGAACTCCGCGGCGAACGCGATGATCATGCCCGCCAGCAGGACGAAGGAGGCCAGCAGCAGCGCGGAGGCCGCTGCCGCGACCCGCCAGGGCCCGGGACGGTAGGGACGCCGCCAGCTGTCGTGGTCGTCGAACGGCAGCGCGATGTCCTCGGCCTGCGCGTCAAACGCGCGATCGGCCGTCAGGAAGGGCAGGGGCACGTCTGATCCTCACTCACAAGCACACTCGATTGCTGTGCCCGGTGAGGCTACCGAGACGATCACGACCGGACCACCCCAGGGGGCCCGTACGAGTCACCGCCCCTGGGCGGCCTCGGCCTGTTCCGTGTGCGCGGGGCCCTGGGAGGGGCTGAGCGCGGGCAGGCCGAGGATCAGTGCCCCGGCCAGACCGGCTATCACCGTCAGCCCCACGAGGGAGCGGCCGGCCAGCTCGGAGACGGAGGGCCGCTGCCTCGGCGGCGGAGTGACATTACTGCGGAATCGGTCGCTCTCGGCCACGAACGAGAACGGAACGGATTCACGCCGGCGGAACATGAGGAGGATCTCCTTGAACTCTGTGGTGGATGCTGCTATTGAGTCAGACGCGTGAACGGCCCGATCGGTGCCTGAATCACCGAATTCGTCGAAGAAATCCCGGCACGACCCTTCCAGCCTGCTTGTCAGTGGCGGCCCGTAGAGTGGGCGCCGCCCGAGCGACGCGATTGGAAGGACCCCGCCGGTGACCGAGACCCCCGAGCCCGCACAGCCCAGCTTCCGCAGTGATGTCACCGTTGAGCTGGTGAAACACGCCGCGGGCGACTCCGATGTCCTGTTCGCGGCCCGTGTCTCCACGGCTGGCGAGCAGTCCCTGGAGGAGGTCACCAAGGACCCCGAGCGTTCCAAGGGCCTCATCAACTTCCTGATGCGCGACCGCCACGGCAGCCCGTTCGAGCACAACTCGATGACCTTCTTCATCAGCGCCCCGATCTTCGTGTTCCGGGAGTTCATGCGCCACCGCGTGGGCTGGTCGTACAACGAGGAATCCGGCCGCTACCGGGAGCTGCAGCCGGTCTTCTACGTCCCTGACGCCTCCCGCAAGCTGGTCCAGCAGGGCCGCCCCGGCAAGTACGAGTTCGTGGAGGGCACCGACACCCAGCTGGAGCTCACCGGCCGGGTCATGGAGGACTCCTACCGCCGGGCCTACGAGGCGTACCAGGAGATGCTCGCCGCTGGAGTGGCCCGCGAGGTCGCCCGCTCCGTGCTCCCCGTCGGCCTCTTCTCCTCGATGTACGCCACGTGCAACGCCCGCTCGCTGATGCACTTCCTCGGCCTGCGTACCCAGCACGAGCTGGCCAAGGTGCCGTCCTTCCCGCAGCGCGAGATCGAGATGGTCGGCGAGCGGATGGAGGAGCACTGGGCCCGGCTGATGCCGCTCACCCATGCAGCCTTCAACAAGAACGGACGCGTCGCCCCGTAAGCGGTGTCCGTATTGCGGCCTTTCATGAAGTTCATCTAGGCTGATCAAACGGACCCGGCACTGCTTGAACCCCCGAGCAGGCAGTGCCGGGCTCCTTCTGCTTGTCCCCCCGAGGGGGCAGTCCCCGTTGAGCAGCGAGTAGCGTGTTACCCATGGCTCCGATCTCCACTCCGCAGGCCCCCTTCGGGCGGGTCCTCACCGCTATGGTCACGCCCTTCACGGCGGACGGTGCACTCGACCTCGACGGCGCCCAGCGGCTCGCCGTCCATCTCGTGGACGCGGGCAACGACGGCCTGGTCGTCAACGGCACCACCGGTGAGTCCCCGACCACCAGCGACGAGGAGAAGGACCAGCTCGTACGAGCGGTCCTGGAAGCCGTGGGGGACCGGGCCCATGTCGTCGCCGGCATCGGCACCAACGACACCCGGCACAGCGTCGAGCTCGCCCGTACCGCCGAGCGCTCCGGCGCCCACGGCCTGCTCGCGGTGACGCCGTACTACAACAAGCCGCCGCAGGAAGGGCTCTTCCGCCACTTCACGGCCATCGCCGACGCCACCGGTCTCCCGGTGATGCTCTACGACATTCCCGGCCGCAGCGGTGTGCCGATCGACACGGAGACGCTCGTACGCCTCGCCGCGCACCCGCGCATCGTGGCCAACAAGGACGCCAAGGGTGACCTCGGCCGCGCCAGCTGGGCCATCGCCCGCTCCGGTCTCGCCTGGTACTCCGGCGACGACATGCTCAACCTGCCGCTCCTCTCGGTCGGTGCCGTCGGTTTCGTCTCCGTGGTCGGCCATGTGGTCACCCCGGACCTGCGGGCCCTCATCGAGGCGCACAGCTCCGGTGACGTCCAGAAGGCCACCGAGATCCACCAGAAGCTCCTCCCGGTCTTCACCGGCATGTTCCGCACCCAGGGTGTGATCACCACCAAGGCCGCACTGGCCCTCCAGGGCCTTCCCGCGGGCCCGCTCCGCCTCCCCCTGGTGGAGCTCACCGCGCAGGAAACGGCTCAGCTCAAGATCGATCTCGCGGCTGGCGGGGTAGAGCTTTAGCCACAGACTTCACAACTGAATAGGCGGGGAACCCTCGCCGGCAAGACATCACAGACAACAGCAAGTGCACGAATGACCTGCGCGCCACGTGCCCAAGCGGTACGTGGCGCGCGTGGTAAGGAGAGTCTTTTGAGTCATCCGCATCCCGAACTCGGCACCCCGCCGAAGCTCCCGAAGGGCGGACTGCGCGTCACCCCGCTCGGAGGCCTCGGTGAGATCGGCCGCAACATGACGGTCTTCGAGTACGGCGGCCGCCTGCTCATCGTCGACTGCGGCGTCCTCTTCCCCGAGGAGGAGCAGCCGGGCGTCGACCTGATCCTGCCGGACTTCACCACGATCCGGGACCGCCTCGACGACATCGAGGGCATCGTCCTGACGCACGGCCACGAGGACCACATCGGCGGTGTCCCGTATCTGCTGCGTCTGAAGCCGGACATCCCGCTCATCGGCTCCAAGCTGACCCTCGCGCTGATCGAGGCGAAGCTTCAGGAGCACCGCATCCGTCCGTACACGCTCGAAGTGGCGGAGGGCCAGCGCGAACGCATCGGCGTCTTCGACTGCGAGTTCATCGCGGTCAACCACTCGATCCCGGACGCCCTCGCGGTCGCCATCCGCACCCCGGCGGGCCTGGCCGTCGCCACCGGCGACTTCAAGATGGACCAGCTCCCGCTGGACGGCCGCCTCACGGACCTGCACGCCTTCGCCCGGCTGAGCGAGGAGGGCATCGACCTCCTCCTCTCCGACTCGACGAACGCCGAGGTCCCCGGCTTCGTGCCGCCCGAGCGCGACATCTCCAACGTGCTGCGCACGGTCTTCGCCAATGCCCAGAAGCGCATCATCGTGGCGAGCTTCGCCAGCCACGTTCACCGCATCCAGCAGATCCTCGACGCGGCACACGAGTACGGCCGCAGGGTCGCCTTCGTCGGCCGGTCCATGGTCCGCAACATGGGCATCGCCCGGGACCTCGGCTATCTGAACGTCCCCGCGGGGCTGATCGTCGACGTGCGGACCCTCGACGACCTGCCGGACGACGAGGTCGTGCTGGTGTGCACCGGTTCCCAGGGCGAGCCGATGGCCGCGCTGTCCCGGATGGCCAACCGCGACCACCAGATCCGGATCGTCCAGGGCGACACGGTGATCCTCGCGTCGTCCCTGATCCCGGGCAATGAGAACGCGGTGTACCGCGTGATCAACGGTCTGACCCGCTGGGGCGCCAACGTCGTCCACAAGGGCAACGCCAAGGTCCACGTCTCGGGCCACGCCTCGGCCGGCGAGCTGCTGTACTTCTACAACATCTGCAAGCCGAAGAACCTGATGCCGGTCCACGGGGAGTGGCGCCACCTGCGGGCCAACGCCGAACTCGGCGCGCTCACCGGAGTGCCCAAGGACCACATCGTCATCGCCGAGGACGGGGTCGTCGTCGACCTGGTCGACGGCAAGGCCAAGATCGTGGGCAAGGTCCAGGCGGGCTATGTCTACGTCGACGGTCTCTCCGTCGGCGATGTCACCGAGACGTCGCTCAAGGACCGCCGCATCCTCGGCGACGAGGGCATCATCTCGGTCTTCATCGTGGTCGACAGCTCCACCGGCAAGATCGTGGCCGGTCCCCACATCCAGGCCCGGGGGTCCGGCATCGAGGACGCGGCGTTCAGCGCCGTCGCGCCGAAGATCGAGGAAGCGATCAACAAGTCCGCGCAGGACGGTGTGCTGGAGCCGCACCAGCTCCAGCAGCTCGTCCGCCGCACGGTGGGCAAGTGGGTCTCCGACACCTACCGACGGCGGCCCATGATCCTTCCCGTCGTCGTCGAGGTCTGACGCCGAGGGACAGGAACACGGGAGCGGGGCCCCGATTTGCATCGGGCGCCCCGCTCCAGTACGTTTACGGCTCCGCCTGAAGGGAACAGCCGCACACACTCGTGTGCCGCGGTCGTCCCGGGACAGGCGGGAATTCCGACTCAGAATCTCTGATAAAGTCGGATCCGCCGAAAGGCAAAGACCTTCCAACAGGTCACCGGAATTGAAATTCGGACCGGAAACGGAACGAAAAAGAGTCTGGTAAGGTCGGAACCGCCGGAAAGGGAATCGCGGAAGCGAGGAACTGGAAAGCGAATCCCGCTTCGACTGGGAATCGGCACTCGAAAGAGTCTGATAGAGTCGGAAACGCAAG